>JBAUNL010000563.1:0-5303 GCA_049579205.1 Rhodomicrobium sp. | reverse complement strand
GTGCAAGAGCGGTTTCCCGGTTTCGCGTTTTCTGCCGCAGAAATTGCTGGATTAGGCGTAATTGCCTGCCTGCACCGGCTCAACGGAACAGGCTAAAAAGAATCCCAGGGAAGCCAGCGGAGAAGCGTCGCGAAGCATTGTCGCGATGGCCGTGCCACTGGGCATAATGGCGGCGCCGTGTCCCATCATGCCCGCTACGCAGGCGAGGCTTGCTTTCTGGCGCGGCCAGAACATCAGCCTCCTTCGACGGCGCCCGCAAATCTGCGGCGAACATGAACGCCCAAATATAGCCGTCCAGATCATTGTCCGAGGTCTTGAAGCCATAGCGCGCGGCGATTGCGATCACAATCGCGCCGCAGAAAATCCCGAATAATCCGGCCGCGATCCGCATCTATGGTTGTCTCTCTCCAAACGCGGCCTCGATCGCCCGCTCCATCCATTCCGCGATCGTGATGCCTTGCCCTTCTGCGGCTTCGGTGACGCGGCGCTTGATGTCTTCGCGAGCCTTGAAATTGAATTGGGCGGTTCTGCCGGTCACCCTCAGCGTGCGCTTGTCAACCGCAGAGCGGATTTTCGTCTCCTTCTGCTTTCTGGCTTTCGGCGTTGAGCTAAAGCCCTTGGCGCGGAGGGTGGCGCGAGCCTTGGCCATGGCGTCCGGGTCCTCGAAATCGAAATCGTCCGCGAGCTCCGTCATCGGGCGGCCTCCATCGCGTAGCGTTTGACCTCGGACCAGAGCGCATCAATCTCAGGCACCAGATCCTTTTCGATCTCTGGGCCGCTCTTTCCCGCCATCAGCGCTTCGATATAGTGCTTGCGGTAGGACACGCGGGATGCGAGCAGCGGACCTTCCTTGACGAGTGCCACAATGGCCTGATCGGTGAGCTTCTTGAACTTGCTATCGACAGCGGACAGCACGAAGGCGAAGGACTTGCGATGTGTCCGGCACATGGATATGACGGCATCGATCGCATCCACATCGAAGAACGAGGCGCGGACCGGGATCAAGACGAAATCCGCCACCGCCACCGCCTGCTCGATCAAGTCCATCTCCACGGGCGGTGTATCGAGGATCAGCCATTCATAGCCGGCGGCATCGAGGATCTTCACGTCCTCCGGGATATTCTCGATGTCCATAATCAGCCGCGGGTTCATGGGCTGGCCGCGCAGCGTCCACCATTGCGTGAGATTGGCCTGATCCGGGTTGAGGTCGATCATGGCCACACGCATGCTCTCGTTGGAAGCGCGGGCGGCGAGCGCTGAGGCTATCGTTGATTTTCCGCTGCCGCCTTTTGCAGCGGCAACCGCGATGGTTTTCATGGTTTCGAGGCTTACCAGATTCGCCGCGTTAACGGCTATCTGGTTGCCTCGGATAGCGGTTAAATCCACAACTAAATAACAGCTATCTATTATCTAAGATAACGGCTATCTGCGGCGGCGCGAGCCAGGCTATTTTTGCGCGGCTGCAATGGCTTATGGCTGAGCTGGTGGCACTTTTCCCGAAAAAACACCATATAGTGCTCATGGCACAACAACATCCATATGCCAGCGCAGCCTATCGGGTCCTTCCTCAAAAGGACAAAACCTATGGCGTTGAAGTTTCCGTTTTCGGAGCCTACCCAGCAATGGTCACTAGCTTTGCGACCAAGCAGAAGGCGGAAGCATGGATCAAAGAACATAAACGCCGGGTAGCAGAAAGCACGTTCAATAGTTTCATGGGGCGCGGCAGCCGGTTGGACAAAAAGCGCAAGCCGTTAATCGCAAGACATCATCAAGCCCAGCGCCGTCCGTGACGACAGGCGCGTTCTTCCGAAGCGCTCAACATCCTGTTTGCGAAATACGGGCGGCCAGAGATTGCCTAAGGCCCCATTCGCGGGAGGCTGGGCGCAACTGTTACGGTTCCGGCGCGCATCTGTTTCAGGTGCGGGGCCTGCCTTGAACCCGTCGTTCCTCCGGCTGATCCGCCGTGGCGCGCACAATGATATACATGGGCCGCGCCTTGACTTTCATCACGAATTACATCACCAATTCGCCAAGTGACGCAATGGTTATGAAAGACCATGACGAAAAAGACATGCCCCCATTGTCGCAAGAAATTCACACCCGGGCCACGGGGCCGCGCACCGCGCTACTGTTCGGCATCATGCCGCCAACGTGCTTATGAAATCCGAAAATTCGAAAGAGCGCTTTACGATCGCGGACCGCAGGCAGCCCTTGACGAGGATCTCGGACCTCTGCGGGCGAGAGTCGCCCACGCGCAAGGCCCCTTAGTTCTTCGCACGACGGCTGCGATCGCGCAGGAAGTAGAGAAGACTTTGGTTAAGTTCGGCCTGCTCGACGCCATGGAGGACGGTTTGCGCCGCACCATAAGCCAACAGGTAACGAACGCTCTACTCGATCAGACTTTGAAAAGCAAAAAGGAAAAATAGCCACTGATAAGATAGAGCGGCGGCGCCGGGGTTTCCGGCGAATTCTTTTTAAGCGCTAGCAGGATTTTTTCGAGGAAGGAAAGACGGTGGCTGATGCTGACGAAGATGACATTACACCGGAAGACCTACGCATTTTCGAGCATGAACTGCATTTGCTCTCCGGAAAACCATACGCTGGAATTTTGATCGAGCCTTTGAAGCCAGAAGATTTTGGCAAACCTGAAAATCCATATCAGCCAAGAGTAGATGAACTCTTCCGCCATTTTGAGATCGATCCCAATAAAGAGACAGCTTGGCAAGATCTGGCTCTAAACCTCGCGCGCTCGCACGTCCCAGGTTTTCAACTTCACCCAGTTCAGGGTAAGTCAAAGACCCAGGGGCTGGATGATTTCAATTTGCTCGTCTGGCTACATGTTTTTCTAGTTTTTCCCACTAGAAAAAAAAGTGAATCGGCAGTATTGCGGAAGCTTATCGCCCTTGGCGTTACCACAGATACGTTCGATACACTAAGAAAGCGAGTGGCGAGGGCAAGAAAATATTATGACAATATGAGACCAGCGATATTTCGAACAGCTAATCACCTGATAGATCAAGCGAAGGCCAGCAGGGAGGCAAGAGCTGCAATTCTCGATCGTCTCGAACGCCCTTCCGACTCAGAACTTATCGCGATGCGGCGCATTAAAAGAGGCTCTCGCTGGGCAAGAGAATTTTGGGACAGACTGGGTTGAGTTGTCCTTGCATGAGGCAATAGTTATTGAAGTTGTCACAAAAAGATTGCACCGCGTCCAACGGCATGACATGTTGCGCATCGAAGCACAGTTCAAGGGTTTCGATGATGCACGATCCGCAAAGCAGCAGCGCATCCGGTTTCCTTACCTTGGAGGAGCTTCGCTCCCGTCTTCCCATGGATAGCGCTGGGAGACGGCCAGCACTTCGCTGGATATCAATCGAAGCACGCCGGCTAAGATGTTATCGGAAGATCGGGCATGTGGCGTGCATCCCAGAAGAGGCATGGCCTTATTTCCGGAAAGGCAAATTGTGGCCGGAGGGTTCGAAGTGAGCGCGGCGCCGAACTGCGAAAATAACGAAACGGCTCCGTTTTTGTTGCATTTCAGATACACTACCAGAAACCGATGCCGTGCGATTATTCACATCGAAGCATCCCGCAAAGGTTTCGACTAATGCACGATCCACAGGATAACGATAGCGCGGCGAACGACAATCAGAAGCGATTGGTCACCGCTACGGATTTGGCCGCAAAGACCGGGCTGACGCCCAGATATTTTCAGATTCTTGCATCAAGCGGCGAGATTGATTGGGCATTCCAGCCGGGCGGCGAGGGCTGCCGATGGATGTTCGACGAGCATGGATATGAGCGTTGGTTGCAAGCCGGAAGGGCTGATAAATGTCAAAGAATTTATACAAGCGCGGCGAGATCTGGTGGGCGGAAAAGATCCACAAAGGCACGCGCTACCGGTTCAGCCTTGAAACAAGTTCTTTCAGAGAAGCTCAAACGCGCTTTGCCAGGAAATTAGAAGAACTCAAGGCTACGCAATGGGGCGAGAAGCCGAAGCGCACATTCGACGAGGCCCTGGAAAAGTTCGTGGATGAACATTTCGCGCATCTCAAACCGAATAGCATCAAGAGATACGGCGTATCCTTAAAATGGCTCTGCGAAGCCTTCGAGGGGAAGAAGCTCGAAGATATCACATCCGGCCCGCTTTACGAATTCGAGCAGGTGCGATCAAGCGCCGGGGCTTCCGCGCCAACCATTCGCAGGGATCTCTCCTGTTTATCCGCAATGTTCTCCTGCGCGGAAGAATGGGAATGGGTCACCCATAATCCGATTCCCGCCTACATGCGCTCCCGGAAGAAGAAGGGCCTGAAAGAGAGCCCGCCGCGGACGCGATATCTATCCCATGCGGAAGAGGAGCTGCTGATCGATGTCTCGCCCCGGCATCTTCAGGAGGCAATTATATTCGCGATCGACACAGGACTTCGGGAGGAGGAGCAGTTCAGTCTTTTACGCTCTAATCTCGACCGGGATAAGAATGAGATTACCGTCACGGCGGACGTAGCGAAAAACAATAAGGAGCGCGTTGTCCCCATTCTCCCGCGCACCTGTGCGATGTTGGGCGCACGGCCGGTCAATTTGCGCTCGCCCTATCTCTTCACATCCGTTCGCGGAGGGCGGTATTCCGAAAAATCGGGGACAATTTGGCGCCAGCTACAGGCCGCGGCAAAGCGGGCTGGGATCGAGGATCTTCAATGGCACGACCTGCGCCGGACTGCAGGTTGCCGCTTCTTACAAGATTATGGAATGTCGATGGAGAGGGTCTGCAAGTGGCTTGGCCACTCGTCTATTACCGTTACGGAACGAATTTACGCCTTCCTCGAAGTTGCGCATCTGCATGATGCTGTGAAGGATGGACCTACCACAAAATCCCCACATGGAGTGGTAGAGTTTCCAAGAAAAAGCAAGGGGGGCAACGGCTTATGAAGAATTTCAAAGCGGACTCTGACTCCGTTAGTCTTGGTTCGAATCCAGGTTCCCCAGCCATGAAAAGCCTCGAAAAATCAGAATTTTAGCTCGAATCCAAAACGCCTTTCGGCAAATCATGAGCGACAGAAGCGTTATATAGCTAAATCCTCATGCTCCTACTCTTTTCCTTCACATATTCACAGATGTAATAGTTATAGTAATACTTGTATTGAAGCGTATCCGGTTGTGTTCTTAAAGCAACATCCGATTAATCGCACCACGCCCTCGATGGGAGCCAAGGGAGCGGTTCTTATAGTGAGACCCATGTGCTTTCCGGCGTAAGCGTCATGTGGCCGGCGCGGCTTTGCGGGCTTGACACGGTGCGGCTCAGGCAG
>JBAUNL010000562.1:0-22280 GCA_049579205.1 Rhodomicrobium sp. | reverse complement strand
GATGACGAGCGATCGACTTGCAGTGTATGCCCCCATGACAGACTTCTTCGAGACCAACAGAATAATCACAGCCATCAAAGGCACGGCCACCACCCCATTGATAACCGCGCTCCAGAACAAGGCTTTCATCGGGCTGACGGGGAGATATTGGATGCCAAGTCCAGCAAGCACGCTGACGGCAATGACCCCGTAAAACCCCCAAGCATCGGTCGCCTTCCGCTCGAGACCCCATTTCCAACCCATCGCTTCGGATAGAGCATAGGCCGCGGAGCCGGCAAGGACCGGCACGCCAATCAAGCCGACACCGAGAATGCCAAGAGCGAAGAGCATGTAGGCGAAGTCGCCCGCGAGCGGCCGGAGCGCGCTCGCAGCCTCCGCCGCCGTATTGATATCGGTTATTCCCCCCACATGTAGCGTGACGGCGGTTGCCAGGATGATGAAGTAGGCCGTGAGGTCGGAGTAGAACATGCCGCTCCAGGTGTCCCACTTGATGCGGCGAAGTTCCATTTTTGCGGCGCTTGCATCGCTCACGAGCGGCTCAGCGCCTTTTATCGCTTGCATATCCTCGACCTCCTCGGATGCCTGCCAGAAGAAAAGGTAGGGACTGATGGTGGTTCCGAAGACACCGACGATCACGGCTGCGGCTTCGGCATTTGGCATGAAGCTGGGCCAAACGGTGCGCAGCGCGACCTCACCCCAAGGAACATGGACTGTAAACAGGACAGCCGCGTAGGCAAGCAGAGAGAGGGTTAGCCATTTCAGGAAGAAGACGTAACGGTGATAGGGGACAAATATCTGCAAGATGAGCGTTACAAACACGAAGATCGACGTCATGAGGTGACGATTGAGTCCCGTGACGAGTTCGCCAACTTCTCCCATGGCCGCGACGTCGGCGGCGATATTGAGGATGTTGGCGATCAGCAGCAGCACGACAACGCTCAACAGCACAGCTGGCGGGAACGTCGTCTTGATGTTGGCGGCAAGTCCTTTCCCCGTGACCCGGCCGATGCGCGCGCACATGGATTGAATCGCAGCCATCAAGGGGAAGGCGAGCGGCATCGTCCATAGCATGTTGAGCCCGAATTGAGCCCCCGCCTGGGAATAAGTCGCGATGCCGCTTGGATCGTCGTCGGCGGCGCCCGTAATGAGCCCCGGCCCGAGCCGCGCCAGCGGGTGGCTCTTCAGATGTGTCCAGAAGACTCGTAGAGCGTTTGGGCGCGTCAGCCCAGTTGCGCCATTCTTGGAAATCAGCATGCGCTTCGTCTTTAGCGTTCCAAACTGGCCGGGAGTATTTGCTCAATTACCCCGACATCGCAATAATCCTGCACGACCCTGCCCTTGGTGAGCTCGCTAGTCGAAAGGGCGCGCAGTATAGGGCGCTCAACCCTCGATAGCAGACCCGTCCTGAAATAAAGTCTTCTGGCGATCAGGGCCCAAAAGCCGCCTTATCGGCAACTCCGAAAATACCGCGTGGCATCTGCGGCAGAAGATCGGATTGCAGACGATTGACTTGTTTAAGGCACTTCTCTTGCTGAGGATGAAGCGGGAGTGGCGGCCTCACGGCTAAGGGAGTTCTTTTGGGCAGTCGCCATGCGGAAAAGCCGCTTCGGAGCTTGAACCCTCACAGACGCCGGCCCCTGCCTCTTCATGAACCGGGAATGTTAAGGGTTTGACATCCGGCAAGACCAAAATGCCAGGAGTTTGCTATACGCGAACGCTAAGAGGGCACTCGGCTGCGAGTGATTTTCGGGAACTCGGCCGGATTCTGAAGCAAGGAGCGTCCCTGGAAGAGTTTTAAGTAAACTAAATGAGTTGTATCGGGAATGCCGGGAAACTTCAAAAAACAAACTGTGCCCCTTCCGGAGTGGATACGTAATAACCGGGATGGGCGAGCATGCGCCGCTGATCGATCCTGCGCATCATGGATGAATTCACCGCTCCTCATCAAAAGAGCGCCATTCGAAATACTTAGAGTAACAGTGCCGAGATAAATGCCACTTGCAAGCCGCTGCTTTAATGCGGCCTCTGCCATACGGGCCAATCGCCTCTTCGTTGCTCCGGCCGCCTCTGTGCCCCGCAGCTCAAAAAATTCCGGCTCTGCCGTTGCGCTAGGACATTCTCGGGATCACTCTTGACGATGCGTGCGAAAATGTCGACGCCTTTACGATATGCAGTTAATGCGTCGGCAAATGAGCGCTGCGCCTTAAGCGTCTTACCCATCTGTATATAGAACGCCGAGAGATCAAGGTAGTACCCCTCTTTACTCTCAGGATCTACCTTTGCGAGGCGCTCGATTGTCGCCGAACCAGCTTTATTGACGAAATGCACGTAGCTCTGCGCATTTACGAGAAAGCAGGCGATTGGGACGCTCTGAAGCATGGCGACAAAGCCTGAATGCTCCGTCGAAAAATCCAAGTATGGTAAGTGCAGCAGGAAAATCATAGGAGTTGGGAGCGCAAAGGAAAGCAGCCTTGTCTTCCAAGCTTGGTTCAATCGGATCCTGCATTCGCGATCTCAGCTGCCATTCCGCGCATTTGTCAAAAAGCTCTGCCGCAAAAGTTTGATATTTGCCCAATGAACTGCAGAAAAATCAAGGTATCCACTCTTTGGATCGCCCAAGCTGCGCAGCCGCGCTTCATTTTCTTACACGTTCTTTAACAAATTTGCACAATCGGCACGACCCGCCTGCAATGTCGCACGCAATCGAAAGGACCTCGCATACGGAAAACACTCGCATACGGAAAACAACAGGCCTTGGTTAGGTGAAGCCATCCAATGCACCCGGAGCACCAGCCATGAGCCTCACAGTAGCGAACGTAGCCGCCCAGAGCGAGAAAACGAAGCCCGCCCATGTACCGGCTCTCATCTGCGAGAGCATCTTATCCGGCACCGCCAACAAGGCGTATCTGCGAAATCAGGAAATATTTTCTGAGGGAGATGCCAAGCAGAATGTCTACCAGGTCGAATCTGGAGCGGTTTTGCCTCCACAGAACCATGGCGAATGGCCGCCGACAGATTTTCGATTTCGCATTCGCGGGTGACATCATCGGCCTTGGCGCCTCAGGCGTACATTCCTGCAGTGCGCAGGCAATCGGCACCGCTACTTTAAAGTCCATTCCGCATTCGCGCGAAGGATGCGAATCAGGCGCGCCGTCTTCTCGCTTTGGCAGCGGTGCGCGAGGGCAAGAGCCGCGAGGAAGCCGCCCGTATCGGGGGCATGGATCGCCAAACGCTCCGGGGTTGGGTGCATGGCTCCAATAAGCACGGCCCTGGCCTCGATAGACCTTCCATAAATGCACCAGCAAAACCCGCCGCCGACCAACGTGACGCAAATTCTATTCCAAATCGAGGGCTTATTTGGGACAAACAGGCGATCGGCGCCGCGATTCCGTCTTCACTGAGCTGGGAGGGCCATGAGGGGACGTGCCACGGCTTCGCCGATCGGGCGACCCCTTACTTCTGCATTTGCCGCAGGTAATGATCAAGCTCAACGACCGCCCTTCTGGAGAAGGCCGGGCCGCATTCCCCGGAGAATACCTTGCCCCAGACGGGCATTTTCCCCTCGGTTTCGTGGCCCGGTATGCCGCCACCAAATCGGATGATATCGGCAATGCGATCGCCGGGAAATTGCCCCCCATTTCTTTGTTCAATCTTGGTGAGATTAGCCGGAGCCGTTTTCTGCGCGCCGGCAAGAGGGCCATCGCCCTTCCCATCTTTGCCATGGCAAGCGGCGCAGTGCTGATCGTAAAGCTGCTGCCCCGTTATCGTGAACGCATAGCCGCACGGATTTTGGGCCGCTGCCGCTTCCGGCAGGAGCAGCGCGAGCACCGTCAACGCGATTTGAAGCCGGGATTGTTCCATAGACGTACCCCCAACGGTTTTATTTAAGTCGATTGCTCCGCCACCTTCCTGAAACGAAGGATGGCAAGGCCCAGAAACAGGCCGGCTATCAGCGCGGTTGCGAGAAACTGTGGCCACACCTCAGAAAGTCCCGCGTCCCGGTACAGAATCGCTTTCGCGAAGGAGACGAAATGGGTGGAAGGAACAGCCTGCATAATCATTCGAAGCCAGTCGGGCTGGCTTTCAAGGGGCGTGTTGGAGCCCGACAGGATGTTCATGGGCATAGCTACCAGCATGTAGATAAGCCCGAGCTGAGGCATGGTGCGGGCAATGGTCGCCAGGAAAATGCCGATCGCTGTCGCAAAGAACAAGTAAAGGCACACGCCAACCATAAAGAGCGGCACGGAGCCATTGATCGGAATGTGAAGCACCCCGCGCACCACAAATTCAAGCGATAAGCCCGCTGCGATCGCAATCACGAGGCCATTCGCCCACACTTTAGCCATCGCGATCTCGAAGGGCGTCAGCGGCATCACGAGAAGATGATCCATCGTTCCATGCTCGCGCTCGCGGACCACTGCCGCACCCGCCAGAATGACCGCAAGCATGGTAATATTGTTGATGATGCCCATGACGCTCGTGAACCAGCCGGTGGTGACGTTCGGATTGAAAGAAACGCGGACCGCAAGATTTACCGGCGGCTGCGCCACAGGCTCGGATCTCGAAATGAAGCGGTTGATCTCGTCGTTAATGATCTGGGAGGCGTAGGCCGTACCGAGGCCTGCCTGCACCATTGCAGTCGCGTCCACGAGAACCTGAAGCGTTGGGGTTCGGCCAGCGCGGACGTCGCGCTCAAAATAGGGCGGAATGTCAATAACAAAGGTATAGCGGCCCACATTCATGAGCGGGTCGATGTCGCGTTCCTCAATAAGAGCGGGCTTCTTGAAGTAAGGCGGCAGGAACCCGCTCGCGATTTGCCTGGAGAGCGCGGAGTGGTCTTCGTCCACAATTGCGATGGATGCATTCCGGACTTCTTGGCTATTGCTCTGAGATTGGGCAGTCACGGCAAAGGAGAAGGCATAGATGACCAAGCCTAAAAGGACGTAGTCGCGCAGAAAGCTCTGCAGCTCTTTGACACCCAGCCAGAAAATATTCGAGAGCATGCGGAGCCTGCCTTTTTACCGTTCCTGCTTGCGCAAAAAAAGCAAACTCAGAAAAAGGAGCGCCGGGATGAATATGGAGAGCCAGCCCATGCGCCCGAAAAGGTCAACAAATCCAAGTCCTTTTGTGTAGGTCCCAACGCAAATCGGAAGGAAATACGTCATGGGGAAAGCACGGCCCATAAAGGCCGCAAAACCGGTGAGAGACGAAACAGGCACTAACATGCCCGAAAATGTTGTCGCTGGCAGAACAGTGAGAATGGCCGTGCCGAAGAGAGCCGCAATTTGCGTATTAGTGAATGATGAGATGAACATGCCATAGGCTGTGGTGGCGCCGACAAACACGAGCGCGCCAAGGGCAAGCATGAGAAAGCTTCCCTTCAGCGGCACGTGAAACACGATCCAGGCCATGAGCGCCATCAAAAGGAAGTTCCAGAAGGCGAGCGCGACATAAGGGAGCTGCTTGCCGATCAGAAACTCAATACGCGACACCGGCGTCACATAGAGATTGGTGATCGTGCCAAGCTCTTTTTCGCGCACGACCGCGAGCGCCATGAGGACCGCGGGGATGAGCGCAAGCAACAAGGCCATCGTGCCCGGAACTTGAGCGTAAATGCTGTCGAACGCCTGATTGTAGCGGAAACGCACCTCCACATTCGCGAGGGGCGGCGCGGGATGCTGAAATCCGGTGACAGCCGGGTCGCTGAGATAGGATTGGTAAACACCCGTAAGATAGTCGCGCATGGTCTCGGCGCGGAATGGCATGGCTCCATCGACCCAGACGCCGATCTCCGGACGGCGGCCGGCCCTCAGATCGCGGCCAAATGCTGGGGGGATCTCAATGGTGGCGTTTACGGTGCCCGTCTTGAGCGCGCGCTGCAGGTCTTCAGTACCGGCTAGGGGCGCAAACTCCGTAAAGTAAGGGGAGCCGCGGAGTTCTTCTAGGAAGGTTCTGCTCTCAGGAGAGTTGTCGCGGTCGAGCACCCTCCAACTCAGGTTGTTCACGTCGGTCGTGATCCCGAAACCGAAAATCAGCATGAGAAACGCTGTTCCCAGCACGGCAAAAGCGAGGCGGATATAGTCACGTCTCAATTCGAGAAATTCGCGAATGCTATACGCGAACATCCTCCTGAAGCTGAAAAAAGCAGAAGGCTTAGCTTCTCTCCCAAGTTCAGTCTTTATGGGCTGTGTGCCGAACGCCTCTTCGCTTTCACCCTGCGCTGCACCGCGCTCCGCCGCAGCCTCCTTCAAATAGCGGATGAATGCGTCTTCAAGATCGCTGGCTCCGCGGCTTGTGATGATTTCAGCAGGCGTGCCGGTGATCAGCACGCGCCCGGCATCCATAAGCGAAACGCGATCGCAGCGCGCGGCTTCGTTCATGAAGTGTGTCGAGACAAAAATTGTGACGCCCTGCTCGCGCGAAAGCCCGATCAGGATTTCCCAGAAGCGGTCCCTGGCGATGGGATCTACCCCGGAGGTGGGCTCGTCCAGGATCAGCATATCTGGTTCGTGCACCACCGCGACCGCAAGTGAAAGACGCTGACGAATGCCAAGCGGCAGGCTCTCCGCCCGGTCATTGACGTGAGCGCCAAGCTCGAAGCGGGTGAGAAGTTCCCGGATCCGCTTCTCCGCTTTGTCCCTCGGAATATGAAATAGCCGCGCGTGCAGATCCAAATTCTGCCGGACAGTCAACTCGCTATAAAGCGAGAAGGACTGCGACATGTAGCCGACGCGGCGGCGAAGGCTCATGTCGTTGGCGTTGATAGGCTCCCCAAACAGGAAGGCTTCGCCAGACGATGCAGACAGGAGGCCCGTCAGCATTTTCATGGTCGTGGTCTTGCCGCACCCGTTGGAGCCCACGAAGCCGAAGATTTCACCACGGCCGATGGTAAAGCTTACGTTGTCGACAGCGGTGAAATCCCCGAACTTTCGGGTCAAGTCCCGGGCTACCACTACCGGCTGTCTGTCCTGCTTGAGCCTGGGAGGAATTGTGATGGCTTTGTGGCCCGCCCGCTCCGTTTCCGGCAGGAAGTGAATAAACGCTTCCTCGATGCTCTTGGTCCGCGTGCGCGCTTTGATCTCGGCTGGCGTGCCCGTTGCGATCACGCGGCCGCCGCTCATGGCCGCCAGCCAGTCAAAGCGTTCGGCCTCCTCCATATAGGCGGTTGCGGCCAGCACACTCATGCCGGGCTGGCGGGAACGCATGCGCGCGATCAGCTCCCAGAACTGCCGCCGCGATAAGGGATCGACGCCTGTGGTCGGCTCGTCGAGGATCAAAAGCTCAGGATCATGAATAAGCGAGCAGCAGAGTCCCAGCTTCTGGCGCATGCCGCCCGACAGGTTTTTCGCCAGCCGGTCTGCAAATGGGGTAAGACCCGTGCTGCGAAGCAGATCGGCAATCCGGTAATTGCGCTCTTCTGGAGTCTGACCGAAAAGACGCCCGAAAAACTCGATGTTCTCCCGGATGCTGAGATCGGGATAGAGGTTCTTGCCAAGGCCCTGCGGCATGTAGGCAATGCGAGGGCAGACGGCGGCGCGATGCGAACCGGAGCGCATGTCTCCGCCAAGAACGTCTACTTCACCGGCTTGAATGCTGCGTGCGCCGGCAACGATGGCAAGCAGAGAGGACTTGCCGACACCGTCCGGACCTATGAAACCAGCCATGATACCGGCCGGGATCGCCAAGCTGACATCGTCGAGCGCGGCCACCTCTCCGTAATGGTGGCTCAGATCGGTCAGCCGCGCGGCAACACGGGCACCGGCCAGATCCAGCCTGGGCGTTAAGGCAAGGGTGGCTGCCTCCGTCACTGCACTAGATTTTTCTGCAGCTGGTCCGGCCATGCGGTTTTCGGGTCGACCTGGACGTAGGCGACGCCGGGAAGGCCACTGTGAACGTGTTCGACAAATTTCTGGAGCAGCGCGGGATCGATCCGGACCCGGACCCGGAACAGGAGCTTATCGCGCTCTTCTTTTACCTCCACGTACTTCGGGTCGAACTGATTTTGCGTCGCGATCATCGAAACGTGCGCAGGGATGGGCCTATTGGGATAGGCATCAAGAAGGATGCGTGCATCACCCCCAACCTTCGTCCTGCCGGAATCGGCGGTCGGAAGGTAGATGTCCATGTAGACGTAGTTGACATCGAGCATGGTGAAGACCTTGCCGCCAGCGGGCAGCACCTCGCCGGTATTAGCTAGCCGGTATTGGATCCGGCCCTGGCGCGGTGCCACGAGGGTGTCGTCGGCGATATTCACTTTGAGCAGCTCCGCATTATGCGTCGCCGCATCCAAGGCATGCTCGGCTTCGAGCAGTCTCGCTTGCCCGGCGCGCAAACCAGCTTGTGCGCCGGTTAGTGTCTGGGTGCGCTGGTCGAATAATTCATGCGTAGCCCACCCCTCTTTGACGAGATTTTGTGTACGGTCGAATTCCTGCTGGGCGAGCTTTTCCTGCGTCTCGAGCTGCACGACATTGTGCCGCGCTTCGTCGATGGCCCTTTCCGCTTGTTTAACCTGGGCGTTCGCGGCGTTAAGCTGGGCCTGCATATCGCTCGTATCCATGATGGCTAGCACTTGTCCACCCTGTACGAGGTCGCCTTCATCAACGAGAAGCTTGAGTATGCGTCCTGCGAACTTGCTCTGAATGTCGATTTCATCGGCTTCGAGCCGGCCGTTACCGTAACCGATACCGGCGGGGATCGGCGGCAGACGGTGCGTCCACCAATAACCGGCCCCTAATCCGCTGGCGGCAATGATGCCAGCAATCACAAGAAGCTGGGTCCACCGCTTTCGCCGCTGCACCGGAATGCCTGCTGGCAAATGGTGCTCCTTGAGCGCTATGGCCTTGCTGGTTTCAGCGCCCGCCGAAACGTCCGCTAGGCTTTTGTCCTTTACTGCAGGGTCAATGTCCATCGTCCATGCCGCTTCGTGATAGGAAACCGGAGTGTGTTCCGGCAAGTGGCATAGTTTTAGATCGGCAGAGAGCACTCCGGCATTGCGGCAGATCAATTGTGGGGGTGGCCAGGGGTGTTCCGGAGCCAGCTGGGGGGCCAAGAGGCGAAAGGATGGGAAAATGGCAGGTTACTGGATAGGCGAAGATAAAATCACGGATGCTGAAAAAGTCGAAGGCTACATAAGGCAAGTCATGCCAATGATTGAGAAATTTGGCGGCCGCTACCTCACCCGCCCGGGCAGCCACAAGACTTATGAGAAAGCGCATTGGCAGCCAGACCGCGTGGTTATCGTGGTATTTCCGCTGGCAGCGAGCTTCGGAGCGGGGCCGGGCGCCGTCGGAAGAACCAGAAGCGCGTCCTGCCGCACGATCGCGGCAAGCCTGGATTTTACCGTGGCCTCCCGGATATGGATAGTTTGAGTGCCTGGTATGACTCACCCGAATATCAGGCTCTGATCGCGTTGCGTCAGGAGTCCTCAATCGACATGCTAATCGTGTTGGAAGGCAACTAGACCGGGGAAAACGAAGATAGCGACATGCTTCAGACTTGGCTTCGGGCATTTGCGACGTTCTTCGCCACGATCGGCCCCGTGGAAGCCGCGGTGCTTTTCGCAACCTTTTGCCCAAGGTTCAGCCGTACGGAGAGGATCGCAATCTCCCTAAAATCGGTGACGATAGCAACAGGCATTATTCTCTTCTTTGCGCTATTCGGTACTGCGATTCTTGCAGCGCTTGGAGTGACTTTCCCCGCGCTGCAAGCTGCGGGCGGCATCATTCTTGTGATCATCGCACTCGACATGATCTTTGAGGCACGCATCGGCGGCAGCACCATGTCGCAGCCGGAAAGTGCGGAAGCGAGCGGAAAGGACGACGATATCGCCGTCTTTCCCTTGGCTACACCGATCCTTGCCGGGCCTGGGGCCATGTCGGGCGCCATGCTTCTCATGGCAGGCGCAAAGACTTTAGCCGATCGGATCGCGGTGATCGCTGCGCTCCTGACGGTCATGGCGCTTACCCTGGTCCTTATGCTTTTGGCCCAGGAAATTCGGGAGTGGATTGGGATCACGGCGCAGCGGGTTATCATGCGTGTATTTGGCATTCTTCTCGCCGCCATTGCTGTACAATCGGTTTTTAATGGAATTGCCGGCAGCGGCGTCTTTCTGCGGTCGCTATAATGTGAAACGTCAAGGGAGGGAAATGGGTATGTTTCCTGAGTATGATCAGTACGATGCGGTAGGGCTTGCGGACCTCGTGCGCGAGAAGCGCGTTCATCCCCGCGAGATTCTGAACGAAGCCCTGGAGCACTGCGACAGGGTCAACCCGAAGCTGAACGCCATTATTTGCCGGCTGGATGCCCAGGCGCAAAAGGCGGCGGATTCTGTGGATTTAGCGCTGCCGCTTGCCGGTGTGCCTTTTCTTGCGAAGGATTTGGGGCAGCCACTGGCTGGTGCTCCGCTGACGTCGGGCAGCAAGCGGCCCGGCGATAGCTTGCGCTTTTGAGAATGGCCTCGAGGTGCGAGGGAGCGTGCTGATCTTCCTCGACGGGCTTTTGGCACTGCCAGGGAAGCGGCTCATGCCGGTTCAGGGGATGAGGAGGCTTTGGGATCCGCGGCCTGCGGGGATTTAGCTGCTTTGTTTTCACCTTTGTGCCTTTCCATCGACGTCCCGAAGCATAAAGTTTAAGCTACCTAGCAGATGGAGACGCTGGTGCTTGGTCCTTATCGTTCAGAGTGTGATCTATTATTGGCTACGGCACGAAGTCTTTTGAGACCGTGATAGTGCTCCAATCGCCACGGGCGCTGAAGAGAAGGTCCAGTGGAGATAGCGGCGCCTTCCGGTCATAAGCCTCGACCGTACCAACCCAAGTGATCGAAAAAGGCCGGTTTAGTAAGAAGGGCCAGCCCTGAAATCTCCGGCCGAACCCGGAAGAAAGCCCGTTCGACGTAATTCGTGAGTTCAAGGCCGCAGATATGACCCTATCCAACTCCACGAACCATTGGAAAGCGAGGGTGACCACGTTGCAGGTGTATTGAACCCGTTCTCGATACTCTTGATGAATCCTCTCGCCTTACGGCCGGTTACGTCGATCCGCTGCTCGCCAACTGCGAGCAAGCCGCTAACGCCGCTCCGTTCTCTGCCGGTGCAGTCCGCCATCCGCTATGCGCGCATGAGAAAGCCGGGTGCGGTAACGGCGCATTGCCTAAAGTCCGCAGTCCGCCGATCCTGACTCGATGCGGCGATTGCATGCGCGTCGGCGAGCCCTTCCAGCCCGCAAGCAACCTCGGCGCACACCTGCGCCTCCGGCTGGCGTGCCACACCATCGGAAAAGCCGTTCTCGATTACCCGGTCATGGAGCTCGAAGAGAAAAGCACGATCAAGATCCTTCACCTTGGACTTTGCCGTAGCCTCGAAAAGCAACCTCCCCGCCTGCGACTGCCAGTTCGCAAAGAACACAAGGAACTCCGGCTTTCCCTGACGGACAGCCGGTTTGATAGTGATCAAAGTGCGCCGGCGACAGGCATCTTATTTTGATAGGGGGGGAAAAAGCCTGTCTCAAACAAGAGTAAAGCGCTCCTCGGCGACGGCTTCGAAGCGTCATGGAAAATATCTGGCTAAAGAGTTACGCAGCAGGGATGCCTGCCGAAGTCAACATCCACGAGTACCGCTCGCTTGGCGAAGTTTTTGACAAGAGTGTGGCCCGCTTCGGCCCGCTTCCCGCCTACGTCAATATGAGCCATACGATCACTTATGCGGGGTTGGAGCAGTTGTCGCGCCAGTTCGGCGCCTATCTGCAGAGCGGGCTGAACCTGCACCCTGGGGCGCGGGTGGCGCTCATGATGCCCAACCTGCTGCAATATCCGGTTGTGCTCTTCAGTGCCCTCCGATCCGGTTATACGGTCGTCAACTGCAACCCTCTTTACACCCCACGCGAGCTGGAGCATCAGTTGAGGGATTCCGGTGCCGAAGCCATCGTCATCCTGGAAAACAGCGCACACGTGCTGGCACAAATCATCGCTAAGACTGAGATCAAGCATGTCGTGACGACCCAAGTGGCCGACATGCTGGCAGCGCCGCGGCGCCAAGCCATGAATTTCCTGGTGAAATACGTAATGCGCATGGTACCAGCCTGGCGGATCCCTGGCGCTGTCGCGTTCCCTGCGGCTCTGCGCCGGGGCAGCCAGCTGCCCTGGGAGCCGGCCGAAACCGGCTACGACGACCTCGCTTTCCTGCAATATACCGGTGGGACGACGGGCATCCCCAAAGCCGCCATGCTCACCCATGGCAATATCATCGCCAATCTTGCCGAGGCGCATGCCTGGCTAAAGGGCGTTCTTTCGGAAGGCGGTGAAACCATTATTACCGCACTGCCTCTCTACCACATATTCGCCTTGACCGTGTCGCTGGTCTTTTTCAAGATCGGCAGCTCGAACGTGCTGGTGACCGACCCTCGCAACATTAAGGGGCTGATCAAGGAGCTGAAACGGAACTCGTTTACGGTGATCACTGGTGTCAATACCCTATTCAACGCCTTGCTCCAGCAGCCAGATTTTGTCGCGCTCGATTTCTCTCGCCTGAGGCTTTCCTTTGCCGGCGGCATGGCCGTGAACCGGGAGGTTGCCGAAAGATGGCGCGAAATCACGGGACGGCCGCTAATCGAGGGCTATGGCCTGACCGAGGCCTCACCCGTAGTAGCCGGCAACCCGCTCGATATCCTGGAATTTACAGGCTCGATCGGACTGCCCTTCCCCTCGACCGAAGTCGCGATCCGCGACGATGCCGGGAACGACCTGCCGCCTGGGGAGGTTGGCGAGCTCTGCGTACGCGGGCCGCAGATCATGAAGGGCTACTGGCAGCGTCCGGACGAGACCGCAAAGGTCATGATGGAGGATGGCTTCCTTAGGACGGGCGACATGGCAATGATGGATCAGCGGGGCTTTATCTACCTAGCCGGCCGCAAGAAGGACATGATCGTCGCCTCCGGCTTCAAGATCTGGCCCAGTGAGATCGAGGATGTCGTCGCCATGCATCCTGGAGTTCTCGAGGTTGGCGCGGTTGGCGTGCCAGACCCGCGTTCTGGTGAGGTCGTCAAGATCGTGGTCGTAAGGAAGGACCCCGAACTGGCCGGCGAGGCGCTGATAGCACACTGCCGCAAATACCTGACGGGCTACAAGGTACCCCGCCATGTCGAGTTCCGCACTAAACTGCCGCGCTCCGATATTGGCAGGGTCCTGCGCCGCGCGTTACGTGATCCGGCTGAAGCCGGCTGAGGCAGACGGCGATTTGGCAGGGCTGGCTCGGCGGCTTGAATCCGGTTAGTTGCAGACGGCATGGCGCAGAGCTGCGATGATCCATGCAAGAGGTTTCTAGCGCAGCTTTCTTAGAGGCCTAATCGCCTTTTCCATTCTCTTCCAAGCTCCCGAGGCCGGTGCTCTGAGTTGCGCGGCGCTTCCCGGATTTTGGCTACCGCGGAACCGCGATGTCATCGTCCCAGATACTAATATTCCCGGTCTAAGCGCGAATATCCAGGATTGCTCAAAAGAGTTTGATTCTAGTCAAAGCTACTTATCAACGGGAACCTTAGTATACAAACAGCCATCTTCTGGAAATACTTGAATGCCTATCAAGACAATCTTAGCTTATTTGCCCAGCCCTACCATTGCTCGGTCGGTCCTCTGCGCAGCAAAGAAAGTCGCTGAAGCTCAAGGTGTTCACATTATCGGATTGCATCTTGAGCCTGACATGATGACTTACGGGGAAAGCAATCTTCAAATATCCGAAGAGGTTCGCAAACAGCTTACAAGAAACTCGCAGGCAGCAACAGCGGCTGTGAAAACAGTATTTGAGGAAAGTCTTGGAACGACCGTTCCTAAGCACGAATGGCGTAGTTACACGGTCCCATACAAAACTGGCGAAGACATCATCGTCGCAGCGGCAGGAAGTGCCGACCTTGTAATTTGCGGAATGAACGGTGGTGATGAAGCAAGTCCATGGGCTAACTTGACAGAGGCTGTCCTGGTGCGAGGTGGCAGACCGGTTCTGGCTATTCCCTCACCGCTTCCGGTAGCTCGCATAGGTGATCAGGTTATTATCGCCTGGAATGGTACGCGAGAAGCAGTCCGCGCGGTCTTTGACTCGCTTGATCTCATCCGCAATGCCTCAACTGTCCGGGTCATTACCTTTATGGAGGATGAGAATCAACGCCTTTTGGCCGAATTATCGAGCTCCGATATCGTTCAGGCTTTACTTCGTCACGGCATTCCAGCAATCGGCGACGTTTGCTATGCATTAGGAGGAGATGCCGCCGGCGCGCTAGTTTCCAGTTTGATCTGCGAAGGATGCGATTTACTCGTTATGGGCGGTTGCAGTCACTCGCGCCGCAGTGAAATGATCTTTGGCGGCATGAGCCGGGAAATGATGAGCAAAGCTGTTGTGCCCACTCTGCTCTCGCACTGAGGGGGAGAAAGGCGACCCCAATTGACAAGCACGACGGCCCGCTGCGTTAGCCGAACTTTCTTCGCCCGCCACTAAGAGCAGGATCGCATTGCCTGAAGTAGACTACTAAGCTGAAGACGCGGTTACGATAAGAAGCCTCGCGCTATCCATGCCATGACCGCAAGCCTCGGCAGCATCCTCGCCTGCTCTCAAAAGCGCTGGCAATGTTTCAGTCTAAAATCTTTCCGCTCTAGACACCCTTTCAGCGGAATCCCGCGCGTTTGGAGCCCTTGAAGCAGTACCAAAGCGCGCCGGTCAAGAATGGCGGGGCCGCACACGCCTCTCAATATCTCACTCCGGTGCGGAGTCGAAACTCTTTTCCTTTTCCGACGTTGAATCGCTTTAGTTGCTAGAGTGGATTTGCTCGTGAATCGCACCGCCAAAGCTAGCGAACGGCGTATTCTCATCGTCGATGATGAACTCGAAGTGCGCGCGATGTTACGCGCAGCCCTGGCGCCAGAAGGGTTCTGCATCTCAGAAGCTGGCAGTGGCGCAGAAATGATGGACGCGATCAGGATCGCGGCCCCAGATCTCATTACGCTCGATCTGAAGCTCAACGGAGAGGATGGTCTTCGGCTGGCGCGGGAGTTGAGGGCATGCTCCAATGTGCCGATCGTGATAATTACTGGTAAGAGCGACATTATCGACCAGGTAGTTGGGCTCGAGCTGGGAGCAGACGATTATATCACTAAGCCTTTCCATATGCGCGAAGTGCTGGCACGTATCCGAGCGGTTTTACGCCGCTATGCTGGCGACCCAGCGCCCGCCGGACAAGCTTGCGGCGCGACTTCAGAACGCTACGAATTTGATGGCTGGCTCCTTGATCTAACCCGCCGTGAGCTTAGGATGCCCTCGAGTGCCGTATGCGAGCTTACGGCCGCGGAATTTGAGTTCCTGACAATTCTCGTCAGGCGGCCCAGACGTGTTCTCTCAAGGGATAACATCATGGACCTGTTAAAGGGCCGGGATTGGTCGCCGCTCGACCGGACTATCGACGGTCTCGTTGCGAGGCTGCGGCGTAAGATTGAGCCGGAAAATGAGCGTCCGAGACTAATAAAGACCGTGCGAGGTGTCGGCTATGCCTTCGGCTCTGAGGTTAAGAGGGCTTAATTTTTGCTAGTTGAAGCTTTCCTTCTTGCGGCCGTGTTTTCTGGTCAACTACCAACTTGCAGTAACGCTATCGCTTTGTTCACGGCAGGCGCCTATTTTGGCAAAGATTACTCCCGAACTTCAAAGGCCGGCGCCGCGCAAAACCGGCCAACCTAAATGCAGGGGGGCCTGCCTCGGGAAATTTCTCGGCTTTTGGCAAATTGATATGCATCATAGCCGGGCCGGGGAAATGTATCATCGTGCCGCTATGGCGTCAGGCACGAAACCCGAAGACCAAGTTTCTCCCTTGCAAGAGAGTGCTTCGCGTGAGCGGGAGCTTATTGCTCTCATTCGGGAGCTTTTGGCTGAGCTGCATCCGCAACGGGCCAAGCTCATGGACGTGTCCCCATCGAGCCGCTTGGAGCGGGATCTCGGCATCGACAGTCTCGGCCGGACGGAACTGATGCTGAGGATTGAGAGGTCCTTGGGCATTCATCTGGCAGGTACGGCCGTTAGCGAAGCGGAGACCGTAGGCGATCTTTCGCGTGCGCTTAGTGAGGCCCGTAGCGGAGGTCCGGTGCCCACGCGAGTGGCCGCCATTGAGCCTCTACCCCCCGTGCCAGCTGCTACCGAAGCGCGGACCCTGGTAGAAGTTCTGGAGTGGCACGCAGCTCGGCATCCTGATCGCTTGCATTTGACTATGCTCGACGATGAGGCCGAGCCGGCGGTCCCTACCACCTACCAGGGGCTTGCAAAGGCGGCGAGAGAGGCAGCGCAGGGGTTGATCGGGAGGGACGTCATGCCTGGCGACCGGATCGCCTTGATGCTGCCGACGGGCCTCGACTTCTTTGTTGCGTTTTTCGCCATCCTCTACGCTGGCGCGGTGCCGGTCCCGATCTATCCGCCGATGCGGTTGTCACAGCTGGAAGAGCATTTACGCCGCCAGGCGGGCATCCTGCGAAACGCCGGCGCTCGTATCCTCATAACGGTTCCGGAAGGGCGAAGCGCAGCGGCGTTTCTAGAGGCGCAGGTAGGAAGCCTGACCGGTGTCGAGACAGTAGCTCGACTTTCCGGTCTTAAGGCCGCCGGCTTTTCCGGGTTCCCGCTCACACAAGAGACATCGACTGCCCTTATTCAGTACACATCCGGAAGCACGGGCGATCCAAAGGGTGTGGTCTTGAGCCACGCCAACCTGCTTGCCAACATTCGCGCCATGGGCCAAGCCATGGAGGCAAGCTCCGCCGATATTTTTGTCAGCTGGCTCCCTCTCTATCACGACATGGGGTTGATTGGAGCCTGGCTCGGGTGCCTCTATTTTGCCGCGCCACTCTATGTGATGTCACCGCTAAGCTTTCTGGTACGTCCGGCAAGCTGGCTTTGGGCAATTCACCGGTTTCGGGCCACGCTGTCTGGCGCGCCGAATTTCGCGTTCGAGCTGTGCCTCAACAAGATCCCCGATGAAAGCCTGCAAGGGTTAGACCTCTCCTCGCTGCGCATGGTCGCGAATGGCGCGGAACCTGTCAGCATTCCCACCCTGCGCCGGTTCATCGAACGTTTCGGCCCTTGTGGCTTCCGGCCGGGAGCTATGGCGCCGGTCTACGGTCTCGCCGAAAACTCCGTCGGGCTTGCGTTTCCGCCTCCAGGCCGGCCGCCAGTGATCGACCTGGTGGATCGGGAAACGTTGAGCAGAGGGATTGCGGCGCCCGCAAGGCCGGATGACCGGCACCCGCTTGAGATCGCATGCTGCGGACCGCCGTTGCCAGCTCATGAGGTTCGCATCGTGGACGAGTTGGGCTTTGAGCTTGGCGAGCGGCGCGAGGGCCGGCTTGAGTTTCGCGGGCCCTCGGCAACCTCGGGCTATTTCCGCAACGAAAAGAAGACGCGCGAACTTTTGCACGGTGCATGGCTCGACAGCGGCGATCGCGGATACATGGCAGGCGGCGAGATTTATATAACCGGCCGGGTCAAGGACATCATTATCCGTGCCGGCCGGCACATCTACCCACAGGAGATCGAAGCGGCGATTGCCGAAATCCCGGGGGTCCGAAAGGGATGCGTAGCCGTGTTTGGCGTAACCGATCAAGCGTCAGGCACCGAACGGGTGGTTATTCTGGGCGAGACACGAGTGAGTGATCCTGATGCCCGCGCCGCTCTCCAAGAGCGTGCCCAAGAGGTCGCGACCGAGATATCTGGGACGCCCCCCGACGAGATCATCCTTGCTCCACCGCGGACGGTGCCAAAGACATCAAGCGGCAAAATCCGCCGGAGCGCCGCTAAGGAGCTGTACGAAACAGGGCGCATAGGGATGCCGCGAAACGCGCCATGGCGACAGATCCTGCGTCTGTCGCTCGCGGGCGCCGGCTTGCAGCTGGTTCGGCTTAAGAATAGCGTTCTTAAAATGCTGTATGCGGCCTGGTGGTGGATTGTGGTGCCGCTGGGCTTTGTAACCGCATGGTTCGCCGCGATGGTGATGCCCAGGCTTGATTGGCGTTGGCGCGCCGTGCGCCGTATCGCACGCGTCACTCTCGCGGCCATTGGCGCTCCGATTGCTCTCAAGGGCCTCGATCACCTGCCGGCGGGTAACGCCGTGATCGTGTTCAATCATTCGAGTTATATGGACGCAGTGGTTCTTGCCGCGGTCCTACCCGGTGAACCTGCCTATGTGGCCAAGCGTGAGTTCGCCGCACAGTTTTTTGCCGGGTCTTTCATGCGCCGCTTAGGCACGCTGTTCGTCGAACGTTATGACACCAGCGCGAGCCTTGCTGACACTCAGAATGCCATAGCTGCGACCCGGGAGGGGCGCAATATTGTATTCTTCCCCGAGGGCGCATTCACCCGCCGGGCCGGGCTATCCGAATTCTATCTTGGCGCCTTCAAAGTGGCCGCGGAAGCCGGCGTGCCTGTCGTGCCCGGCATTCTCGGCGGGACGCGGTCGATGTTGCGTGGCAGTCAATGGTTTCCGCGATGGACCCCGCTTAGCCTCACAATTGAGAACCCAATCATGCCATCCGGAAAGGATTTTGAGTCGGTGTTGCAATTGCGCGATGCAGCGCGCGCGGTCATTCTCGCAAAGTGCGGTGAGCCCGATCTCGGGGAACTGGTGAAACCGCCCCAGTCCCTCCGGGGCTTTTTTGAGACTAGTTGAGAGGACACCGCTAGTGTTCGGGCCCATTTATAGGATTCCAATAGGCTTGCAAATCGGATTTGATGTGCGGCATGCGAAAGATCGAAGCATGCCTAAACGTCGCGCAGGGTGACCGGACGGTCTTGGAACGGCTCATCGCCGATGGCAAAACCCCGCAAAAACTCGCTGCCCGCGCTCGGATCGTGCTGTTGTCCGGCCGCAGTCTCGGTACCACCCAGCGCCTGCTGGACAAGCTTGCGGCGCGACTTCAGAACGCTACGAATTTGATGGCTGGCTCCATGATTTCACACGGCGTGAGCTTAGGACGCCCTCGGGTGCCGTATGTGAACTAACGGCTGCGGAATTTGAGTTCCTGACAATTCTCGTTAAGCGGCCCAGGCGTGTTCTCTCAAGGGACAACATCATGGACCTGTTAAAGGGCCGGGATTGGTCCCCGCTCGACCGGACCATCGACGGTCTCGTTGCGATGCTGCGGCGTAAGATTTAGCCGGAAAATGAGCGTCCGAGACCAATAAAGACCCTGCGAGGTGTCGGCTATGCCTTCGGCTCTGAGGTTAGGAAGGCTTAATTTTTGCTAGTTGCCGGTGAGACAGGCGAGTACGTCAGTTCACGCATAGCCGGACTGCGCGAGCGCTAGGCTCAGGGCGGTCCTGAGAATCTAAGCCGCCCCCTTCACCATGCGAGCCACCGAGGGTCAGAGCTTCCATGTCCGGTTATCTTTTGATTTTGGTCAATGAGCTCGATGCCGATCGATGATTGATTGGTACTTCGCCTGTTAAAAAGTCTTCCAACATTGGGAGGTTGCCATGAAGGTCAAAGACGCAATGCACAAGGGAACCACCTGCGTCGAGCCAAACACGCCGGTGAGAGAGATCGCGAAGCGCATGCGGGATGACGACATTGGCGCAATTCCGGTGCGCACCGATGGAAAATTGGTGGGCATGGTCACCGATCGCGACATCACATGCCGGGCGGTAGCCGGCGGCAGGGACCTCGGCAAACTGACGGCTCAAGATATCATGACAAAGAACGCCATTTGCTGCTCGCCTGAGGATGATATCGCAGTGGCCATCAAGACCATGGAAACAAAAAAGATTCGGCGGCTGCCCGTGGCCGATAGCCAGGGAATTGTGGGCATGTTGAGCCTGGGCGACGTTTCGCATAAAGCCGGTAACGAGATGTCCGGCGAGGTATTGAGTGCTGTCTCCGCGCATCACCGGTGATCAGCCCTGCCGCATTTGATCGCAGGCCAAGAGGGGGGGACCGGTTGCGCCCAAGGGCTTTGCCTCCTGGCCCCTTGTCGCCGCCGGGGTATGTTTTTGTGCGCCGCTTGCAAGGGACTGTCAGCGACGGCAATGACTCAGGAATAGACCCATTTACGACGCGCCCTTGAGGCGCTGCCGCAAGTGTTGCTCTCTATGGCTACAGCGTTGCAAAGTCATCAAACCAACTTTGTACCAAGGCGGAATCAAACAGCGGAGTTGGCGCCACGTTCCATGATGACCGGATGTTCGGCGCCGAGAGGGTTGGTGTAGCTCTCGCCAGATGAAGAGCTGAGTAAACCAGCCGGCACATGCCTTGCTCCTTTGCGTATTAGCTGAGGCAGCATATAGCGTTTGGGAGTGGTAAAACCGCCCGGTTTCTGCGCCGGTCTTTTTCCCAGAGTGCCGCCCAGAAGCCAAACACCTCCGAATCATGGTCACCTCATCGGCAACCACTTCCTTGACGCTTCCTCGCCGGTAGAGGAGCACAGCAATCATAACCACGTCCAGGCCAGAAACCGGTACGCCTTTCCGGCGATGACGAGAGCGGCTTTTTCGTCACGCGCTGACAATCGCCGGCCCCAATGGGAGCTTGCCCCGCCAGTTTGGATCGCTAAGGACAGGCCTCAATTTGAAGAGCGGCATTACGTCTCCTTAATCAACTCGAAGAAACGGAAAGCGCCGAAGGTCGCCGCGGGCCACAGGGTAACACCGGCGCGGTTTGCCAACCGTCTCGACGTCAGTGACATAGTCGGGATCACCGAATTCAACCCGGCCTGGGCAGCCTCGCTCTTTGCTGCCAGATAGAATGGCATCGCTGGGAAACTGCTCGACGCTTGGCGACGCAAGCTCTGACTTGAAACCTCTTCAATGCATGCGAACGTGAAATGAGCTTCCACCTAGAGCTTCCAGCCATTCCAGCACGGTGCTGCGAGGGTTGCTCCTACACTCCTCGGAGGTAAGAAAATCGAAGGCTACAGCGGCTGGGGCGACCCGCGAGACGTAATTAAGCAAGCTCTTGTCAGCCTCGGTGACTGCGCTGAACTGCTCAGCGAACTCAGGAGGGCTGGGGAACGCGCAGAACCAAGACATTATGATAGTCCGTGGTCTCAACCTCGCCAAAGCGCCGGAATTCCCCGCGCGCCTTCCAGAAACCCTCACTATCATTGACAGTTATAACAACGTTCCAGTCTTTCATGGCAGTCCCAGAGGGCCTCTCCAGAAAACTCATCGGCACTTCGGACCGGCCATATACTGCAACTAGATCGGCAGTTTCGCCTTGATACCGGTCAACATGTCCGGAGCCGCGCCGGTCAGGATAAAGCAAGCCCTCACGCAAATGAAGATAACGTTTCTCGGGACGCGCGGAGGCATTAAGCTTCGTTCCCGGCGGCATTGGCGTCATAGTGTATTGCTCGTGGAGGAGGGCAGCGCCCACATCATGATCGATTGCGGAGGGGACTGGCTTGACAGGGTCAAAGGCATAGCACCTTCTGCGATCGTGCTCACCCACGCTCATCCTGATCATGCCGCAGGGCTTGCCAAAGGAGCTCCCTGCAGCGTTTATGCGCCCGCCGGGACACTCGGTCTTCTGCAGCGCTATCCTGTTGCGGACTGGCGCAAGATGGCCGTTGCGAAGCCCAGTTACGATCGGCTGGCTGACCTTCGAAGCTATTCCGGTCCAACATTCCATCCGTGCGCCCGCAGTGGGTTACCACGTGCTGTTTCTTTTATATGCCTGACATCTTTACTGACGCTACAGAGGCGCTGCGCGGAGTGCAGCTCTATATCGGCGACGGTGCAACCATCCTACGATCGATGGTTCGCAAAAGGAATGGGGTGGCTATTGGCCATGCGCCAATCGCCGGCCAACTTCGCTGGTGCAAAGAAGCAGGCATTCGCCATGCGATCTTCACCCATTGCGGATCGGGTATCGTCAGCGGGAATA
The DNA here is from genome assembly GCA_049579205.1 of Rhodomicrobium sp. Lineage (GTDB taxonomy): Bacteria > Pseudomonadota > Alphaproteobacteria > Rhizobiales > Rhodomicrobiaceae > Rhodomicrobium. The sequence continues at coordinate 395 of JBAUNL010000562.1, read as the reverse complement.
GGGAGCAGCAGAACGCTAGAGTCGAGCATCTTGGCCAAGAGCAAGGGATCACGGCACGGATCGCGGAAGACAAGGATGAGCTAAGCTTTCGCGCTGGCCATGTTGTCTGGCCATGGCCCAAAATCTAGAAATACCAAAACCTTGTCCGCAGCGCGTGTCTGACCCGCTAGCTGGCGATCAGGCGGACAACAGGGAGCCTCTGCTCGTCACATCCGCCTTTGGACGCTCTTCCGCCATGGGCTGCCCCTCCACGATATAATAGATAGTTTCCGCGATATTCGTTGCGTGATCACCCATGCGCTCAAGATTCTTCGAGCAGAAGAGCACATGTGTGGAAAAGGTAATGTTCTGAGGATTTTCGATCATATAAGTGAGCAGCTCCCGGAATAGAGAGC
>JBAUNL010000561.1:0-5782 GCA_049579205.1 Rhodomicrobium sp. | reverse complement strand
TCTTTATTGTCGTCAGAGTGGATTACCACATGACTTTCGCGCGACCGTTCGAAAATGCGCAGGCCAAAGTCACTTTCGAGTGATGATGCGAAGAGCGGGACCCTTCAAGAGCGCGTCCGCAATGGACCGAAAACCGGTCCCTCGGTACCGGGAGTCATTCAATAGCGGGGGTCAAGTTTTTTGGCGTGGCTGGCCATCCCCGCCTTTCTCAACGCCTCAATCGCTGAGGGCCAAGAGCTCACGCAACTGCTATACTGGACCTCGCGAACGAAACCACGATCCGCGAATGGTTCGTCGGTGTAAAACCAAGAAAAGGAAGGGAACTAATGCCGGATCTGAATTCACCTTTGCCGCAGGCTTTCTTGGAACATCAACGCAAACGCCTTGAGGCACTACGCAGCAATCCCGTGACACCGCGCGGCAAAGGGCCACCAAGCGCCCAATCCAGAAGCTCTACGGTATGCACGACCGGAATCTTTGTCCCGCTCGTGATTTGGGTCATGCATCCAATGTTCCCTGTTGCGATGATTTGAGGAGACGTTCTTTCAATGTTTTTTACCTTCCTCGCACGCAATCGGGATGCGAGTTCCGGCTGGAGGATATTGTAGGTTCCAGCCGAGCCGCAGCAAATGTGGCCTTCTGGAACGTCCCTGACGGTAAAGCCCATTTGGGCAAGCAACCGTTTTGGCTGCTCCTTGATCTTTTGGCCATGCTGCATGGAACAGGCGGAGTGATAGGCAACGATTTGCCCAGTTTGCCGTCGCGGCTCGCGCAAGGGCAGCGCGGCAAGATATTCAGCGATGTCCCTAGCGATTGCGGAAACGCGCTTGGCTTTTTCGCCGTATTCCTGGTCTTCGCGGAACATGTAGCCATAGTCTTTGACCGTTGTTCCGCATCCTGATGCAGTAATCAGGATGGCGTCGAGGCCCCCTTCGTCCATAAGCTTTATCCAGGCGTCAATATTCCTTCGCGCGTAAGCATGGGCTTCCTTTTCCCGTCCCATGTGATGAACGAGAGCACCGCAGCATCCCTCCCCCTTGGCCTCGGCAACTTCGATGCCATGCAGGCGCAGCACCCTGGACGCGGCTTCATTTATCGAAGGCTGTAGGACAGCCTGCGCGCATCCTGCCAGCAACGTGACGCGTGCTTTCGCTCTCCCTTCCGCAGGTCCGGCGTAGATTGTCCGGGATTTCCAGGAGGGGGCCGCGGCGAGTTCCAACATTGCGGTTGCGGGGCCGCAGCCCGGCAGCGCCCGCAGCAAGCGCTCAAAGGGCTTTGCCGCCAACGCCGCAAGTAATGACACACGCATCATCGCCGGATTTGGCAGCACCCACGCTAGAATATTTCGCATCACCCTATCCGCAAGCGGACGGCGGTAAGTTCTTTCGATGTGGACCCGGGCGTGATCGACAAGATGCATGTAATGCACCCCAGAAGGGCAGGTTGTCATGCAAGAAAGGCAGGAGAGGCAGCGATCGATATGCTTGACCGTTTGTGGGTCGGCAGGCCGGCCTTTTTCGAGCATGTCCTTCATGAGATAGATGCGCCCGCGCGGTGAATCGAGTTCGTCGCCAAGCAGGAGATACGTGGGGCAAGTCGCCGTGCAGAAACCGCAATGGACGCAGTTGCGCAAGATGCGTTCGCACTCAGCAGTCCCGGCATCGGCCAGCTGGGCTAGAGTAAAGTTTGTCTGCACTAGAGGTCCTCTCGCATCCGGCCGCGGTTCAAGATGCGCTCGGGATCAAAGCTCATCTTTATACGTGCACTGAGAGCGGCAAGCGCCGGCGGCTGGGGATGAAACACGGGCACTGACCTCCGGACTTCATTGGAAGCGCGGATGAGGGTGGCGTGGCCGCCGGCTTCATTGACTGCCGAGCGGATTGCGGGCGCATGCGCGTCCGGACTTCTCTCCGTGGCAAGCCAAATCAACCCGCCTGCCCAGTCGTAAAACCAGCTTAGGATGGATGTATCACCCGTCGCGAGTTTTGAGATTATGGCGGGTCCTTCCATTGGCGCTGTTGATACACGCCAAATATTGGCATCGAGCGAAGCAACGGGGACGGCATCACGTACACTGGCCCAGAATTGCTTGGATTGGGATTCGTCTAGCGTATCGAAGCTTCGGCACCTGCCATGGAAATGCTTGAGAAGAGCCTGTTTTCGCTCCGAAACGGAGTTAGTAGGGCCTTCCAACCTCATGGCCGTGACGCTGCCCGGAAATGATAGCGCGGTGAGCGAGTCCGCGGCCTTCGCTGGCAGATGCGCAAAGCTCGACACATCCTGCGGCAAGCCCGATGCTTCCGTTAGAACTCGGATCGCTTCGGCGTCTTCGAGACCGCTCATGATGAGTGTTTCCTCCGACGGAGCCTTGGGAAGTACTTTCAACGTCACTTCCGTGAGCACCGCAAGCGTGCCGAAAGAGCCTGCCATCAGTTTGGAAAGATCATAGCCGGTAACATTCTTCATGACCCGGCCTCCAGACTGGAATACCTCCCCGCGCCCGCTCACCGCGCGAAAGCCAAGAAGATGATCGCGGGCCGCGCCGGTCTTTATGCGCCGGGAACCAGAGGCATTGACCGCGATTAATCCGCCGGCCGTACCGGACATGGGCTCTGCTCCCAATAGAGGACCGTAATCCATCGGCTCAAATGCGAGTTCCTGCCCTTGCTGGGCAATCAGGGCGATGATGCTTCTGACGGGGGTCCCGCTTGCCGCCCGCAAACAAAGCTCCGACGGCTCATACAATGAAACGCCGTTCATTGCCGCAGTGTTCAAGCGCAAAACGGCTTCGGACGGCCTTCCGAGGCCGCGCTTGCTCCGAGTGCCGGACACCTCCAAAGGCGCGCCGTCCGCAATGGCCGCGCTCACTGCTTCCGCGACTTCACGCTCATCCTTGGGAGCGAAAGTCTGCATGCTCAAAACCTTGGCAAATCTGGAAAGGGCAATCTTCCACGATGAACGTGCATTTTGCCGAGCTCGGCGCAACGATGGAGAGTCGGGAACACTTTGCCAGGGTTTAGCCGGTGATTGGGATCGAACGCGCACTTCACGCGCTGCTGCTGCGCAAGATCTTCTTCGCTGAACATAATGGGCATCAGATCGCGCTTTTCGACGCCAACGCCGTGCTCGCCAGTGAGGACACCACCAACCTCGACGCAGAGCCTTAGAATGTCTGCACCGAAGGCTTCTGCCCTTTCGATGTCGCCGGGCTTGTTCGCGTCATACAAGATGAGAGGGTGGAGATTGCCGTCGCCCGCATGAAATACATTGGCGACGCGCAATCCTTGCTTCGCAGACATTTCCTCCATTCTTTCCAGTACGAAAGCGAGCTTATTGCGCGGTATAGTGCCATCCATACAGAGATAATCAGGACCGATGGCGCCGACGGCGGGGAAGGCATTCTTGCGGCCGGCCCAGAATTGCAGGCGTTCTTCTTCGCTTTCCGACACCTTGAGGAAGGTTGCGCCTTCTCCGCGCGCAATCGCAGACACCTCCTCGATCAGATAATCGGCGTCAGCCGCCGTGCCATCGGCCTCGCAAATAACAAGGGCTTCCACATCACGGGGATAACCGCAGGGCTGGAAATCCTCAGCCGCAATGATTGCCATGCGATCCATCATTTCCAAGCCTCCTGGAATGATGCCGCTGGCGATGATTTTGGCAACGCAATCGGCGCCGCCTTGCACGGTTGGGAAGCCTAGCAGTAGCGCCCGCAAGGTCTGCGCTTTGCGAAGGAGGCGCACTGTAACTTCCGTGATAACGCCGAGCAGGCCTTCCGAGCCGGTCATAAGGCCCATAAGGTCGTAGAATTCCGAATCGAGATGCTTCCCGCCGAGCCGGACGATCTCTCCGCCCATGAGCACCACTTCAAGGCCAAGGATGTTGTTGGTGGTCAACCCATATTTCAGGCAATGCACCCCGCCCGCGTTCTCACCGACGTTACCGCCTATCGAGCAGGCGATTTGGGAGGAAGGGTCTGGCGCATAATAAAAGCCTGCGTGCTCGACAGCTCTCGTAATCGCGAGGTTCGTGACGCCGGGCTGAACGCGTGCGCAGCGGTTCGGAAAATCGATTTCCAGCACCGAGTTGAACTTGCCCATGCCAAGCAGGATGCCATCTGCCAGCGGCATGGAACCGCCCGAAAGTGATGTCCCGGAGCCGCGCGGCACCACCTTTACATTCATCTCTGCCGCAAGCGCCATGATCCTGGACACTTGATCCACGGTCTCAGGAAGCGCCACCACAAGCGGAAGCTGCCGGTACATTGTGAAAGCATCGCATTCATAGGCACGAAGCGAGGTTTCCTCGTCGATGACACTTTCGGAAGGCAAAATGGAGCGCAGACGCCTAACAAGCTCGCGGCGGCTTCCCAGGATTTCCTCTTCCGGCTTGGGCATTCGAAGGGCCATGGCAGTGGCTTTCTATTGATGGAGGATGTTCTTTCCGGCTGAAAGCAGCCCGGCAATCTGGGATCAGTTTAATGGAAGAGGGGCTTCGTGCCCATTCATCAATTGGCGATCAAACGCCCCTAGTCTTATTTACGCCAGAGGTTGAATATAGCTACCCCAGACGTCCAACATGGCGCGGGCCGAGGTGATTCGCGGATTTCCGGCTCGCTCAAGGACTATGGCATCTCCGACGACTTCGTGGAAAAGCTCGGCGCAACGATCCCGCCAGGATCTTCGGCTCTCTTCGTGCTTTTCAGAAGCATCAACGAAGACAAAGTAGTCGCGAACTCGAACCCTATAAGCCACGCGTGTTTAAGACCTCTCTTTCCGACGAGGCCGAGACATTCTCCAAGCATTGAGCGCCGGTGAGGGTCACTGATGTTCAATGGGAGTAGGATCCGCAGACCATGGATGAACCTCTGTCAACTAGGGCAACCGCATCATGTGCGGATCGATGACATAGAAGGCGATGCCGATCACGATCAGATATGCCAGAAGGAACAGCGTCCAGCCGAAGTTGTGACGAATGACTTCACCTTCGTTGCGCACGAACTTGCTGGTCGAAACTCCGACGCTGGCGGTCTGTGGAGCGATGGGCTTACCGATCTCGGCGCCGATCGAGTTTAGGCTCGGCAGCAGCAACAGAGGAAAGCCGAGCTGCACGCCAACCAGCGCCTGGAATTTGCCGAACATGGCATTGGTCGAGGTGTTGGACCCCGAGAGCGCCACGCCGATGAAGCCGAGGATCGGGGCCACCACGATGAACCACATCCCTAGGTACGAGAAGCCCTTGGCCAGCGACGAAGCCATGCCCGAATAGTTGAACACGAAGGCCAAGCCGAAGATGAAGACGCCCACCAAGAGTGCGCCCCACATCTGATGGAAGGTCTTGGCGAAGATTTCACCGAGGCTTGCCGCCTTCAGCTTACCCGCGAGGCCAAGCAGTACGGTAACAATCAGCCACGAGGCCAAGATTGCGCTGCCGCCGACCCAAGGAGCGAACTTGAATCCCGCCGTAATGGTCGTCTTTGTTTCCGGCGCCAGTGCCTGCACGCCGGCGGAATACCAACCGACGGCCGGCAAGGTCGACCACGGACCGGTCCACGCCGCGACCACCACGACGAGTACAGCGAAAGGCATCCACGCCAGCAGCACCTCGCCGGCGCGCAGACCGTGACCGCTGCTTGCAGCCGCCTGCTCCGCTGCAGTGACCGGCTGGCCGCCATGAGCGAGGATGCGGGTGGGCTGCCAAACCTTAAGCAGTAATAGCAACGCGCCGATGTGGTCTGCTACCGCCTGAGCCGTGGCGAGACGGCAGGCCAGGCGGTTCGTGC
>JBAUNL010000560.1:0-7575 GCA_049579205.1 Rhodomicrobium sp. | reverse complement strand
TGAGCTCGAACGCCGTCAGCGCCGCGCCTTGGTTTCTGGGGCGCGTCTCGTCCACCCAGACATGAATGGGCACACCGGCATCGTGAGCATGATAAATTGGAGAAAGTGCCGTGCCCCAATCGACGCACGCCAGCCAGCCCGCGTTGCAATGGGTGAGCACATTCACCGGGCCGGCCTTTTTTGCCGCGATCGCAACAATCGCCTTTTGCCCATGCTGCCCAATCAGCCGGCAGGTCTCCACATCGGCATCCGCAAGCTCGGCCGCTTTCGCAGACGCTTCCGGGGCGCGATCAGCCACCGGCAACCGCTTCAGGGTCTTTGCCATTACGTTCAAGGCCCAATTGAGATTGACCGCAGTTGGGCGCGTCGCGGCAAGGACTTTGCAAGCCTTCTCCAGCCCTTCGTCCGATGGATCCGCCCGCATAGCGAGGTAAACGCCATAGGCGGCAGCCACGCCGATCAAAGGCGCGCCTCTGACTTGCATGAAGCGGATGGCGTGAGCCGCATCCTCCAGCGTTTCGAGCCTGACCGTCTCAAAGACGTGCGGCAACTTGGTCTGATCGATAATGATGGCGTCAGATCCGCTGCCTTCGGCCCAAATAGTCCGGTAGTGAACTCCGCCGACTTTCATGATGCACTCCCAATCCGGCGCGAAGGGTAACGATGAAGGATCCCGCCCGAACTGATCTTCCCCGGTTTTGAGGACTAAAATTTTCGCGCGACAACGAACTCCGCCGCCGCAGCCAGTATTTCGTCGCGCGGCTTGAAAGGAGCAAGCGCTGAAAGAGCATCCGCCTTCAATTCCTGAAGTTTCTCCCGCGCTGCTTCGGGCCCCAACAAAGAAACAAGCGTGCCCTTCCCCGCCTCTTGATCCTTGCCCGTAGCTTTGCCCACCACGGTGGCGTCACCTTCGGCATCGAGAAGATCGTCCGCGAGTTGGAACGCCGCACCCAGCGCGTCACCATAAGCTCGCAGCGCCGCGAGATTGGCTTCCGAGGTCTCACCGAGGATGCCGCCGGCAACGCAGCCGAAAGTGATGAGTGCGCCCGTTTTCATACGCTGCAACTTGCGAATGCCGGCTTCGTCCAGCCGCTTGCCCGGAGCTTCCAGATCGAGCATCTGGCCGCCCGCCATACCCGCCGCGCCGCTGGCCCTGGCAAGATGCAACGATAGCCCGGCCCGCACGGCAGGATTTGCATGCGTATCCGGCGCCGCCAAAATTTCGAACGCAAGCGTCAAAAGTGCATCCCCTGCCAGAATCGCCGTCGCCTCATCAAAGGCCTTATGGACAGTCGGACGGCCACGCCTGAGATCATCGTTATCCATGGCGGGCAGGTCATCGTGAATGAGCGAATAGCAGTGAACGCATTCGAGGGCAGCGGCGGTGTTCAATGCCTGCTCGGCAGCAATTCCGAAAAGATTCGCACTTTCAATGATAAGAAAGGGCCGGAAACGCTTTCCTCCGCCGAGTGCGCCATAGCGCATCGCCTCAAGCAACCTCGGTGCGGCATCACCCAGACGGGCAGATGCCAGCCAATTACCGAGATGCTGTTCCAGAAGGCTTGCATAGGCTTCGAGGCGTTCTGTAAAGGTCATAGGGCAAACGATCTCAAGGGCTTGCCTTCGTGGCGCGGGCACCATGGACTAAGAGGAATTAACGCTCAAGCGAGTTTTGTATCTCGATGTCGGAAGAGGCCTCCCAAGTTGCTGAGTTGCATGAGATGCCGCATGGCGCCCACCATTATGGTGATAAGCTGCGGGCCATGCTCCGCCGTACGGCCATGGCTGTCATGGTCCTTTTTTTTCTGCCTTATTATCTCACCTGCCTTTATATCCTCGTCGATCCGCCTTTTTCGGCGCTGATGCTCCGGCATGCGATCTTTCACCTCAGCGGCTTCGACTATGAATGGCGCGATCTCGACCAGATTTCGCCGAACCTTGTCACGCAGGTAATCGCTTCCGAGGATGGGCGCTATTGCCAGCATTGGGGCGTGGACTGGAGCGCCCTCGATGCGGCCGCCGACGCTTTCACCCAGGGGCGGGCGAAAGGAGGCGGCAGTACCATCTCCATGCAGAGCGCGAAGAATCTCTTCCTGTGGAACCGGCCCGCATTCCTGCGCAAGCCTTTCGAAATCCCGCTCGCCTATTACATGGACTTCGTGCTCGGCAAGCGCCGGATGATGGAAATCTATCTGAACATCGTGGAATGGGCGCCCGGGGTTTATGGAGCAGAAGCCGCGGCACGGCATCACTTTGGGAAATCAGCGGCACAGCTAACGAGGCAGGAAGCCGCCCAACTCGCGGCATCGCTGCCTAATCCGAGACGCCGCAATGCAGGAAGGCCCGGACCGCGAGTCTTTGCCCTTGCAAACAGGCTTCGGGCAAGGGCTGCGCGCGAGCGCCATGCGGCATGGTGCGTGCTTGGCTGGGACGCCAGTTCGCAGGAGGTTTTCGACTGGTGAGCTTCAATAATCCGGCCTGCCGCTAGGGTAGGAGCGGCAAGTACCAGGTTGAATGGCTAGGTGCCACCGTTGACTATGGTGCCAGGGCAGCACTATCTACCGTACAATAGGGCGCGCTGGCCGCTCCGATTCGGGCTGGGAAAAAGGCACTGATTATGACTCAAAGAACTTATCAGCCAAGCAATTTGCGCCGGAAGCGCAAGCATGGCTTCCGTGAGCGCATGGCTACGAAACAGGGCCGGGCTGTTCTGGCACGCAGGCGCGCCCGCGGGCGCAAGAAACTCTCCGCATAGTGAGTAAGTGGAGACGCTCAAGTCGCGCGCCGAGTTTCAGCGCGTGCAAAAAGGGCGTAAATGGGTGACGCCGGCCTTCGTAATGCATGGCTTGGCGCGGACGCAGGAGGATGTTGCGGGGCCGCGATTCGGTTTCACTGTATCGAGCAAATCGGTCTCCAAAGAAAGTAGCGGCGTAAAGAAAAGAGGCATGGCCGTGGACCGGAACCGCGCGCGCCGGCGGCTTAAGGAAGCGGTCCGGCTCACCTCTACTGCGAACGCGCAGGCGAATTTCGATTACGTTATCTTTGGCCGGGCCGCGGCTTTGACCAGAAATTTCGCTGACCTACTTGCGGATATGAGCCGCGCGTTCCATAAAGTGAACCAACCGGCGCGCTGAGAAAGGGCTTCGCTACCCTATCTTATGGTCAATGCGCCGGTTTCGCGCGGTTTATGTTCCATACCGGGCGGCGGCCGGCTAAAGCTGCTTGGCCGTTTCGCTTCGGCGGCGCTTTCCCGCGTATTGACTTCTCCTCGAGCAGGTTATGGAAAACAACAGAAACTTTATTCTTGCCATCGCGCTTTCGCTTGCGGTCTTGATTGGATGGAATTTCCTCTATCTCAAGCCCATGGCCGAGAAAACTCGCCAGCAACAGGCGATCGAGGCAGCGCATAACCCGCCGAATCCGGTAGCAAGCGAGACTCATTCACTTCAACCTGGAGTGACGGAGTCCGCAGGTGCGCCCACGATCACGGGGCCTATTGGCGTCAGCTTTGCAACGCGAGAGGCCGCAATCGATGCCACTCCCAGAGTCAAAATCGATAGCCCTGCCCTTCTCGGCTCCATCAATCTCAAAGGCGGGCGCATCGACGATCTCGTTCTGCGCGATTACAAAGAGACCGTAAATCCGAATAGCCCCGACGTGGTGCTGCTTTCTCCTTCGGGCAGCCCGCACCCCTATTTCACGCTCACAGGCTGGTGGACGAACCAGCCAGGAGTAAAACTACCAGGCGAGAACACAGTTTGGCAGCAGATCGGGACTGGCCCGCTGACCGCTTCCCACCCCGTCGTACTGCATTACGACAATGGTGCAGGGCTGATCTTCAACCGGACTATCTCCGTTGACGATCATTACATGTTTAGTCTCTCCGATGAAGTGGAGAACCATACCGGTCAGCCGCTGACGCTTCGCCCCTGGGGACAGGTCGCCCGCCTGACCGAGCCGAAGACGCTTGGCTACTCCGTCCTGCATGAGGGGCTCATCGGTGAATTGGGCGCAAAGGGTCTGACAGAAGTTTCTTACTCCTCAGCGCTCAAGAACTTTGACCCGGCCACGAATACCGCAAAGGAATCGTACGCCGGCAAGGGGGGTTGGCTCGGCTTTACCGATCAATATTGGGCCGCCGTTCTCGTCCCGAACCAGTCAGCGTCCTATGACGCCCAGATGTTCGGCAATGAGCAGAAGCACTTCTATGCCAACTATCTGGAGGAGCCCGTCACCGTCGCCCCCGGCGGCACGCACACCGTCACAAATCAGATCTTTGCCGGCGCCAAGCAGGTCAATCTTCTCGAGCGCTACACCGCCGATGGCATCAAGCATCTCAACCTTCTCGTGGACTGGGGTTGGTTCTTTTTCCTGACCGAGCCGATGTTCCACCTCATGGACTTCCTCTACCAGTTGGTTGGGAATTTCGGCGTGGCGATCATGCTGACGACGGTGCTTGTGAAGATCGCCTTCTTCCCGCTTGCGAATAAGTCGTTCGAGTCGATGAGCAAGATGAAGAAGCTCCAGCCGGAGATGAAGAAAATTCAGGAGCGCTTCAAGGAGGATAAAGCCAAGCAGCAGCAGGCGATGATGGAGCTCTACCGGAAGGAGAAGGTGAACCCGATGGCGGGGTGTTTGCCGATCTTCATCCAGATCCCCGTGTTCTTCTCGCTCTACAAAGTGTTGCTCGTGTCAATCGAAATGCGGCACGCGCCATTCATAGGCTGGATTCAAGACCTTGCGGCCCCGGATCCGACGACGATCTTCAATCTGTTTGGTCTTATTCCATGGACGCCGCCTGAATTTTTGATGCTCGGTGTTTTGCCGCTCCTGATGGGCATTTCGATGTGGGTGCAGATGCGCCTGAATCCGACGCCCCCCGACCCGATCCAGCAACAGGTCTTCACCTACATGCCGTTGGTGTTCACCTACATGCTGGCTCATTTCCCGGCAGGCTTGGTGCTTTATTGGACCTGGAACAATATATTATCATTCTCGCAGCAGGCATTCATCATGAAGCGCCAGGGGGTGGATATCGACATCATGCACAATGTCGGCATAAAGACCATGCAAGGCCGGATGCAGCAGGTTCGATCGAAGTTCAAGAATACGACGGCCCGAACCCGGAAGCCTGCGGAGTAATTCCGGGGTGCCGGCCGCCGATCCTGGCATGGACACGGTTGAAGACCGCGCGCGGGAGCTTTTTAAGTCCCCCGCGAATTTCGTGCTGGGGGCGGTAGATGTCGACGGCCTGCCAGCCGGCAGCCGCGCGGAAGTTGCCTTCGCGGGGCGCTCGAATGTCGGAAAATCAAGCTTGCTGAATGCTCTACTGGCGCGCCGTAACCTCGCCCGTGTCTCAAATACGCCGGGCCGCACCCGCGAACTCAATTATTTTTCGGTCGGTGAAAGCCTTTTCGTGGTCGATATGCCGGGCTACGGCTATGCGAAGGCGCCTAAGACCCTTGTGAAGGGGTGGACGCAACTTATCCACGACTACCTTCGCGGCCGGCCCCAGTTGAAGCGCGTAATGCTCCTAATCGACAGCCGTCATGGGTTGAAGCCGCCCGACCGCGAGATCATGACGCTGCTTGATAAGGCAGCCGTTTCCTACCAGGCCGTACTGACCAAGGCCGATAAACCGAAGGCCGGCGACCTTGAGCGCGTAATCCAGGAGACGGAGGCAGAATTCCGCAAACATCCTGCCGCTCATCCCCTCGTGCTAGCGACTTCAGCGATGGAAGGCCAGGGTATCGAGGAGCTTCGCGCCGCTATCGCTGAATTATGCGAAAGCGGCGGTTAGCATCGGTGCTGCTTTAGCCTTTCACCACGGCAGCCGTTTGCCCGAAAAGGATTTTCTTGGCTTCCTCCGTCACGACCCTCTCCGTATTTATCTCCTTCGCACGGGCGTACGCCCTTACTGTCGCTGGGCGCTCCCTGATTTCCTCGAACCAGCGCTTGAGATGCGGAAAGTCCTCCAGCTTCTGGCCTTGGCGCTCATAGGGAACAATCCAGGGATAGGCAGCCATGTCAGCGATGGAATACTTGCCTGCAAGGAATGCGCGATCGGCAAGCCGCTTGTTAAGCACGCCGTAAAGCCGGTTGGTTTCGTTAACGTAACGATTGATTGCGTAGGGCAGCTTCTCAGGCGCGTACACGCTGAAGTGATGGTTCTGGCCAGCCATTGGGCCCAGACCTCCCATTTGCCAGAACAGCCACTCAAGCACCTCCACACGCCCGCGCAAATCCTTAGGGATAAACTTACCCGTCTTTTCAGCGAGATAGAGGAGAATAGCGCCCGACTCGAAAACCGATAAGGGTTTACCCCCATCAGCGGGCTCGTGGTCGACGATGGCAGGCATGCGGTTGTTCGGCGATATGGCCAGAAAGTCAGGTTTGAACTGCTCACCAGCGCCGATGTTCACCGGGATGATTTTGTATGGAATCCCGGTCTCTTCCAGAAACATCGTGATCTTATGGCCGTTGGGTGTTGTCCAGTAATAGAGGTCGATCATAAGACATCCTTTCGCTTAGGGCTCGGAAATGCGTAGGCGTTCAAGCGCTGGAGTTATGGCCGCCTCCAGGAATGCGCGGCTGGGGCAACAACGCGCCAGCACGCGAATGCCCATGAGGACGGAAAGCAGATGGGCCGCATAGAGTTCGGGGTCGACCGCTGGCGAAGTTTCGCCGTTGGCCTGTCCCTGCAAGATGCTGCGGCGGAAAAAGCCCCTAATTTCGGCGAAGTAATCGGAGATTGCTTCCGCAAGTGCGGCGTCGTGCGGGGCAACTTCGAGCGCGGCGTTGACGAGAAAGCAGCCCTTGCGCTCATTGTCCACGAGCGACTTCTCAACAGCGTCCTTGAAGAAGGCTTCGATCCTATGAGTTCCGCTTGCGCTCGCTTCGAGGCGTGCGATGCGTTCCCGCATGGACCGGTTGCAATAGTGATTGAGGGCTGCGGTGAATAGTCCGCGCTTGCCGCCATATGCGTTGTACAAGCTCGGTCCCGCAATGCCCATGCTCCCGGTCAGGTCGCGAACGGACGTGGCCTCATAGCCTCGCGACCAGAAACACCCGGCCGCGGCTTCCAATGCCTTCTCCTCGTCGAATGATCGGGGCCTGCCCACGGAAGAGCCTCTCTCCAGTCATCTCGCAGCAAAAGTCTAAATCACAATTTTGTAACAGATGCTACAAAATTATTGGCCTTTTCAGGTTTCGTCTGATAGCAATCGCTCAAGCGCGGAAGCGCGAAACTTACCTGGAGACGCTCGTGTTGAAATTCTACTTCAATGGATCGCCGAACCCCACTAAGGTCGCTCTCTTCCTCGAAGAGGCAGGGCTGCCATATGAGCCGGTTCCGGTTGACACCAGACGCGGCCAACAGTTCGATCCAGCCTATCTCGCCATCAATCCAAACGGCAAGGTGCCGGCCATCGTGGATGACGGCGTCACCGTTTTCGACAGCAATGCGATCCTTCTGTATCTCGCAGAGAAGACAGGTAAGTTTCTGCCCGAAAACAAGGCGCGCGGTGAGCTACTCTCCTGGCTAATGTTCGTTGCCACCGGCGTTGGACCTTTTTC
>JBAUNL010000559.1:0-3228 GCA_049579205.1 Rhodomicrobium sp. | reverse complement strand
GCGCTAGACACGGCAATCCATTTTCCGAGTGCTTTTGCAGTTCTCTCGGACAAGGCGCATCGGACTGGTGACTTTCTCCTGGTGCGCGCGACCTTGATAACTGATCTGACCGTACCGTTTGGAAGCTGCACGTCTTTAGCAGTCAGAGCGAGCAGTTCCGGCCCCTGCAGCATCGTGTCGATCGCCACCGAGAAGAGAGCTAAATCTCTGAGGCCGGAGGCACCTCGATCTGCGAGAATGCCTCGTATCCGCTTCACTTCAGCTGGCGTGAAGGCGTCTCGCTTGCCAACCTCAACGCCTTTGTTCCACACTCGCCGTTTGGCCGCGACTTGTTTCTTCAACGCCATCGATTTCATGCATTTCCATTCAGGCCGCTCCTACACATCGTGGAATCGGCTGACGTACCAAGAATATTGTGAGCATGTATTGGCAAGTTCAAGAGTGTCGCAGCGAGCCGCTGCGCTGATAGGGCCGCAATTCGAATAAAGCTGCCACCGCAGCGCTGGGGTGCTCAAGCCGGAACAAATACGTATGCACGGCTGTTTGCAGAGCCGCGCCAAAGCACAATCGTCTCCTTCCTAGAACGGAGATCCTAGATCGGAGATGCGCGGCGCAGAGCCGTCCTCAAAAAGGGACGGCTTTTCCATTCGTCATGCCGTATCGGGCTGCGATCTTATCAGTCGGTAACCTAATCCGCGGAGTGCTCCCCTCTGGTTATTATAAAATGAGCGGGCACTGCGGGCATAGCCGCTGATCTTGACGGCAGGTGACGTTCCAGCGATGTTAGGTGACGCTGCCGCTACGGTAGGTGACGGCCTCGGCCTGAAATGGTGCCGCGTGCGAGATTGGCCCCGCAATCAGGGCAGCGGCTCATCATTCCGGAGATCCCGGCAGCGGCAGCATCGGCGGTGGAATCCGATCGGCTCTGGCTCAGGCCGGCGCGGCCGAAGCGGCGATGCAGAATGCTCTGGTTACCAGTAACTTAGGAAATGTTAGTCCTTTTAAATGACTTTTGATCGGGTGGGAACTGGGTACATGGCAAGGTGTTGCGCCGCTGGGTCGAGGCGAAACTTCCGCCCATGGACGGAGCTGTAACGATCAAAATCCCGCGCCTCTGCTTGCGATTATTCTGGTCCAGCGTAGCAAACAAAGCCGGCAATGGTCGCTTCTAGCTCCAGATGAGGATCGCCTCTGCCAACTGGTTGATCGTAGTGGAGGACGTAAAATGTCTATGCCCCGGACCGAAACTCACACGGGCGAAATCGCAGCTTATGGTGGCCTGGCAGATGCTGCAGGTGGAATCGCAACCGTCGTTCTGGCAATTATTGGTTTGGCGCACGCGTCATCTGAGGTGATAGCCGCGATTGCCACCATCGTTTTTGGCGTGGCGCTGCTCATCCAAGGTGGAACGATGCTATCCGAATATGCCCATGTCATCTTTCCGCCCGGTGCGGAGGTATCGTCGATTGGGCAATTCGGGGGCGGTAGCCTGTCGACTGTTTTCCTTGCCGGAGCCGCTGGTATCGTGCTTGGCATTCTTGCCCTCCTTGCCGTCAATCCGGGTATCTTAATCTCGGCGGCAGTCATCGCCTTTGGTGCTGCTCTTATGCTGAGCAGTAATTCCGTTTGGCATCTGCATCATCTCAAGCGGGTCTCGCCCACGGCCGCTGCGGGATCCGAAACAACTGGCAGTGAGATTGTGGCAAATGAAATGGCATTGGGTTCCGCAGGCGTCCAAGCTCTCGCCGGCTTGGCTGCGATCATACTTGGAATTCTCGGAATCCCAGGAACCAACACTATGGTCCTCAACCTCGTGGCCCTGCTCGTGCTCGGTGGGACGCTAATATTGACGGGAAGTACGCTGAGCGAGACCGTATTGAATTTCATGCTTCCCGTAAAATCTGCGCCGAGACGGTTTCCTAGCTCTCCTGTTTCCTAACTGGCGTAGGTGCCTTGCCGAGAATTCCTGCGCCTGGCGAGACGGCTTGGCAGAGGATGCTGCAACTTACTCAAGGAGCGGCGAGTTATTTGCCGCAAAGACCGCCCCCGAGCTTCAGCGCGAGGACAGTTCAATTCCGGGCCGATCGCCTAACTCTCCAATGGAGGGGCGTGGCGCAGAGCCTACCTTGATGCTGATTCCGGG
The DNA here is from genome assembly GCA_049579205.1 of Rhodomicrobium sp. GTDB lineage: Bacteria > Pseudomonadota > Alphaproteobacteria > Rhizobiales > Rhodomicrobiaceae > Rhodomicrobium. The sequence continues at coordinate 1,085 of JBAUNL010000559.1, read as the reverse complement.
CTGAAGTCGCCCACCGTTCCGAGATGATCTCGCCCACCATTCCGGTCTGGAGCCGCCCACGATTCCGAAGCGATCTCGCCCGGTATTCCGGGATATTTCGGCTCATCTGGAGATGCCTCTGCTGACGCCTTTTAAGGTCCCGCTTTTTCGAGGGAGGGACCAGTGCCGGCGGAGAGGATCAAGATGCGCAAGCTGCGCGAGTGGCTTTTGGTGCCGATACAAAAAGCCGCCCGGGAGAGGGGTCCGGGCGGGAAGAAGCGACATCAGGCGTGCTGGCGAAGCCATTTGGCTTCGAAGCCGTGCAGGCTGCCGTCGCTGGCTTGCTGAGGCCGTCCTCTTGAGCTGCTGGTTCCTCCGGCGCAGGAATGTCATGAATGTGCCTGAGATGTCCGAAGACTAAGATCCGTATTCTGTCGCACAGTTTCCCGACTTCTGTGGAGTCGCCTGTATTGTTACAGATTCACTGTGTTTTGTCACAAATTGAAGATACTAAAGCCATTCCCATGGGCATAATAAAACTTCGCGGGCTCGCGATTAATGACGCAGGAACTTTGGAGGCTCGTGCGAGCTAATCACAGAAGTCTGGAAAGGCAGCCCCATGACAATGCGCGATCATCCTGTCCTCATTCTCAGCATTGCCGCTTCCATCGTGTATTTTTGGCTAACGATCCTCAACCCCCTGTTCTTCGCCGCAGCCGATTACCGCAAGACCCATGTTCCGATTGCTATAGATAACCAACCTGTGGTAGCGAAGGACATGGGCATAGAGAATGCACCACTCCCAGACTAAGCTTGACGAGAGCGTTGATTCACTCCGCACCAACGTCGTGAGTGTGATCGAAATGCCGGAGGAGCCTGAACTGCCGGAGCCTAAACCGCCGCGCAAGAAAAAAGCCGCGAGCAAAGGCTCAACGGCTTAGTGTTGCGCCCGAGGGAGGATAAGGCGCGTGGCGGTGAAGATCACGTAAATGTCCTGGAATGCAATCTCGGATTGCAGTTAACGTTACCCCTCCACAAGGTTCGTTCTTTGTTCTAGCCTTATCCCTGTGAAAAAGGCTGGGCCAACAATCCGCATCTTCAAACGC
>JBAUNL010000558.1:0-2668 GCA_049579205.1 Rhodomicrobium sp. | reverse complement strand
ATCGTGTTGCGGCCGAGCCCGATCAACACATTGTCAAGGCAGGAAAGTTGCGGGAAGAGTGAGGCGTGCTGAAACGTCCGTGCCATGCCGAACGTCACCCGCTTCTCCAAGGGTATATTCTCGAGCGGCTGCCCCATCAGGAGGATATTCCCTTTGTCGGGCGGGATGAACCCCGAGACCATGTTGAACAAAGTGGTCTTACCCGCGCCATTCGGCCCCATAAGGCCGTGCAGCGCGTGGGCCGCAACCTTGAGCGAGACGTCCTGGACCGCGCGCAACGCGCCGAATGACTTCGACACGCCTCGGATTTCGAGCACCGGCAGCGTGAGGCACGGCTCGACGCGGTGTGCCCCACCGTCGCCCAGAGTCTCGGTCGCCGACAGGAGCTGCGCGATCAGTTCGCGCTCGCTTTTTCCGCCAGTGCTCAAAACCTCCGCAGCAGCGACGGGCTTGCGGCGGGGCCATTTCAGCAGCGCCGATATCAATCCATCGGGGAAGAATGTCAGCGTTCCCACCACCAAAACGCAGAAGATAAGCTCGATGTAGTCCGCCACCGGCCGGAGCAGTTCCGGCATCGCACGCAGCACGCCGCCGCCCACGAGGCCGCCCCAGATCGACCCCATGCCGCCGATGATCGGATAAGCCAGCGCAAAGATCGAAGTGAGGACGCCATAGCTGTCCGGATCGATGACGTGGAAGCGCGGAGCCAAAACGGCGCCGGCGAATGCGATCAGCGCCGAGCTCCAGATGAAGCCGGCGATGAGGTGATGCCGGACGTCGATGCCGAAGGCGCGCGCGGCATTCTCGTTGGAAGCGAGCGCGCGCAGGTTCTTCCCGAATGGACCGAAGAGCAGCACTGAGATCGGCAAGACTACCAATGCGTAGAGCACGCCACTCATGATCAGGAATACGGCGTCGCCGGCAAACGATTGACCGAAGATGACTGGCGGCGGCACGTTGATTCCTTCCGCGCCACCCGTCAGTTCCTTGCTCTCCCGCAGGACGATTATGACGACGGCTTGGAAGACCAACGTCACCATCGCGAGATTATGACTGCGAAATCGGACTCCTGCGATTCCGAGTAAGAGGCCCGCGAGAGCACCGAGCAGCGTCGCGATGACGAGCGCGGGCAGGAACGGCATGCCGAGATGTACCACCGGCACAGTCGCGCCGTAGGCGCCTATTGCCAGCATCGCGCCAGTCGCGATGGTGATGCAGCGCGCGTAGCCGACCAGCATGATCAGCGCCACGCCGACCACGGCCGCCCCGATCGAGATCGCGAAAACGTATTGCCAGTAGGTGTCGAATTGAAGGCCCGCCACCGAGCTGCCAGCAATGCGGCACTCGGAGCGAGCACTGAACCCAAGGCGCGCAGCCGCCCGCTAGACATCGCGTATTCTCTTTTCGGGGAATAAACCTTCGGGCCGCCACAAGAGAACGGCGAATAACAGCAGGAAGCTTACGGCGTGCTTCATTGCGCTCGATACGTAGCCAGCGGCCAGCGTCTCGCTGACGCCCAGAATCAAGCCACCGAAAAGCGCCCCGCGCAGGGAGTCGAATCCGCCGATTGCCGCAGCTACGAAGCCCGCCGTCATCATCGAGATTGCCAGTTCGCTCGATACGCCTTTGCTCGGAGCGGCGAAAACCCCCGCGAGCCCCGCAAGCGCGCCACCCATAAACCACGCGAGCGCAGACATGCGGTCGATCGAGTACCCGCATAGTATAGCGCCCCGGGCATTGCTGGCCATGGCGCGCAGGCCGCGCCCTAGCGGCGCATAGGAGAATGCAAACAGGCCAACCAGTGAGCTGAGAATTGCTCCCGCAATCACCCAGAGCTGCTCTTTCGTTATAATCACGTCGCCGATAAAGATCGGACGGCCGGGCACCGGATTGCGCAAGCCGAGCATCTCGGTGTTCTGCACCAACCGATACACCTCCGACAAGCCGATACCGATGAAGATCGTCGACACCACGACCGCGAACATTTCCGCCCGCCGGATTGACCGGAGCGCGACCCACTCGACAGCAACCGCCATTGCTCCTGCCGCGAGCGGCGCAAATAAGTAGGCCGGCCAGTAACCGAGTTGAAGCACCTCGACGACGTAGTAAGTCGCGTAGGCGCCGGCGAGGACGAACGCGCCGTGAGCGAAATTCACGATACGCGTCGCTTTGTGGATTAGCACGATACCGAGTGCCGCAAGTGAGTAGATGGCCCCAAATTTGAGGCCACCTATTACGATCATAATTAATTCAGCCATTCACCATGCCGTCCGCGCACCAGAACTAGGCCTTATGACGCGAGGCCGACCACCTTCCACGATTGTCCAAAGATACGGGCCGCCGCGACCTTCTTGTTGCCTTGATGGTCTTCCGGCGTGACCGTTTCCGGGAAGATCACGTCATAGCCGCCGAGATCAGACGGCTTGGCGTCCTTGATCGTCTCCCAAGCCGAGATCACCTTGTCCCAGCTCAGATCGTGACCCGTTTTTTTGAGCACCTCCGCCAGCACATAGGTCGATCCATATCCGATCAGATCGTAGATGTTCGGGTGGCCGACGGGCAGATTGCCGTATTTTTGGACGAGAGCTTTCCGGTAATCGACTATCGTCGCCGGCTCGTCCTGGGTGGGGAAATACGGGCCGTTGAAGTAGCCCCAGACGTTCTTGGC
>JBAUNL010000557.1:0-4994 GCA_049579205.1 Rhodomicrobium sp. | reverse complement strand
GCGATCGCGGCGGCCAGTTGCGGCCGACGCTCCAGCGCATCGGCACCCTCGCCGGTCTCGTGCTCCTCGAAGGTCTGAACGATGTCGTAGCGCTCGGCCTCGGCAAACCGGGCGATGGCCCGGCGCTGGGCATCAAGCCCGAGGCCGGAGCGGCCCTGCTCCTGGGTGCTCACCCGGATATAGCCGATGGCCGCCAATGGGTTTTCCAACGTCATGACGTTCTCCTTCTGACCGGCATTCGCCTTATGCTTGCTGCATCGTCTGCTTCCGTTCTCGTCCTTATGGATTCTTCAACGTTTCCTGATTTCACGCTGGCGGGCGCTCAAATCGACATTTTGTTCCCATAGAATTCATGGTCTTCGTTGTAGCCGCCTTGGCCGGAACCCAGATGCGCGTAATCACGCACAAACTCTATGGCCCGGATCCACTTGATCATCTTGAAGCCGAGTTCGTTCTCGCAGCGCAGTCGCAGAGGCGCGCCGTGGAGCAGCGTGAGCGCCGACCCGTTCATCTCGTAGGCGAGGATGGTCAACTGATGCCGCATATTTCGCATGTTGTGGACGTCGTAATAGATGCCGCCATCGCCGCCCTCGGCGAACGAGTAGAAGACGGCGTAGCGTGCCTCCGGCGTTGGCTTCACGATGTCGAGGATGTGGCGCATCGGGACACCACCCCACTTGGCGACGCCGGACCACCCTTGAATGCAGAAATGTTCCATGATTTGCTCCTGCTTCGGCATGGCCTTGAGCTCGGCGTAGGAGAACTCCCGCGGGGTCTCGGCCAGCCCGCCGACGCGCAGCCGGTAGTTGGCGAAGCCGTCCCGCTCGATCGCCTTGTACTCGTCGGACACCGGCAACGTGCCGTTGGACCAGTGATGCGGCGAGATATCCTGTTCCCTGTACTGGACCATCGGACTCCATTTTTCGGCCAAGCCCTTAAGCGGGCCGACCATGACCTTGCCGATGTTCTGGACCAGGCGGGCCCGCCTGATGGTGAAGGGTGACGCGAGAAGCCAGAACGCGATCAGCACCGCCGCCACGATGGCGGCGATCCACACCCCCTCCCAGGAGCTGTCGTGCACGCCGGCGAACATTTGGTTCAGGTTCGACCGCAAGGGGGTGATGAACACGAACACCCCATGAACCAGGATGAAGAACACGAACCAACACAGCCCGAAGAAGTGGACCGTTCTGGCCCGCTGCCTGTTGAACGGCCGTCCGAGCCAGCCGAGCTTGTTGGCGATCGCTGGGCTCTGCATCAAGCCGGTGCCGATCTGGAGCGGCGCAGCGATGAAGAAGGTGAAAAAATAGGTTAGCTGTTGCAGGGCGTTATAGCGCGTCCAACTCTCGTCCACCGGGAAATGCAGCGACCAGTATTGAATCAACATCGAAAACGCGTTGGGAAAGACAGACCACGTTGTCGGTACGAGCCGAAGCCACTGGTCGGTGAGAAACAACAGCACGCAAAACAACACGCCGTTGATCACCCAGAGCAGGTCGAAGGAGAAATGAATCCACCGCGCCGGCCCGCATGAGTGACGAATGCCCGGAATGCCCAGCCAACCAGGAATGGTTACCGCGTCGCTTTTGGCCTCCCATACCTGGTCGTTTGGAACGAGTACATCCAAGGTCCTGACGCCCGGCGTGTCCGTCTTCCGCCATACCCGGTCCTTCGGAACCGCATGGAGAAAGCGGAACCACTCGGTATCAGGCGTGCAATCCCGGTTCCAATAGAGACGCGGATGGTCCGCAAGGATCTGGATGCCAGCCCGGATGATGAAGTACATGAAGACCATATTGAGCAAGTGCTGGGCCCGCAGCCACCAGGGGAAGCCGGTATGAACCGCCGGCATAGCATCGGGTATGCCAGGATAGCGCTTGAGGAAGTCCTGAAACCACGCGGTTTCGAGCACCAGTTGGGAAACCGCGATCCCTAGAATCAGAACGACGAAGACGATCGGTAGGATCCACAATACGTTGATATAGTGCCTTCCCAGACGGATCCGGGGCACCTCGCCCCATTGCGGCGGTAGCCAGGCGTCCGCCCGAATGCTATCGCCTGCCTTGCTGATGCGTGCTTCCAACGGATCAGTCTGGCTCTCTGCCATCGTAGGCTCTCCTGAACTACACCGCCGATGATCAATTCCCAGGAAAGTCTCTTGCCCCAGGAAAGTCTCTTGGTTCCCTTCCTTTTTTCGACTTCGCTTAACAATTGGTAATTTTACGGCTGCGGAATAATCGGCAGCGTGTGGTGCTGAGAGATTTTTGCGGCGGCTCGGCTTCGCGTCGCCGCATTGACCCGTTTTTAATATAGCATATAGCAGGGCTTAGCAGAAGATGGTTTTCAGAGAAAAAACAAAGGCTTAAAGAATGCTATTATGCACTTTTTGGGTCCAGAATGCACCCCGCCGGTTACCCAGGGCAAGGTTAAGACTAAGCATGGCTAATGCTCTTGTGATTGCGATGGGTTATCCGCTACCCAGTAGGTAAGTCACTGTCTGCGTAGCAGGGAAGCGGCGCCGCTCGCGCTGGAAACTCGTCCAGTGTAGGTGGTCCGTATGGGGTAATGAGGTTGATGCGGAAAATCCCGCACCTGAATCTGCTCGCCCAAAGTATGACGAGACGGAAGTTGAGAATGCGGTTCTTGAGCCAACGTTACTGCCAAGCTAATAGCAGGGCCAAGCTTAAGTTCTTGGCAAAATCTGAGGGAGGCAGGTGAGAGCGCTTCGACTGTCATGCGTGGAATTCGATATTCAATGGGTTGGGCGCTGTTTTTGGGGCTGAGATACGGTGACGGGATCTTCGATCACCCACCTAGCGCATGCCTCGATTTTCGACCGCTATCTTCGCTACCTGATGATCGCAGTAGTGTTTCGAGGCGAAATCGCTGCGGCGAACATCAACAACTGCAGGAGTGTGCATTGGCTCGCGATTCGAAGAGAGCACAACGCGTACTTGTGGCTCATATCGACGGATGCGTCGATCACGCTTTGAAGAATGATGCCGCCGACGTGTTCGGGAAAACTATGCGCGAGAGATCGGACGCTCAGTCTTTGACAGTCGTTCACGCAAGTCGCGCTCCAATCAATAAAATGAAACGGACCCTAAGCAGACGGACCAAGCGTCGCGTTTTTTTCCATGAAGGCCCCACATCGTCTAATTGCGTCCCGAACGCTGTCTGCTGGCTTTTGGGGTGATGATGGGGCTGACGCACGAAAAGCTCGCCGAAAAACTCTGGTTCTTCCATAGGTCAGACTCGGAGATCCGGTGCGGCTTATGCTTTCGCTGTGAGGCCCGCTTCCGGCCCCGAAGGGAAGGTGGCCGCAATTCCGAGAGCTTCCCCCATCTGGGGTAAGGGGTACGTCTCGTTTTATGCTGAACAGGAGCGTTATCGATGAACTGGCGTTTCGGGGTGGCGGACGGAGGCGAGAAGACCCGCTGACAAGAAATTAGCGGTTCTTTTTGCGGGTGACGAACTAAGCCGCTGACTTGTAGCGATAAAAACATGCATGGAGATACCGGTCATGAGACTTCGTTTCGAACATGGACGGCGCGACGATTTGAAAACACTGCATCCGGCCTATTTTTCCCTAGTTATGGCCACCGGTATCGTCTCAATCGCCGGCTCGCTGCACGGCATCCCCGTGCTCCCGACCGTCCTGTTCTGGCTCAATGCGCTGTTTCTCGCCGGATTGGCCGCGGCGACTGGCGCGCGCATCCTGCGCTACCCGCTGGCGTTCGCCGCGGACATCCAAAGCCATAGCCGCGGTGTAGGCTTCTTCACCACCGCGGCGGCCGCCGCCGTGTTTGGAGCGGAACTCGTATTGCAGATGGAGGCCGCCCGGATCGCAGCCGTGTTTTGGATCGCCGCGGCGGCGCTCTGGTTCGTGACGACCTATGGCGTACTCGCCGTGCTCACCGTCAAGCCGGACAAGCCGAGTTTGGCTGACGGCCTCAACGGCGCTTGGCTGCTCGCCGTTGTGGCTCCCCAGTCGGTCGCGGTTCTGATGGTGCTGATAGCGGCCGCCGGCGTTTTCGTGGGTCTTGAGGGCCCGTTGCTGTTCGGGGCGTTGGTGCTGTGGCTTGGCGGCGGCGCGCTGTATTTGTGGATCATAACGCTGATCTTCTTCCGCTACACGTTCGTACACATGGCGCCGGACGATCTCACACCTCCCTATTGGATCAATATGGGCGCGGTGGCGATCTCCAGCCTGGCCGGCGCCACCCTGATCGAGCATGCAGCCCTCTCTCCTGTCGTTGTCGAGATCATGCCGTTCGCGAAGGGCTTCACCTTGTTCTTCTGGGCCATTGCCACCTTGTGGATCCCCATGCTGCTAGTGCTCGGCATATGGCACTATCTGATCTGCGGCGTGCCGCTTGCCTATGATCCGCTTTATTGGGGGGGTGTCTTCCCGTTAGGCATGTATTCCGTCAGCACATATCACTTGGCAAACATCCTGGAGGCGCCGTTTCTGCTGCCGTTGTCGCAGTTGTTCATGATCATCGCCGTTCTCGCCTGGGCGGCGACCTTTGCCGGGCTCATTGACAGCCGTCTGGGCCGCGGGTCGCGCGCGCAATCGTCAGACTTAAGCGGACGAGCGAGTTCGCGACCCTGACGGACTGCCGCGCAAGCTCAAGAAGTAGCGGCGGCGGGCATTTATGGTTGCGCAACGCGGGTCCGCTGATGACACTGCCCAATTCATTGGGCACGAGGCAAACCCCTCCCAGGACTTTCATCCTGCTGAAGCCTTCGGATAGCGGGTCACGTATGGGTGACCGCGCGAGTGTGCAGGCCGCGACGCAAGTGAACGCTAAGCAATCCTCGAAACGGACGTTGCGCGGGCCGGCGCAGCTGCCATACTGGGGAAGCTGACATGGCTGGGTGAATGAGCGAAGAGGACACCCAGACGCTGCGCCGGGGTAGATGGGATAAGCGGGCGTCGTGGCCTGGGATGAAGCGCCAGCCGCGAGCTTTGATCCCAGACTTTTTTGCAG
>JBAUNL010000556.1:0-13363 GCA_049579205.1 Rhodomicrobium sp. | reverse complement strand
CCCTGCCACAGGACTCTTCAAGGGGATGCCGGCATCCATCATCGCCAGCGATGCGCCGCACACGCTCGCCATCGAAGAGGAGCCATTCGACTCGGTGATCTCCGAGACCACTCTGATCGTGTAGGGGAAGCTTTCCTGATCTGGCAGCATTGGATGAACCGCGCGCCACGCCAGCTTGCCATGACCGATCTCGCGCCGGCCGGGCGAGCCCATGCGGCCGACCTCACCGACCGAGAAGGGCGGGAAGTTATAATGCAGCAGAAAGGTTTCCTTGTAAGTGCCTTCCAGCGAGTCGATCCATTGCTCGTCCTCGCCGGTGCCGAGCGTCGCCACGACCAAAGCTTGAGTTTCGCCACGGGTAAATAGCGCTGAACCGTGCGTGCGGGGAATCACACCCACCTCGCAATCAATAGGCCTCACGGTTGTTAAATCGCGGCCGTCAATGCGCTTTCCTGTCTTGAGGATGCTGGAGCGAACGACATTCTTTTCGACATCTTTGAATGCGTCGGCGAGCTTGACCTTATCGCCAGCACCTGCCTCACCTGTTAGAAACTCAGCGGTGGCTCTTGCCTTCGCTTCACTGACTTTCTCGTTCCGGTCCTGCTTGCTGGCAATCTGAAAAGCCTTCTTCAGATCCTTTTCGACCAGCTTCTTGACCTTGGATTCGAACTCGTTTTTGCCTTCAGGGAGGTCCCAGGGCTCCTTTGCGGCCTGTTCTGCGAGGCCGATGATCGCATCGATCACCGGGGCGTAACCCTGCTGTCCGAAGACAACAGCGCCGAGCATAGTTTCCTCGGAGAGTTCCTTCGCTTCAGACTCGACCATCAGAACCGCGTCGCTTGTGCCGGCCACGACGAGGTCGAGTTCGGTCGTTTTCATCTGCTCGACGGTGGGGTTTAGAATGTACTGCCCTCGCGAATACCCAACTCTTGAGGCCGCTATCGGCCCGAGAAAGGGAAGACCGGAAAGGGTCAGCGCCGCCGAAGCCGCCACCATGGCAACAACGTCGGGATCGCTCTCCATGTCATGGGACAGCACCGTCACGATGACCTGCGTCTCGTTCTTGAAACCCGGCGCAAATAGCGGACGGATAGGCCGGTCGATGAGCCGCGATACCAGCGTCTCGCGCTCGGTTGGGCGGCCTTCGCGTTTAAAGTAGCCGCCAGGGATTTTGCCTGCGGCGTAGGCTTTCTCTTGATAATTCACGGTAAGAGGGAAGAAATCCTTGCTAGGGTCGGCGTCCCGGGCGGCGACCACAGTAGCGAGCACCGAGGTCTCGCCATATTGGGCAATCACTGCCCCGTCGGCCTGCCTTGCAACCCGGCCGGTCTCAAGCCTGAGTGTGCGGCCGCCCCATTCAACTTCTTCCCGATAGATCTCGAACATTTCGTTATTCCAACAGCTTTAGCCGGAGGCCCTTCCCCCGGCTCTCTCTTTTGCGTCATTTGTTGCGCGGATAACACTTAGCGCAGAATCGGCTGCGCTCCTAGAAGAGAAAGCGCCTGTGCAAACCTTTCGCGGTGAGCCCGATTGTTAAGGAAAAGGCGGTCAGCACGCGCATGCGATAGAAATGGTGGCCGGGAGCTTTCGCAAAAAGGAACGGGAAGCGCCTGCGAAGTATTCATTAACAATAGATTAGGCCACCACGCCGCGCAGAAGCGCCGTCTAGGCTTCGGTTATCCTGCTCCAAGCAGATTATACCTCGGAGGCGCTCCATTGAAGCTTCTTTTCGTCCATCCCGGTCCCTTGCTTTACACCAAAATATTCGAGGCGATCGACGAAGAAGGATTGGGTTCGTTTCGCAAACGGAATGTGCTCGAGTAAGAACTTCGAGGCGCTCGAATTCGCACGCACGCTCGGGATCGAGGTGGCGATCAACATCATTGCGGACCCCGATTTGGACCCAAGCATCTACAAACTTGAAAAGATGCTGGGCGATCATGCGATGCCGGCAACGGAACTTCCCAGCTATGCCGGGGAAAAGGTTCTTGAGACGCGACTAAAAATCTAAGCATCTCCGCTGATTATCAGTGGATCGAAAACTCCGCCTATTTTAGACCGGAGCCCCGTCGACATGATTAGCCGGCGCTTCCATGGTCAGCTTTAAAAGGAACGATTTCGGCTTTGGCAATCTGGGCGTTATGGGTGAAAAACGGTCTCCCTAATCGCGGCAAATTGACAGACAGCCCCCGCCAAAACGAAGAGGTGCCAGATGGCGTTATGAAACGGCACCCATTCCATGAGATGAAACGGCACACCCACCGTGTAAACTATGCCACCCGCCAGGAGCAGACCAAGTGCCTGGTCCGTCAGCAAAGCCGCTATCGGCTTGAACGCAAATAGGACAAGCCAGCCTTGGCTGAGGTAGATTAGAATAGCTAGCTTTTCGAAGCGGCGGGGGAACCGCAATTTGATGGCTATTCCTGCAGCGGCAATCGCCCATACCGCAGCCAGCACTGAAAAGCCGGCTGGACCCCTTACCGCAATCGCAAATGGCGTATAGCTGCCCGCAATCATGATGAAGATGGCCGCATGATCTAAGCTCCGCAGCATTTCCTTCCTGTTCGGGTTGCGAACGACATTATAGGCCGCGGAGGCGGCAAACATGCCGAGCAGACCGGCACAATAGACGATGCAGCTGGCTAAAGTGCCCGTCGAAAGCCTGCCGAGAGCCTCATGCAGCAGAAGCGCGCTTCCCGCGATGCCAAAAAGAATGCCCGCGGCGTGGACGCAAACGTCGGCGGCTTGCTCCAGAAGTGTGTATTGAGGAAAGGAACGAGTTGGCGTCATGCCTGTAATGCGGGTCCTATTGCATTGTCTGGAATTGCCGTGAGTGCACCGGTAAAGCAAACTGCAAGCACGCGGCCTCTCCAACACTCGAAATTGAGATTCGCTTCGAGTGATTATTGAATAGGCAAGGCGATTAACTTGGTAGCAATGAGGCTTATTGGAGACGAAGCCTTCTCGTATTCTGCATGCCTTTCCGGGTTTGGCACGAGCCTTGCGTACTAGAATTTGCCGCTTGGCACTTCGCTATTCGCGGCGCAAGTTGGACGGGAAACTCAGCCGCCGGTTTGCTTCAGGTGAATCCTCCCTTGGCCTGAAGCACCGGCGTGCTTTTTCATGAAGCCAGCAAGGAATTAGAAATTTTAGCGGCAACTGCCCGAGTCTTTCCGCTTTTCTGTCTTCGTTAACTCCTGTATGTTCGTCCAATGAATTTATCCGTCTTGAGCTAGAATTATTTCCAAATTGGAAATACAGATCTGAATCGGGATAGACAGATCTAGGGGACGCTTCCAGGAATGACTGAAATCCTATCTCTCCTCGAAATCACAAGTCTCAGGCGGTATGCTTTTTGCCTTCTGGGAAACCGCTATTTGAGCGACATGGCCCTTGAGGGCGCCCTAAATGCTTTCGGCAATGGCGCGAAAACGGCCGATGATGCCGAGCATAAGCTCGCCCTCTATAGGGAGATCAACCTGTCCGCCGAGGCCTGTTCACGTATGGGCAAAGTGAGTGCGGCACTGGGAGCCGGGCTTCATTCCCGATTTTTACGTCTTCCCATGGAGCAGAGACAAATTGCCGTACTTCACGCGGTGATGGGCATCCCGTTCGCCGGCATTGCCACAATCATGGGCATGAACGAAAGCATGGTCCGGGGCATTTACACGCAGTGCCTTGCCGGGCTGCGGCTCAAGCCAATGGCCGTGCTGATCATCGAGGATGAAGCGATTATCGCCCGTGAGCTTCACCAAATCGTGACAAAACTTGGTCTTGCGGTGGCAGGAACCGCGAGAAACCGGACGGAAGCGTTGCGCATTGCCGGACTTTCGAAACCCGGCCTAATTCTGGCGGATTATAGCCTCAGGGGCGATACGGGCGTGAACGTGGTGAAAGCCATCCGGCAGAGCATTGATGCTCACGTAATTTATGTTACCGCGTTCCCCGATGTCGCCGCTGCTGAGAGCGAGACCGGTGACATCGTGATTCCAAAGCCGTTCAATGTAAGGACGGTCGAACAGGCAGTGCAGCATATGGCCGCCTAGACGGCTCTGGTTCGCGGCCTGAGAATTCGGCCGGCTACAGCGTCGAGCTTGGCGACAAGTACGGGATCGCGCGCCTCTTCAGCTGTAATAATTGCATGATCGAGGGCTCTATCCGAGCCGATCAGGCATGGCTCATGGTCCTTGGGGAAATCGGCGGCTACCTTAGCGATAAGCTGCGAAGCTTTTTCCGAATTCGCCTTCATGACCCGCAAAATTTCGGTGATGTCGACGTCGGTATGCTCGTCGTGCCAGCAATCGAAGTCGGTGACCATGGCGATTGTGGCGTAGCACAACTCAGCCTCCCGGGCGAGTTTGGCCTCGGGCATATTCGTCATGCCGATAACACTGCAGCCCCACGATTTATAGAGAAAGGACTCGGCCCTGGTCGAGAATTGCGGGCCTTCCATGACCAAATACGTGCCGCCCCGGCTGTAGGGAATGCGTTCGGCCTGCGCGGCTGCCTCGATCCTATCGGCGAGGCCGGGACTGATGGGGTCGGCCATAGCGACATGCGCCACACAGCCGGTTCCGAAGAAGCTCTTTTCGCGCGCAAAAGTGCGGTCGATGAATTGGTCGACAATTACGAAGGTACCGGGCGGCAGTTCCTCTCGAAAGGAACCGCAGGCGGAGACGGAGATAAGGTCGGTGACGCCAACGCGCTTCAGCACGTCGATGTTGGCGCGATAGTTGATCGTCGTTGGTGAGTATCTGTGACCAGCGCCATGACGCGGAATGAAGGCAACGGGCAGGCCAGCAATCTCCCCAAGATGCACCTCAGACGAGGGCTCTCCCCAAGGACACGCGACGGCTTCCTTACGCTTATTCTCCATACCGGGTAGATCATAAAGACCCGAGCCGCCGATTATTCCTAGAACCGATTTCGTCATCAACGCCTCCGCCCCGATGCCTTCCCGCACGAATGCGCATCATTTAGCGGAGGAGCAGCATGTCAAGCCATCAACTCAATGTAGTAGAGGGAATAAACCCATTTTTGTTCTTCTTCTTCTGTTGCTTTCTCACCGGCGGGCAATTGTCTTACCGCTTGAAGCGGGCCGAAGCCTCCGATCGAGAAGGGCTTGCCATCAGACGCAGTTGCCAGAACCCATTCCTGCCTCGCGACGTCTGCCAGGACCAATTCTGCGCCGTACCCGTCAAGCGCTGAAAGGCGCGCCGTCTTCGCATTAGGGGAAGGGCGGGCGGCCGATAGAACATCCTTCAGCGAAGGGCCGCTATATCTCGCCTCGCCCCCGTCTTTTTTCACGGCAACTGTTATTTGTGGAAAGGCGGAAAGGGACGCGGCGCTGAACGCGTGCGCCTTCTCAAAGCTCAAATTGTTGTGATCAAGGAAGCGGTCGCGCTTGGCGTCGAAGGGGGCGCGATTTGGGGCTTCGATCAGCCCGGCCACTGTCAGGATTATGATATCTCTGCCGCAGGAAGGGGCACCGTTTGCCCTGCTAGGACCCAGGATTGCGGCGCCGGCCGCAAGTCCGAACAAACTCTGGCGCCGCGACAACGGAACTTCGACCATGACCTGACCTATCTCTGCGGCCCGAGCCACGCCGGCGCCCAAGAACGCGGGACTATTCCCTGCCCTTGTCACATCTTTATGACGAGGCAAGTAAACCAGGCCCACAAAATAACTACACGAAGACGCCGCAGCGTCCTACCTCAGTTTACCAGGGGATGGGGCGCATCGGGATTCCAAGGATAGGTCGCGTTCTTGATGCGAGGATCCAGCCGGGCATCCCGATGGCAGCCTTCGGTATCGAGCAGATATTGCCTGCGTCCAGCGGTCCATTCCGGATTGTCTTTGGTTCTTAGCTCCCAGCATCTCGCAAAGTGCTTATTCGCATCGATCTGCTCTTGGGTTAGCGGGTGGGAGTTGAAGTAATTCTGTTCGCTTCCTTCAGAAGTGATGACGCCGAGCGCCAAAATAAGAGAGAGAAGCCCAGCAGCATTAAGGACCGACCGCATCTTGTATTCCTTTTACAACCAACGCTTGTGGGATCTCACTATTCTCGTCCACAAAGCTTACGCCTAGGCTTCCAAATTTTTTAGATAGATTAGAAACAACTCCGGCCTTGGAGAGATTGTTGTCCCAGCCATCTGCTGACCCGGCAAGGTGCATTAGGTTCTCCTTCACGTTATGGTATAAGATTACATTTTTCATCTTGACAGGAGAGAGCGTGGTTGGGCTAGACCAGGGCTACAGGCGCGATCACGCTGTCCTCAAAATCAACTTCCCGAGGCAAGAATGCATAAAATGCGAATGGCTGGGCTTTTAGGGGCCGGCGTTCTGCTCGCTGGCATCCAAGCAAATGCGCAGGAGCACAGGCAACTGGGCCCCCACGTGCACGGACACGGCCGTCTCAATATCGCGATCGAGGGCAAAACTGTCTCCATGGAACTTGAGGTTCCAGGACACGACATCGTCGGCTTTGAGCATGAGCCCAGCACGCCGGATCAAAAGCAGGCGCTGGCGAAAGCGAAGGCGAAGCTTGCAGATGTCTTCGCGCTTTTCCGTGTGCCGTCTGCCGCAGGATGCTCTCTCAAGAGCGCCGATGTAAAGACTGGGGCCGAGCACGAAGACGAGCATGAGCATGAGGAAGAAGCACACCATGCAGATCAGGGCAGCGCCGGTAATCATGAGGAGCACGAGCACCACCACTCGGAATTCCACGTCGAATATTCTCTAGAGTGTTCGTCACCTTCCCGCCTCACCTCCATGACATTCGACTATTTCGCGGCGTTTCCAGCGTCTCAGGAACTTGACATTGCCGTCATCTCTCCGAAGGGCCAATCGAGCTTCGAGGTGAAACGGAATGAGCCGCACCTCGATCTCGCGGGGATCATTTGATCGAATCTGAAAGCATCGCACATCCGGACTATAAGCAGTCCGAGTCTCCCGCTGCCGAAATCGTCCGCATGAAAGACGTCAGTTTCACTTGGCAAGGGCGTAACGGTTTCACGCTTGCCATCGACGATTTCGCACTGGTAAAGGGCGAGCGGCTTCTCCTTATCGGGCCATCGGGCAGTGGCAAATCTACCTTCTTGAGCCTGCTCGCTGGCATTGCCGTCCCGCAGCAGGGCGTCATCGAAGTCTTAGGAACGGACATCGCGAGGCTGCGCGGTGCGGCGCGCGATCGCTTCCGCGCGGAGCATTACGGGATCATCTTTCAGATGTTCAATCTTCTCCCCTATGGCTCTGTCATGGATAATGTCCTTTTGCCGCTAAGCTTTTCGGAAACCCGGCGCGCCCGGGCCGAAGCGGGGGGTAGTGTGAACGCCACGGCTGCGCGCCTTTTGGAAAGCCTCGGAATCGAGAGTGCGCTCATCGAAAATACATCCGCGGCCAGCCTGAGTGTTGGTCAGCAGCAGCGTGTGGCGGCGGCAAGGGCGCTCATTGGATCGCCTGAGCTCATTATCGCAGACGAGCCGACCTCCTCTCTGGACCGAAACCGTCAGCAAGCATTCCTCGATCTTTTGTTTGCGGACATCGCGGCGGCAAATGCGACGCTGATCATGGTCAGCCATGACGAAAGCTTAGGCCGCCGCTTTAGCCGGGTTGCCGATCTTACCGATATCGCGCGCACCTCCCGGGGTGCGCTGCAATGATGCGGCATTTACCGCGCGCAGGGAACCTTGACTCGTGATCATCTTCCGCCTCGCTCTGAAATCGCTCGCGAACCGGTGGCTTACGGCGCTGCTGACGATCATCTCAATCGCCTTGAGCGTGATGCTGCTGCTGGGTGTCGAGAAGGTCCGCACTGGCGCGCGGCAAAGCTTCGCCGACACTATTTCCGGAACGGACCTTATCGTGGGGGCGCGAAGCGGCAGCCTGAATCTCTTGCTGTATTCCGTTTTCCGGATCGGAAACGCGACGAACAACATCACCTGGAAGACCTATCAAGATATCGCGCAGCTGCCCGAAATCGCATGGATCATCCCGATTTCCCTAGGTGACAGCCATCATGGCTTCCGCGTGATGGGGACCGTTCCGGAATACTTCAATCTTTATCATTACCGCCACGGCCATTCGCTGGCGTTTTCTTCCGGCGGCCCCTTCAGTGACCTGTTCGACGCCGTCGTAGGAGCAGACGTGGCTAACGAGCTTGGCTACAAAGTGGGGGACAAGATCATCGTCGCGCATGGGCTTGGCTCGGTCTCCTTCCTGGAGCACGCCGACAAACCCTTCCACGTGGCGGGTGTGCTGGCAAAAACAGGCACGCCGGTCGATCGAACTGTCCACGTCAGCCTCCAGGCCATCGAGGCCATCCATGTCGATTGGCAGAGCGGGGCTCCCATTCCTGGGCAGAGCGTCTCGGCTGAACAAGTGCGCCACATGAATTTGGAGCCGAAGGCGATTACGGCTGCGTTCATTGGGCTCAAATCCAAGCTCGCCGCATTCCGGCTTCAGCGCGCTATTAATGAATACCCGGAGGAACCACTGTCGGCGATCCTGCCAGGCGCAGCGCTGCAAGAACTTTGGGGGCTTGTCGGCACCGCCGAGACGGCATTGTCCGCTGTCTCAGGTATGGTCGTCGTTACCGCGCTCCTCGGGATGGTGACCATGATCCTGACGACCTTGAACGAGCGGCGCCGGGAAATGGCGATTCTGCGCTCGGTTGGCGCCAGGCCCATGACCATACTCACGCTTCTTGTCACCGAGGCGGGTGTTTTGACATTTTGTGGCGTAGTGCTTGGCGCGATCCTGCTCTATACTGCTTTGGTGGTGTTGCAGCCGTTCATCGACCGTACATATGGTCTGCATATTGCTATTAATCCGCCTACCCAAGATCAGCTTACCGTGCTGCTGGGTATCGTTATTGCAGGGTTTATCGCAGGCTTGCTGCCGGCGCTCCGTGCTTACCGGTTGTCGCTAGCCGATGGTATGACGGTTCGTACCTAAGGAGAGAAAGAAGGGCATGCTTCGACTACTTCACGCCTCAGCCTTTTGCTTGATATTGCTCTGCGTGCCGGTATTCGCCGCCAGCAACGAACCGGTTATGGATCTCGCCTGGGCGAAACTCATGCCGCCAGCTCCGCCCGTGCAAACCATGAAGGCGAAAAGCTTTCTCTCCGGCGCAACTCCGTTTGCAGGAGCTGGAGGAAGCGAGCCGCCGCCTCCGCCTATGATCAACGACAAGGTGTGGATGTCGGAGAAGCGGCTTCAGCCGGGAGCAGGCGCTCAGGTCACGGTAGTCAAGGAACTTGACGGCAAGCATGTACGCATCGGCGGCTATGTCGTGCCTCTCGATTTCGAAGCCACGAATGTGAAGGAATTCCTGCTAGTGCCCTTCGTAGGCGCCTGCATTCATGTTCCGCCCCCGCCACCGAACCAAATCATCTATGTGAAGACCGCTAAGGGCTTCGATGTGGCCGGCTCCTTCGATCCCGTTTACGTCACCGGCACCCTCAAAGTTGCGTCCCAATATACAGGCCTCGCCGAAACCGGATATAGCATCGACGCCGAAAAGGTAGATGCGCGCAAAGAGTAGAGCAGTTAGGCCGCGGTCATTGGCAAAGTCCTTCCCTTGCCATCTCATCATGGACGTCGCCTTTCGCCGCGCAGAGAGGCTTTGCCAAATTGCGCGCTTCAGCAGTCTTCCCATTTTCTTTCAGCGTGGCGGCTAAGTTCGCTTGAATGAAATCCTTGAGCTGGGGCTTAAAGAACCGCCGCAGCCTCTCCACGTCCGCAAAGGCGGCCTGCCATTCATGTTCGGCGCCTGGAGCGTCTCTGGCGTCCATGAGTGCCAGAGCGCGGTACATGTGGGAGCGCGGATCGGCCGGGTAGGCGGTGACGAGGAGCGCAGACTCCTCTTTGCCGGCCGAAGCGGTTTTCGGCATTTGCTCTTCAGGGATGAGTCTGGACGACAAATTATACTCCGCGTAGCCGTTTGCGATCTGGGTGCCGCTATAAATGACTCCGCAGATGCCTGCTGCTGCCAGCGCCCAGGCGAACGTGCTGTATGGCGGCAACAATCTCTGCCGGTGCCATACAACAATAAGCAGGGCGCCAACCAAGGCCCCGCCGATTGCTCCGCCGATGTGAGCCGCGAAATCAATTCTCTGCCCGAACAAACCATCGAACAGCGGGATCAGCGATGGAATGAGCACGCGCAAGGAGCCGGACTGAAGAAATCCGCGCATAGGCGAGCCCGGGGCATAGCGATAGCTGACCGAAAATGCTGCCGCAAAAAGCCCCATGATGGCGCCCGATGCGCCCACTGAAATGAGGTTCTGCGGATTGATAAGCAGCGACATCAGCGCACCACCAACGCCGCTGACCGCAAATACCGCTGCAAACCACGCACGCCCAATGACGTTTTCCAGGACGGCGCCGGCAAAGAATAGCGCCACGCCATTCAACGCTATGTGAATAAGCCCGCCATGCAGCAGCGGTGCCGAAAATATGCGCCACCATTGGCCATCTTGGATCACAAGGCTCTTATCCAGAGCGCCCAGCGCCAGGAGCGTTTCAATGCTGGGATCGAGAAAGCCGTTCGTCGCACTGACGCGAAACACATACTCGCCAACGAAGACTGCCGCGATCAGCGCAAGCAGGAAATAGGTCAGATAAAGCGGCCGTTTCTCCGGTAGCGTGGCTTTCTCCCTTGGAGCCAGCTCTGCTGCAGAAAGCCGGGGCGCTTCCAACAGGCTTCTGAGGAATAGCCGCAGTGTGAAACGGCCTCGAAGCGGCGCATTCGTCCATAATGTCTTCTGCGGCACATCGATTGCCCACGCCGAAATGAAGACCTGGGAAGAGGGCAAGCGGTTCTTCAAAAGCCGCAGGCGCGTTTTATCCTCGGGTGCAATCGCAGAGCTGCCCGCTTCGATTATCGTGATGGAAACCGGCAATTTTCTAAAGATTGACCTGCCGCAATAGCGCAGGCACTTCAGGCCTATCCGATGCAATGCCTCTTTGGTCAGCCCGAATTGCCCTTGAGGGTTTTTTTCCCGGTCAACGATTCCTATGATTTCTACCGTGAGCCCGTTGGCGCGCGTGAGGACGGCATCGCACCCGGCGCGAAGCTCGTATGCTTCCGGCACCGTGCCCGCGTGGTAGCCCTTCTTTGCAATCAGCGTCTTGGCAAGATAGCCCGCGAGGCTTTCCGGCTGTGTGTCTTCGGTTGTAAGCATCTATTAGGGGCAGTTCTGGCGAGAGCCTGCCGCTGGCCTTTTATCTCATGATGGGCGAATGACCGGTGAAGCCTGTGCAACTTTTCTGCCATCGCGACAGATATACTCTTTCTTCTCCGAGGACGCCGGCAAGGTTTAAGAAGGGAGTTCTCTAAGCTTCGCGCAAGGGATGCTGGGAGACAATTATCACCCATCTTTTTGGGGCCAATACAAAAATTGGGACCTGTCCAAAAAAGGTCTTGACCTGGGGGGCGATATAGCCACTTAAAGCAACTCGATTGCGAAACGATTGCGCCACAAAGGGCGCTGGGGAGGTGACCTTCTGCTCATAAAGGCTACGCGGCAAATATGATATGCGCCCGTAGGCCGAAAGTGCAGAAATAGCCTGTCTGGCAACTCCGCTTCGCGCGGTGAAGCGTTCGTCAGCAGCATCGGATTAACTCTTAAATGGGAGGTCCCATGCGATGGACATTTACCCGGCGGCCGCGGAGCTTCTCCGCGAACAGTGTTGGCTGAATCAGCCACTGTCGACGTCTTTCTCCTTAGACAATCACTAGGTAGCGGAGAATCGCCTCATGACCATTTGGCGCGAAGAAAAGCTGCACTCCGCGTGGAGGGCAAAGTTCGAGGTTTCCAACCTCGTCTACGAAGAAAAATCGGAATTTCAGGACATCGTGGTTTTCGATAATGAAAACTACGACCGAATTCTGATGATCGACGACATCGTTCAGCTCTCGACTCGTGATGAGTTCATCTATCACGAGATGATGTCCCACATTGCCTTGTTCTCTGTCGAAAAGCCCGCCTCTGTCTTGATAATTGGCGGCGGAGACGGCGGAATTTTGCGCGAAGTGCTACGGCATCGGAGCGTGACCAGCGCTATTCTTTGCGAGCTGGACGAAAAGGTCATCAACATCTGCAAGGAATACATCCCTGAAATTCCTGGGGACGCTTTCAACGACTCGCGTTCTCGCGTCGAAATCATGGATGGCGCCAAGTTCATGGCTGAAACGCAAAAGACGTTCGACGCCATTCTTGTCGATTCTACCGATCCGATCGGGCCCGGCGAAGTGCTCTTCAGCAGCACCTTCTACGCTAATTGCGCGCGATGTCTGAAGCCAGGCGGCGTGCTTGTAACACAACAGGGCGCGCCGATTTTCCAGGGCGCGGAACTGCGCAACAGCCTCCAAAAGCTGCGCCCGCATTTCGCGTTCACCAGCTTCTTCCTGCTTTCCCCGGCGTCCTATTTCGGCGGGAATTTCGCGCTCGGCTTCTCGTCGAACACAGGCAAGAAGAAATCTCCTCTGCGCACGGACCCAAGTATAGAAACAAAATATTACTCTCCGGAAATACATGCGTCGGCATTCGTAATTCCGAACTACATCAAGCAGATTGCAGGTCCTCACGACTGATCAAGCCGTACCGCGTTTAACGCTGCTATTTGGCTCCAGAAGGGTATCATCATGGGACACAGACGGGTGGGGTTGGTCCGGTCGGCGAAAGAGATCGTCGAGATGCTGGCTCCGGATATTCCAGTTATCATATCGCGCCCTCAAAACGCTGCCAGGGCCGCAAAATGGTTCTCGGAAAATTTTCCGGGTGAGGTGCTGTATGCCGTGAAGGCAAACAATGACCCTAAAATCTCACAGACGCTCCGCGCTAACGGGGTAGCGAACTTTGACGTCGCGTCGCTGGCCGAGATAGAAGCCTGTGCCCGGCTGCCGAAGGCGCGACTCTATCTTATGAACCCGGTAAAGTCGAGGAAGCTGATCGCTGCCGCATATCACGACTTCGGCGTCAGGGGTTTTGCCCTCGATTCGGAGCAGGAGCTTTACAAGCTTTGTGGGGAGACCGGCAATTCGAGCGACCTTAATCTCTTTGTGCGCCTGGCCGTTGCCAACACCGATAGCGCCATCCCGCTCGACCGCAAATATGGCGCACTCCCCGAGGAAGCCATACGGCTTCTGCGTTTGGCAAGGCGTGCTTCCGCTAAGCTCGGCATCTGCTTTCACGTCGGATCGCAGAACTCCGATCCGTGCTCTTATAGGAACGCTCTAAAAGCCGCCTGGAAGGTTTACAACGAGGCTGGCGTCGACATCGAGGTGCTGGATGTCGGCGGTGGCTTCCCCGCCGCGCATCCCGGTACGCCTACAACGATGATTCAGTCGCAGATTCAG
>JBAUNL010000555.1:0-8447 GCA_049579205.1 Rhodomicrobium sp. | reverse complement strand
CTATCCTCGAGTAAAACCTTCAGAAGGTGCTCGGGCATAAGCCGCTGGTGACCTTCGCGAAGCGCGAGGGATTGGGCGGATTGAAAAAAACCTTTGGAACGGTCTGTAAGCTTTTCGAGATTCATTTTCGCCTCGAGATCGGTGCCGGCAGCGAACTATAGAAAAGAAATGGCGCCGGTTATTTGATATATGGCAACACTTTTGAATAAGAAGAGGCTTGTAAGCCCGGCAGCACTATGCATCCCACAACTGCTTCGCTCGTTCATCATTCTGCGAGGGCGATGGCAGGGGTTACGGTTGCAAGCGGCGCCGGCTGTTTTCGATGAAACATCCCGATGCGAAACAGCGAGCGCGATGCAAGTCTGGCTGGCGCGGGTGGTTTCGCTCCTAGCTCTGCTGAACGCAACTGGGGGCACGAGCTCTTTGGCGTTTATTCGAAACTTATGTGGAGCGCCATCGCAATCGCGTTAAGACCCAGCCTCGTCTGCTGGCGGCTCGCTCGCAGGCCCACCTGTTGGTGCGGCTCCGCCATTGGCAGGTTGTGTTACTTGCCCGCCATTCCGCCCATTGAAGCCTTTGCCTTGCATATCGCTCATCGGCCTGCGCCGGCGCCGACGGCCTCCTTCGGCCTGGTTCCCGAAATTCTCGCCGGAATGCGGCGCCGTGCCATTTGCCACTGGCGTAGCTGGCTGCAACGGCGGCTGGGCCTGAGGAAACGCATTTTGTGGAATGAAGGGCTGCGGCTGATGTGGATTGTAGGGGAGCCGCTCTGGATAGTTACGCTGACGCGGCACGAACTCCTCTGCGTCGCCTTCATCTCCGTCCCCGTCACCGTCGCCGTCAAAATCGCGATGGAAAGGCTCTGCCTGATTGAATCTGCCGGCACCGTTCATGCCGGGCTGATCCACCCCGAGCATACCAGGCATGCCCGGATTCTGCGCCTGAGCAGCGAGGATGATGCGGTTATAATGCTCCGCGTGCTGGAGGTAGTTTTCGGCGGCGACAGAATCGCCGGAAGACATCGCATCCCTCGCCAGCGATGCATATTTCTCAGCGATATGCATCGCTGTCCCTCGGATTTTTACGTCCGGCCCGCTCGATTCGTAGTTACGGCTAATAGAATTCTGCGGTTTACGGCCGCGATTGCGGCCTCTGCGGCTTTGTTGTCCTTGCCTCATGGTTCCTATCTTGATCGAAGGTCACGACTACTAGAAATTTTGCAAATAATTGCTGGCTTAAAGCACATCTAATGTTCGCTAACTAAACACCCCAGGATAACCTGCTAAACTGAATATCAGCCACGCTGAGACTAAAGCAGATTGTCTTGGCTATGTCGCGAATGCTACCAAATCACACCAACGTCGCTAAACAGCATCAAGTTGGCCGACAATTTCGGGTAGCCTTGCGCTCTGCGCCCTCGTACTTTTTCGCCCCTTCGCCGGGCAGTGACGAGGTCACCTCTCACAGTAACGGTATCCTGAAAGCGCCGAATTTCCAATCCTTTTTTTGAAGCCTAGCCCGTACTTTCACGACTGTCGCACTCCTGCAACGGCTCTTCCGAGTCCTGCCAGATCTGATAAAGTCTTGACGGTCGAAAATCCTGTACATGATTCTATGCCAAGCATCATGTTTGACACTTTTTTCGCTTGCCTCATTCCGGCTTCCAAAAGCAGCAATCCTCCTGGGCGCAGCGCTTTTGTTGCACGAGGCAA
Source organism: Rhodomicrobium sp. (assembly GCA_049579205.1). Taxonomy (GTDB): domain Bacteria; phylum Pseudomonadota; class Alphaproteobacteria; order Rhizobiales; family Rhodomicrobiaceae; genus Rhodomicrobium. Next base: position 6,735 of record JBAUNL010000555.1, on the reverse strand, counting down.
AATAGCCCGGTAGGCCACAAGTCCATCGACTCCCCCGTCCAAAGCACCGTGGGGGTCGTAACCTCTAACACCAATCTCAAGCGTTTGGACTTCGGAAGAGGCTATATAGGGCGGGTTGCTGATAATGACGTCGCAAACCTCGCTGCCCAATGCGGCTGCCCAATCTCCACATAGGAATGATGAGCGATCACACAACCCCAATCCCCGCAAATTTTCCCGTGCAACCTCAAGCGCGGCAAATGAAATATCAACGCCGACGCCTCGCGCCGCAGGCAACTCCGAAAGCACCGCGCCAAGGATGCAGCCGGAGCCGGTTCCAAGATCGAGGATCTTTAGCGTGCTCTCCGCGAGCCCATTCGCCTTCGCATGGCAGATTACGGCTTCGACAAGAAGCTCGGTTGCCGGGCGAGGATCGAGAGTATCGGAAGTGACTTTGAATGAAAGCCCCCAAAATTCACGCCTGCCAAGGATGCGCGACACGGGCTCACCCGCAAGGCGGCGGGCAGCGAATTGCATAAGACGATGACTTTCCAGGGGCGCCATTCGCCGCTCTGGATTGGCTATGACTTCTTCGGGCTCAAGGCGGCAGGCCGCGCCTGCCAAGATCCGGGCATCCAGATCTGGCGTCTTAATCGAAGCGGCTCTGAAGTTGCGGCTAACGCTTCGCAAGGCCTCCCGTAGCTCGCCGGAGTTATTAGCATCCCCCTTCAAGCACTTACCCTGTCGGATTCCGCGGCAAGCTGGCTTGCCTGGTGCTCGGTTATGAGAGCGTCGATGATAGTGTCCAGGCCCTGGCCCTCCATGATTTGAGGAAGGTTGTATAAGGTTAAATTCACCCTGTGATCGGTGACCCTTCCCTGCGGAAAGTTGTAAGTGCGGATGCGCTGCGAGCGGTCTCCCGACCCGATTTGGTCCTTTCGGTCGGCCGCCCTGGTCTCCGCCGCTTTGGTGCGCTCCATATCGTAAAGCCGTGCTCGAAGCACCTGCATGGCGCGTGCTCTGTTTTGATGTTGGGATTTCTCGCTTGAAGTGACGACAATGCCCGTTGGAATGTGTGTCACTCTGACCGCGGAGTCAGTGGTGTTAACATGCTGGCCGCCGGCACCGCTGGCCCTCATTGTATCAATGCGAATATCTTCTGGACGTATCTCGATATCAATATCCTCCGCCTCGGGCAGCACTGCTACTGTCGCTGCGGACGTATGGATGCGGCCCTGACTTTCCGTGGCTGGCACCCGCTGCACGCGATGAACCCCAGACTCGAATTTCATGCGGGCGAACACGCCCTTACCAGAAATGCTGGCTACAATTTCCTTATAGCCGCCTGCATCGGCGTCGCTCGCAGACAGCATCTGCACCTTCCAGCCCTTTAGGTCGGCGTAGCGCTGATACATGCGAAAAAGATCAGCGGCAAAAAGCGCGGCCTCCTCTCCCCCAGTGCCCGCGCGCACCTCAAGGATGGCGCTCTTTTCATCCGCTGCGTCTTTCGGCAGAAGCTGGACTTGCAGCGCATGCTCGAGCTGAGCGATGCGCGGCTCCAGCGCCTCCAGTTCTTCGGTTGCCAGCTTTGCAATCTCCGGATCTGCAGCAGTATCGCTAGCGATCTGGCGCAAACTCTCCAGTTCGTGTTCCGCGGCTTGCAGCGCCTTGATCGACGTGGCCAAAGGATCAAGCCCAGCAAATTCTTTTGAGAGCCTGATGTATGTTTCCTGGTCACTCCCGGAAGCGAGCTGGGCCTGCAAAGTTTCCCACCGTGCTACCAGGCGTTTGAGCTTTTCCTTTGGAATTGATGGCATCTATACCTTCTTAACGGGTAACGATAAAAGCGCTGCAATCCAAACCTTATCTCTATCCAGAGCTTTGGGGCTGCAGCGTTATCTCTAAATATCAATGTTTTCCTGGCGGGCAAATTCCAGCAACTCCCGGCGAATATTGCGGCTATTCGCTCCCAGCAACTCAAGCACCAGCTTGCTCACCTTTTTCGCGCTGCTGGAAAGAACCATCGCCTTGACAGGACCAATTGACGCCGGAGCCATTGATATGGAGCGGAAACCAAGTGCTATCAATGCCATGGCCTCGATTGGCCTCCCGGCCATCTCACCGCAGAGAGCGAAGTCAACGCCATGGGTAGTTGCCTTGTCCGCAATCTCCTTCATGATGAGCAAGGACGCTGGACTTAAGGGATCGAAGCGGCGAGCCACGCGGTCGTTTTCGCGGTCGGCCGCAAACAGAAACTGAAGTAGATCGTTACTGCCGACCGAAATGAAGTCAGCGAGCCGGAGAATGGCATCCAGCTGATAAACGATCGCGGGAACCTCGATCATAACGCCAATGCGGATCGTCTCCGGCAGGCGGTGACCATGACGCTTCGCATGCTCGATTTCCTTGTCAATCAGCTCCTTTGCAGCCAGGAATTCGGAGAGGTCGGCGATGAAAGGCAGCATCAGCGAGAGCTCACGGCCCGCTGCTGCGCGTAGCAGAGCGCGGGCCTGAGTCCGGAACAGGCCGGGCCTGTCGAGCGACATGCGGATAGCCCGCCAGCCGAGGGCGGGGTTTTCCTCATTGACCTTGCTGAGATAGGGCAGGACTTTATCGCCACCCACGTCCAAGGATCGGAATACAACCCGCCGGCCGTTGGCTTCGTCGAGTACGCGGGCGTAGGCCGATTGCTGTTCCTCCATCTTAGGAAACTTGGACGCCACCATGAATTGCAGCTCGGTACGATAAAGACCGATGCCTTCAGCGCCGCTTTGATGAAGGTGCGAGAGATCAACGAGAAGGCCCGCATTCATGTTCAGGGAAATGCGTTCGCCGTCTTTCGTAATTGCTGGAACACTTTTCAGCTTCGCAAAGCGCGCCTGCCGTCGGGCGCGAAAGCGCGCCTTGTCGGCATAAGCTCGGATTAGCTCTAGAGAGGGACGGATGTGAAGCTGGCCCGTGCTCGCGTCCAAAATAGCGGGATCGCCATGGTCCCCTATTGAAATCGCATCGGGAACTTGAACAAGGACCGGCAGATTGAAGGAGCGAGCCACGATAGCGATGTGAGCATTAGCGCCGCCTTCTTCGATGACAAGGCCGCGGAGCTTCTTTGGATCGTATCCGAGAAGCTCGGCCGCACCCATTTTACGGGCAACCATGATGGCATCGTTCGGGAGCCTGGCTGTGGCGGAAGCATGATCCTGTCCATGAAGGATGCGCATGAGCCTGTTTCCCAAGTCATCCAGGTCGTGTGAGCGCTCCCGCCAAAAGGCGTCGCCTGTTTTCATGAGTTGCGTATGCATGTTCTGCTGCACGCGCTCGACCGCGGCTTCAGCGGTCAGGCCCGCAGCTACGGCATCCCGCATCCGCCGTGCCCAGCCGCGGTCATGAGCCAGCATTTGGACGGTCTCTATGATTTCCTTGTGCTCATCGCTGGAAGAATCGTCATGAACGAGGAGACGATTGATATCCTCTCTTAGCTTTTGCAGCGCTTCGTCGAGACGCTTCAGCTCGGCGGCAATGTTGTCGGCAAAAAATTTGATCACCTCGGGCCGCGACTCATGAAGAGCGAGGTGGCCCAAAGCAAGACCTTCCGTCAAAGCTATTCCTTTGAGCGTGACGGAAAGCTGCCGCTTGTTCTGGGCAGTAGCGACCGCGCCAGCGAAGGTGCCGGAAGCGATCATTTCCGCAAGCACCATCGCTGTCGTCTCGAGGGCCTCGACTTCTTCATCCGAATAGCGGCGCTCAATCTTATTTTGCACCGTCAAGACGCCGATTGCGCGCCGGTCGCGCAAGATCGGCACGCCGAGAAAAGAATGGTAAATCTCTTCGCCGGTCTCAGGCTTATAGGAAAAGGAAGGATGCTTTCTGGCGTCCGGCAGGTTTATGGGCTCACCCCAGTCGGCGATCAGGCCGACGAGACCCTCGCCCTTTTTCATGCGAAGGACATGAACAGCCTCTTTTCTCAAGCCCTCCGTCGCGAAAAGCTCAAGCGTGTCGTCAGGCAAGCGGACATAGATCGAGCTCACCTCGGCAATCATGTTCGAGGCGATGACCTTAACAATATTGTCCAGCTTGGCCTGGGCCTCCGACGCGCTTGCCATGATGGCTCGCAGCTGCCGGATCAACACCCAGGGTGCCCGCTCTCGCTCTGTCCAGGGCATTTGCCTGGTTTCCACTATCCTTGTGGTTTTGGGGTCGGCGGCGTCATTTTCGGCGCTCACCGTATTGCCTGTTCTTAAGACTGATCCAAGCCGAAGAGGCTATGTAGTGTTCTTACGGCTGCCTCGGTATGCGCAGTGCCGATAAGCACACTGATCTTGATTTCTGACGTCGATATGGCCTGAATATTTATACCCTTACCAGCCAGTGCCTGGAACATTTTGGCGGCAACACCCGCGTGACTGCGCATTCCGACGCCAATTACCGAGACCTTCACGACATCCGTATCACCGCGCAGATCCCGGAATCGGATTGCATCTTGGCGGTCCCGAAGTACCTGCAACGCGCGCGGCAGTTCACCTGCTGCGACGGTGAAGGTAAGATCAGTAGTCCGGCCATCCTCTGAGATATTTTGCACGATCATGTCCACGTTTATATTCGCCTCCGCGAGTGGCATGAAGATGCTCGCCGCCACGCCGGGCTTATCCTCGATGTTGAGGATCATAATTTTAGCTTCATCTTTGGCGTAGGCGATACCGCTAACAATGTGATGTTCGAGCATTTCCGTTTCGTCGCAAACGAGCGTTCCGCGTTTCTCGGCCACTCCGGCTCGCGCGGGCTCGCAGGCCTCCGGCAGATCGAAGCTAGACCTCACTTGTATACGCACCCCACGAGCCATGGCAAGCTCGACGGAGCGCGTCTGGAGCACTTTGGCGCCCAACGAGGCCATCTCCAGCATCTCCTCGTACGACACGCGGGAAAGCCGGCGCGCGTTGGGCACAATTCTTGGGTCGGTCGTATAAACGCCGTCCACGTCTGTATAGATGTCGCACCTCTCAGCCTTCAACGCAGCAGCCAGCGCCACGGCGCTAGTATCAGACCCGCCGCGCCCAAGCGTGGTAATGCGACCCACCGGGCTCAGTCCCTGGAAGCCGGCAACAACGGCGACTTCGCCTTGTTCCAGCCGTCTTATCAGCTCCCTGGACTCAATTCTATCAATGCGGGCGACGCCATGGGAATCATCGGTGATGAGCGGAATTTGCCAGCCCTGCCAAGATCGTGCCGGTACGCTCATCGACTGCAGGATTATTGCCATTAGCCCAGCGGTGATTTGCTCTCCGGACGAAACCACGGCATCATATTCTCGAGTATCGTGGATCGAACATGCTTCGCGCGTCCAGGCGACAAGCTGATTGGTATGGCCAGCCATTGCGGAAACGACCACGGCTATCCGATTTCCAGCATCCACTTCCCGTTTCACATGAAGGGCCGAATTTCTTATGCGATCAATATCGGCGACGGAGGTTCCGCCGAACTTCATAACGAGGAGCATTGTGCTAACTGTGCTGGTAAAGTGGAGTTGAAGAAACGCGTGTGGACTAGCGTCACCGGGAATGGAAGGCCTTCGATGGAGATTGAGGCAGAAACACGGCAGAGTCCATCAGTGGACGCGGAGGAATTGCGCCATTTTGAGAAGCTCGCGGCTGAGTGGTGGAACGAACGCGGGAAATTTCGAGCACTTCATGCCTTTAATCCTGCCCGCCTTACTTTCATCGTTGAAGAGATTCAAGCACATTGTGCTGTCCGGGACCTTGGGTTCCGCCCACTTTCCGGCCTTAGGATTATCGATATTGGCTGCGGGGGCGGCATTTTAAGCGAGCCGCTCGCCCGGCTTGGCGCCGAGGTCACCGGCATCGATCCCGTCGAGGACTCCATTCGCGCCGCAAACGCTCATGCGGAGAAGCTCGGCGTCACCGTCAGCTATAGGGCTGCCACCGTAGAAGATATTGCCCGCGAGGGTGGCGTTTTCGATGCCGTTATCGCATCCGAGGTAATCGAGCATGTAGCGGATACCGGTTCATTCCTGAGGGCCTGCCGCGTCATTTGCAAACAGGATGGCGTATTAATCCTGTCCACATTGAACAGAACGGCGAAGTCCTATGCTTTAGCTATTGTTGCGGCGGAGCATTTGTTGGGATTGGTCCCACGCGGTACTCATGATTGGAAAAAGTTTATAAAGCCTGAAGAACTTGAAGGGATGATCGAAGCTTCGAACTTCGGGCCGCTGCGGAAGAGCGGCATTGTTTTTCGGCCTTTGACGGGTGTGTGGCGGCTCTCAGCGGAGGATCTGGGTATAAACTACATTGTCTCTGCTAAAGCGGGGTAGTCTCTATCCTTGAATCGGCACGCGGAAACCGACTCGCTCCCCGTCATGATGACCGCCAAGTAAATTTTGGGTTCGTTCTGTAATTCCGCCGTTGAATTGGGAGGTCTTGCCAGCTTGTTGAGCCGGAATCTCTGGAGATTGGGCCGCTGCCGGCTTCTCTTTCGCTCGTGTTCTTCTTCGCTTGCCGAAGAAAGGCACCCAGATCATTCCGCCGCCTCCAGCTTTGCATTCCGCGGCAGCTGCACGGATTGAACCGCAAAATCACGCGTATGGTCCAGGGCGGGGATGCGGGCGCGCACCCGATCCACCTCCGAAGGATCCACGTCTGCGAGAATGATGCCTGGCTCGGTCTCTGCCTCAGCAAGGATCTCGCCCCATGGTGAGATCACAAGACTATGGCCATAGGTAGTGCGTCCATTCTCGTGCGT
>JBAUNL010000554.1:0-6419 GCA_049579205.1 Rhodomicrobium sp. | reverse complement strand
AGCGCTTCTGCAGGAATTGCTCAAACTCATCCGCTTCGATCAACCGCTCAGCGGCGGTGACCCGATCTGCACTTGTAAGCTTTCGGGGCCCGGACTCGATCTCATTGCGCAGCCATTCCCGTGCCGTTGCATTCGTCACATGCATATATTCATAGCCAACGGTCCCGCAGTATATTTCCTTCAGGCGATCCAGGATGGCGGCAACGGTAGCTGCTTCGCTTCCGAGAGGCCCATTTACGAACGCCGGAGCTTCTCCCTGGCCCAAGGAAAGAGCCGCAAGGTCCAATGCGACTTCGGGGTCTTCGGCGCGAGAAGCAAGACCTAACGGATCGAGGTCCGCCGCTATGTGACCCCGCCACCGGAACTGCTCCACGATGCGCCCCAGGATCAGAGCTGTGCGGGAAGGATCGAGCCGGGTGATGGCAGCTTTGGCTCCAACGGGATCGGTAGGAATCTCGATGCCATCAAAAAAGGCGCGCCAGCTTTCGTCAACGGCATCACCGACGCCCAGGTGCTCCTTATACAGAGCTGCAATTACTTCACGGTATAAGGCAATATTCATAGGGACGCACTTTTTAATTGATTGGAAAGGGCACTGCTCAGGTCGCACCTTTTTCATTCTAAAGTCTGCATGAACTACTGCAAGTTACCTTGTAATGATAGCTGCCATCAAAGGCTGATTTGGAAGCTTTACGGTCAGCGGCCGATCCCCTGGCCGGCTTCAAAACTGATAGCTCTCATCATTCAGCCAGCGCTACCTCTTGCGCAGAAAAAGTTCATACTGCGCAAGGAATAAGTAGAATACGGAAGGTTAATCATGGTTGAAACACGCATTCTCAGCCGCCGTTCATTCACCAAGGGAGCACTTGTCACTGGGGCTGCAGCCGCAATGCCGCGCCTGTCCCGTGCACAAAGCTCAACCCTAAAAATCGGGCTGATGCTTCCATACTCCGGCGTTTACAGCAAGTTCGGCGAAGGCATTACCGATGGAGTCGAATTCGCGCTCAAGCAGCACGGCGGGAAACTGGGAGGCAGGCCTGTCGAAATCATAAAGGGCGACGATCAGCTCGATGCAAAAATAGGCGGCGAAGTGGCGCGCAAGCTTGTGACCCGCGACAAGGTCGACATCATGGTCGGCACCGTTGGCTCGAATGTCGCTCCAGTGCTTCAGAAGATCTGCATTGACAATAATACGCCGCTTATCATTCCGACTGCCGCTGGCAACGAACTGACTGGCAGCCGCTGCAACGCATTGGTCTTCCGTGTTTCTGGCTCGAATTGGCAGCTTGCGCACCCCATGGGCACTTGGCTCTATGCCAGAGGGGCCAGGCGGGCCACGACCATGGCCATGAACTACGCAGCGGGCAAGGAAGAAACCGAAAACTTTTCCGCTAGCTTCAAGGCCGCCGGCGGGCAAATTCTGGACCAAAAATTTCCAGGCGTTCAAGAACTCGATTACCAAGCCTATTTCGCTGATGTTCTCGACAAGAAGCCCGATGCAATCTTCACATTCTTCGCCGGCTCGAATGCGGTCGAATTCGTGAAGCAATATGCCCAGGCAGGGCTAAAGGATAAGGTTCCGCTTTACGGCGCTGAATATTTGACGGACTCTACCTTGCTGCCAGCCCAGGGATCTGCCGCCGACGGGGTCATCGTCAGCACTTATTGGGCTCCTAGCCTCGAAAATGATGCCAACAAAAAGTTCGTGAGCGAGTTCGAGAAGGCGACAGGGAAAGCCGCCGACCTGAACTCAATGCATGGTCATGACACAATCACGGTCCTCGCGATGGCGCTCGAAACAACCAAGGGCAATGTCGAGGATAAGAGCAAACTGAGCGCGGCGCTGGAAGCGGTGCAGTTTCAGAGCCCGCGGGGACCCTTTAAGTTTTCCAAGGCGCATAATCCGATCATGGATATGTACGCAGTAGAGGCGCGCGGGGGCAAGCTCAAGGTGATCGCTACCATTGCCAAGGACCTTGCCGATCCAGCAATAGGCTGCTCGCTCTAGTCCGGCAGGCGCTGCAAAATGGGAGCTTCAACCTTTCTTTTGCAGCTTTTGAATGGCGTTCAGTTTGGCGTCCTGCTGTTCCTGCTCGCAAGCGGGCTGACATTAACCTTCGGAATCATGAACGTGATCAATCTCGCTCATGGTTCCTTCTTCATGATCGGCGCATATCTCACCTACGAGTTCGCGACCCACATGGGGCTGCCGCTCGCCGTCGCGATGCTGGGCGCGATAGCAAGTGTCGTCGTGATCGGCACCATACTTGAGTGGTTTACTCTCGCTCCGCTCGTGAATCGAGGCCATCTCGACCAGGTACTCCTGACCTACGGCCTCATCCTGATCTTCGATGAGCTTGCCACCATCATTTGGGGGAAGGACGTTCAGCCCGCGGAGATTCCCCGGATTTTCCGAGGCAGCGTTAACGTTTTTTCCTTATTCGATTACCCGCTCTACCGGCTCGTGATCATCGCCGTGGGCCTTCTGACGGCTTTCGGCCTTTATCTTCTAATTTCACGAACCCGGCTCGGCATGATCGTTCGGGCAGGAACAGTCGATCGCAACATGGTCCGAGCGCTTGGCATCCCCGTAAATTCAATTTTCAGCATCGTCTTTGGCATCGGCGCAGCTCTTGCAGCGCTTGGCGGCATCGTCGCAAGTCCAGTGCTGTCGATATCTCCCGAAATGGGAGATCGCATCATTATTATTGCATTTGTGGTCGTTGTAATCGGAGGCATTGGTTCAATCCGGGGCGCTTTCATCGGAGCCCTACTTGTCGGCCTCGTAGACACATTTGGGAAGGTGCTCTTTCCGAGCTTCAGCTCACTTGGCATTTACCTTCTTATGGCAGCCGTTTTGATTTGGCGTCCGGAGGGGCTTTTCGGAGCGCCGGCCCGATGAAGAGGCTTTCGCCGCTGTTTGTGCTCATCGCCGCGCTTCTTTTGTGTTTCGTGCCTCTTGTGGCCGGTGCCTTCCGCGTCGATCAGCTCAGCCGGATTTTGATTTACGTCATCCTTGCGGCAAGCCTTGACCTTATGGTCGGCTATACTGGGATGGTAAATCTGGGCATTGCCGCCTTCTTTGGGCTTGCCACATATACCGGAGCCCTCCTCGCCGACAGGATGGGGATCTCGAACGTGTTTATCGCTTTGCCTGCCAGCTTGATCGTAGCTGCGATTGCCTCCTTGATAGTGGGCGTCCTTACGGTCCGGCTTCGTGGCATCTATTTCATCATGGCGACTCTTGCCTTTACCCAGATCGTCTACTTCCTCCTTAACGACAGCAATTGGGCTGGAGGATCGGATGGCGTCCTCGTCTCATCGAACGTAAAGGCTACAATCGCCGGCTTCACCCTCGTCAACCTCGGGGACCGCGTACAGCGCTTTTACTTCACGCTCGGCGCCGCAAGTCTCGTATTGCTGGGTCTCCTACGCTTGGTCGACTCCCCTTTCGGCCGCGTGCTGCAAGGCATACGTGAAAATGAGCAAAGAATGCGTGCTCTTGGCTATCGCGTTGGGCGCTTCAAGCTGGCTTGCTTCGTCCTTAGCGGCACCTTGTCTGGTTTGGCAGGCTATCTCTATTTTGCTCTGACCACCTTCGCCGACCCGACGCTTACTTACTGGCTTCAGTCGGCTCAGATCCTCGTCATGACCGTGCTCGGCGGCGTGGGCACATTACTTGGACCCGCAATCGGGGCAGCTTTCTTCACCTACTTCATCGATTGGAGTTCGGAGCTCACTGAGCACTGGAAGCTCTATCTCGGGCTTATCGTTGTGGCAGCCACGCTTTTCTCACCCGGCGGGCTCTGGAAAGGCCTGGAGCGAATATCCAAAGGACTGATTTTCAGTCCAAAGGAGCGTTCTAGTGCATGACCGGGCTCTTCTTGGGATAAGTGGACTGACCAAGTGGTTTGGCGGCGTCCCCGCAGTCTCAGATGTTTCGCTTGAAATCTCGCAGGGCGAGATTCACGCGATAATCGGTCCGAACGGAGCCGGGAAGACTACCTTCTTGAATCTTCTGTCGGGTGAATTGAAGCCTAGCGCCGGGCAAATCCGGTTCAAAGGCACAGACGTGACTGGGTGGGCTCCGGATGCCCTCGCGCGGGCGGGTATTGGCCGTACTTTCCAGCATTCTTCGATTATGCAAAGCTTCAGCATTTTCGAGAATGTAAGGCTAGCCGCACAATCGCGGAGCGGAGCTTCTTTCAGGATGTTCAGTTCCGCGGACGTTCTAGCGAATGTGGCCGAAGTTGCGCGGGGTGCCATCAGCGCCGCGGGTATCACGCACCCCGAGAGACTTGCAGCCGAAGCCAGTCACGGGGAACGCAGGCAGCTTGAAATAGCTATGCTACTCGCGACCAATTCGCAGCTTTTGCTACTGGATGAGCCGACATCGGGAATGGGCCGTAACGAGACAGTGGAGCTTGTGAGCATTCTACAAAAGCTTCGCGGTGAGCACACGATCATACTCGTGGAGCACGATATGGACGCCGTATTCACCCTCGCCGACCGCATTACGGTGCTTGTCTATGGAAGGGTGCTTGCCACCGGTACGCCGGAGGAGGTTCGGCAGAATGCGGAAGTGCGCGCGGCCTATCTCGGGGAAAGCCGGTGAAGGATACCGCGAGCGTTCCATGGAATGACATTTTGCGAACCAGCTAGCGGCCTTTTCACCTCATAGGAGATTAGAATGAACTATCCATCGGAACTCGACGGCATACGATGGGAGAAGAGCGGCAAGGCCGGTACAATCATTTTCGACCGGCCGCCAATGAACACAATCAGCTTCAATGGCCGGTCGCAGATCGCCGCACTTGTCGATGCCATGGACAACGATCCCGATATTCGCGTTATCGTGATCAGGGGCGCGAACGGACTTTATAGCTCGGGCGGCGACATCGCGGGATTTCTTGTTCCCGGCCGGGACCAGATGCACGATCTTGCCTGGAACGTTGCCGCTCCGGAGCGCGCGAAAAAACCGGTGATCGCGGCCATCGAGAAATTCGCTATGGGCGTTGCTTTCGAGCTGGCTCTCGCGTGTGATTTCCGGATTGCGACGGAGAGCACGCAGCTCGCCTTGCCTGAGATAAACCTGGGTACAATCCCAGGGAGCGGGGGAACGCACAGGCTTTCGCATTTGATTGGATTGACCCGAGCCAAAGCCATGATCATGCGGGGCCGACGCATCACTGCAACGCAAGCCTACGATTGGGGAATCCTGTCGGAGGTTGTGCCGGATGGACAGCTCGATGATTGCTTAGCCCGCTGGGTGTCCGAGCTTGCGGCGCTGCCTCAGATCCCCTTAACGGCCCTGAAGCGCGTGCTCAATGCCGTCTATGAAATGCCCCTGAACACCGGCTTGCAGTTCGAAGGACAAACCTTCGAAAAGCTGAGGTTCAACCCCGAGTTCAAACACGGCATCGACGCCTTCATGGCAAAGAAGAAGCCGGACTTTTCCGGATTTTAGGAAGGAACGGCATCTCCGGAGCGGCCAAGTGCTCCCGCTCCCCCCGATTGGTGGATTCTGTCCCCTTTATTCCAGGCGTTCCAATGCTATCATGCGCGTCAGATTGACTAATGGATCTCCGGCAGCTTCGCTATTTTGTTACCTCTTTGACGGAGGCAGCGTCGCCAAGGCAGCAAGGCGTCTCAGCGTGGCCCAGCCAGCTCTCAGCATGCAGATCCGTAAACTCGTGGAGGAATTTCATACTCAGCTCTTCCTTTGAACGTCGCGCACAGTCCACGCCGAAGCGTATCTAAGAGATTCCAGCAAGGAAGTTGCAGGCGATCCAGCCATTTAGCTGATGCCAGTTGCCTCGGGTGGTTTCGAGCTTCACTTTTCGGGGTCCCCTTGATGAAGGCCTTGCTTTTGAGCATGAGTTGCGCTTCACGGCGGAGGAATTGCCGCTTACCATGCAAACTCGAATGGGATGGCGAAGAGAATGATTCAGTCCAATCCTCACGCAACAATCAGCACCGGCTCCAAAGAACATGGCCGCGGAGGCGCTCATGGATAGGCATGCTTTTATATGCGGCTTATCGGGACCTTTCCTCACAGCGGCTGAGGCCAAGTTCTTATCCGCCACGCCTCCGGCAGGCGTCATCTTATTTGGTCGCAATGTGCAAGATCCCGAACAGCTTCGCGGACTGGTTTCGTCCGTTAATAATGAAGCCGGTGCGGATGGGAAATTACTGATACTGGTGGACCAGGAAGGCGGGCGCGTTCAGCGGCTGAGCAAGCCTCATTGGCCTGCCTATCCTCCGGCTAGCGCCTTTGGCGCCATGAGCGCAAGGGCCGGAGCAGAAGCAAAACGCGCGGCGCGACTCTCTGCCCAGCTGATGGCACGTGATCTTCATTCCCTCGGTATCAACACCACCTGCGCGCCGGTTCTCGACGTTCCGGTGCCCGGCGCCGACAG
>JBAUNL010000553.1:0-7438 GCA_049579205.1 Rhodomicrobium sp. | reverse complement strand
ATGGAAGATGTGCTCTATTCCTTTGGCGAGGAGATCGCCTCGAACGCTGTCGAGGTTCTTATTCACCGCCTAAGGAAACGCTTGCTTGACTCGGGTGCTGAGGCGGTGATCCATACCGTAAGAGGTGTTGGATACATGCTTGCGGCCGAGGCTAGCGGGAGCGCATGAGACAATTATTTCAGTCTCTTTGGTTCCGTCTCATTTTTGGACTCATTCTCGGTTCGCTCTTCGCCGTCCTGGCAGCCAGTGTGTTTCTCTACATTCGATTCAAGAACGTAAATGTTGAGTCCCGCGAGCGAACGCTTCAAGGACAAGCCAGGCTCATCGGCGAACTCTTTCGAACGTCGCCCGGGCATCAGATCAAACTGCCGCGCTCCTATACTTCCTACTATCGCGAAGGCGTAGGACAGTATGCAGTTCTCTGGGGCGACGAGATTTTGGCAGCAGGCTCGCCCGGGGTAACACACGCCTTTCATCCGATAGACCCTGAGCAGCATCGCGAATTTTTCACGCTCCCTCAGCCTGAGGGAAAGCAAGCTCTTTATGGAGTGTCATTGAGAATTAAGGGAGCCTCGCCTCAAGCTTGGGTCCAAGTCGTCTTTAAGGACAGTGAAATCATAGCCGACTCCGTCCTTGAAGAATTTGTCCAGGATATCGCCTGGATCTGGTTGCCTTTCGTCGCCATTCTGCTCGTGATCAATCTATTCGTGATACGTATTGGCTTAAGGCCGCTTGCAAAAGCATCCGCACAAGCGTCAGCGATTGGCCCCGCGGCTGTGTCAAAGCGGTTGTCTGAAACTGGCATGCCGGATGAAGTGCTGAGTTTCGTCCGGGCCATCAATTCCGCGCTCGACCGGCTGGAGGCAGGGTACAAGGAACAGCAAGCATTTATAGCGGATGCAGCGCATGAACTGCGGACCCCGGTTTCCATCATAAACACGCATATGGATCTGCTGCCGAATTTCTATGGGAAGGCTGCGCTTAAGGAAGAACTTGGCTCTCTGAAGCGGCTGGTAACCCAGCTACTGGACAATGCGCGCATTGATGCGATGAGAATCGCGCCATCCGACTGCCTGGACCTGAACACCCTTGCTGTCGATGTCGCAGCCTACCTTGCTCCATACGCAATTGCGCGAAGAAAAACCATAGAGGTCCACAAATCCGAGCGGCAGGCGCTTGTAAACGGTGCCTACGACTATCTATTCCGTGCCCTGAGAAACCTCGTTGAAAACGGTATTGAACATACTCCACCTGGCACCGCTGTTTATATTGGCATCCTCAATCCAGCGACGATCATTATCGCTGACCGTGGGAAGGGCATACCCAAGGCCCAGCGGCAAGCGATTTTTCAGCGCTTTTGGCAGGGCAAGCGGGACCGCGGCGGAGGTGCAGGCCTAGGGATGGCGATCGTTTCGCGTACGGTTGCCGCACATAATGCCTCGATCGAAGTCGGAGACCGCCGCGGCGGTGGAGCGCTGTTCAGGCTCACATTCCCGCCGTTCGACCAAGCGGCTTTTCCCACGGCGCCCATTTTCGCCCTTCCAAGAGAGCGCCCTGCTAATGTTATTCCGGTCCCAGTGAGGAAAAGCGTAGGAAAATAAGGTCCGGACCGAGCTGGAATTTGCATCCGATTGCGGCAAACTCGAGAGCAAAATGCCCGGAATCAAAAGCTCTACTAGCCGGGCTAACTTTTCCACAAAACGCAAACATGTAAGCGTTCCGTAAGCGCGAAGCACTTAAGTTCAGTATGAACAGAATTATGTATTTTTAGCTGAGCAAATCATCAAGGGGTAAATAAAAAACTCATCAGTGATATCCATTGGTGAGCTAGATGATTGTTTGTCTTATATTGTTATTCAAATGTGGATAGAAGATATTTGAACGGACGGTCATAATTTTGTCTATTTGTAAAAATGAATTTAGAACTAATCTAATGAGGGGCTTGAAGCATTGCTTGATCAGGTATCTAACCGAAAGCTTGTTGCCGCCGGATTGGGGGACGATCTGCGTGATAAAGCAGCCCGTCTAATCAGTGCAACCTACCTTCTAAATTATGGAGCCGCGATAAAAAGCTTTCCCAAGACTCTGATTGCGTTAGCGGACGACAGACAAAGAGTACACGCCGCAGCGGGATTAAGGGATTTTTCGGAGCCGTATTTCTCCGAATATTATCTTGACGCTCCAATCGAAGCCATTCTCACAGCGGTTTCGCGCAAGCCGATAGATCGCGGCAAAATCGTGGAAGTTTCAAGCCTTGCGAGCCGGACACCTGCGATCTCAGTCCAGTTCATGAAGGCTGTAATCAGCTATGGAGAAGGGCTCGGATACGACTGGGCCTTCTTCACGGCCACTGGCCGCCTCGAAAGACTTCTCAGACGGATGCATCTCCCTCTCATCGATTTAGGACCGGCAGACTCGAGGCGCGTTCCATCGCCAGAATTATGGGGTTCCTATTACGAAACAGAACCCCGTGTGCTGGCCTTCGGGCGTGAACAATTGACGCCATTCCTCGTCAGCAAGCGTGCACCAGCGAAAACTGCAGAGTTGTGCCTCCATGGCTGAGCTCGCAGAAGCATTAATTCATCAGGCCGCGACGGCAGGAAGCGCTGTCGCCATGAGCGACGCAGAGTGCTCCCTCACTCGATCGCAGATCGTTAGATTGGTCGCGGGTGCCGCCGAGGACCTGAGGCGTGCACCGCAAACTATTGGCCTATACGGCAGCAATAGCGTGGATTGGGCCATTGGCTTTCTCGCCTTAAGTATCAGCGGCAAAACGATCGTTCCCATTCCCACCTTCTTTAGCAAGGAGCAGCACGAGCATCTCATCCACGATTCTGGTGTCGAGCATATTCTTGTTACGGACGCTAAGGGCCCGGAAGCCGGCTTGTTTCCGGTGCCGGTCCATTCGCTTTTCCGGAAAGAGGCGAACAGCCTCCGTGTTCAAGGCAGCGGCGGTGGGCTTATCATTTATACATCTGGCAGCACTGGGACTCCGAAAGGCGTCCGGTTGGCCAGTGGCCAAGAAGAATGGGTGGCGCGGAATTTGTCCAAAGCCATAGATGCCAACAGAGAGGACAAATATTTATCGGTGCTGCCGCTGCCGATGCTGCTTGAACTCATCTGCGGGATCATGGTCCCGATTTTTGTGGGCGGTACCGTGCATTATGACAATGCGGTAGCCCAAAGCATCGGAACCGGGGTCCCTGCTGATGTCGCCGAAGCATTCGCGCGCGCGAAGCCGACGGCCAGTGTCCTAGTTCCACAACTCCTAGCACTTTATTGCGCGCAACTGGCTGGTTCTGGTACGCGTCCGCCTGAAACGCTTCGCTTCGTAGCGGTTGGTGGCGCGGCCGTACCGCCAGCGCTGTCAAAGACGGCAAGGCAGCTCGGTCTACCTGTCTTCGAGGGGTACGGGCTTTCCGAATGCGCGTCGGTCGTTGCGGTTAACACGCCCGGCGAGAGCCGCGATGCCACTGTTGGGAAGCCACTTCCTGGCGTGCATGTCACCATCGAAGACGGCGAAATCGTTGTCCAAGGTTCTTCCGTCATGGACGGGTATCTGCACGGCGACACAGCGCCCCGCCGCTGGCGCACCGGCGATGCCGGTAGTCTCGATGCAGATGGCTTCCTCACCGTCTACGGACGCAGGGACAATCTGATCGTCACTCCTTACGGACGCAACATCAGTCCGGAGTGGATCGAAACCATGCTCTTGGGAGACTCAAGGATTGGCGGATGCATAGTCCATCAGTTGGAAGGCCTTGAAGGATTGACGGCACTCCTGATCCCATCCCCATTCGGAGAGGCCTGGTTCAAGACCGCATCGAATGACGAGATTCTTGCTCTTGTGTCCGATGCGTGCTTGCCAGCGCCTTACTACGCTCAACCAAAACGCGCCGTCGCCATTTCACGCAAAGATGCCCTGGCTCGGAAACTGTTTACGCCGAATGGGCGCGTTCACCGCGGCCAAGCTCAGAAGTACCTGAAGGAACAAGCCCAAACTCTCAAGGTGGAAGCATGACTCCATTCGACAGGCTCTATCAGGAGACATCAGAGGCGCGGGAGCGCTTCCTTGCGATACCGCTCGTCAAGCAAGCTTTGACCATGGGCGGTTCGCGCGGCCTCTACATCGCGTTTCTTAGGGAAGCCTATCACCATGTGAAGCATACTTTTCCGCTTCTCGCCCTTGCGTCTGCACTAACTCGCGATGAGCGCTACCAGGCTGCACTGGCCGAATATATGAACGAGGAGCGAGGTCACGAGAAATGGATCCTCGACGATATCCGTGCAATGGGCGGTGATGCCGTTTCAGTCGAGCGCGGCAAGCCGGGCATTCCATGCCAGGTCATGGTTGGCTACGCCTATTATTCCATCCAGTGGATCAGTCCCTACGCCATGCTCGGCATGGTGCATGTTCTCGAAGGCCTTTCCGTAATGCTGGCGGATAAGGTTGCACATACAGTGCAGCAATCGACTGGCTCCGATGGTTTTGCCGGCTTCTCCTATCTTAAATCGCATGGGTCGCTGGACGTCGAACATACGGCTCTTTTCAGAAACCTCGTCAATGGTTTCGAGGATCGAAGCACACAGGACATCATCATCGATGCGGCGGAGATTATGTACCGTCTCTACGGCGCGATCTTCGAGGACCTAGGAACGCGTCCGGAGGCGGTGGCACATGCAGCTTGAGGGTAAATGCGTGCTTCTCACAGGCGGCGGCTCCGGCATCGGCCGTGAGCTGGCGATTGAGGGTGCACGCCGCGGGATGCAGTTTGCGCTCGCCGGCCGCAGGCTCGAAGCCCTTCAGGAAACGATCATGCAAATGCCTGGTGCGGGCCATTTTGCGGTACCGGGAGATATCAGGGACCCCGCCTTCCGGCGCTCGTTGATGGCATCCATCGAACAGGAGTGGCACGGGCTTGATCTCCTCGTGAACAACGCGGGGCTTGTCCCAGTTGGCCGGCTTTCAGAAACAACGGACGAAGAATTGCGCGGCGTTATCGAAACTAATCTTATGGCCCCGATGGCCCTCGTGCGCGAAGCATTGCCTCTCCTCAAAAAAGGCAACGGCTCGCGCATCGTGAATATCGGCTCTGTCCTTGGGGACATTCCTTACCCATTGTTCGCCGCATATTCAGCGACGAAAGCGGGGTTGCGAGGCTTTTCAATCGCGTTGCGCCGTGAGCTCGCCCCGCTCGGCATCGGGGTTACATATGCCGCGCCTCGTGCAACCAGCACGCCTGCTTCCGCGGCGCTTGAGGCGCTGATCAAGCCTTTCAACATGAAGCTCGATCAAGCCAGCAAGGTTGCGAAATATGTCTGGGATGCCGTTCAACGCGAAGCCGGGAGCATCTATCCGGCAGGGCCGGAGCGCATGTTCGTCCTGATGCAACGGCTGCTTCCCTATTTCGTGGACAAAGCCATCGCGAAGCAATTTGCGCGCGTTTGAGCTGTTCAGCTTCAACACAAAGGAGGAGTTTAATGAGGCCGTTCATGCTTGCAGCCGCCGGCATCGTCTTGCTGGCTTCGATGTCGCCCACCACACGCGCTTCGGACAACAAGGTGCTCGATGCCGACATTCTAGCCGTCGCCGAGGAATGGGCGAGGATCAAATATCTGAGCAAGGACGATAACGAGAGAAAGGAGAAAATGGAGGTCTGCGGGGCGAAGGCCGATGCTTTGGTTACGCATCATCCAGGCCGCGTCGAAGCGCTGATCTGGGACGGCATCGTTACAAGTGAGCGCGCTTCCCTTACTTGGGGGCTCACGGCTCTCAGCCACGCAAGCCGCGCACGCGATCTCTTGCTACAAGCCTACAAGATGGATCCCAAGGCTCTCGACGCCGGTGCCCCTACAAGTCTCGGGGTGCTTTATTATCGTGTACCCGGCTTTCCGCTTGGCTGGGGAGATACCGATAAGGCTCGCCAATTTCTTGAAGAGGCTGTTAGAAACGCGCCCAATGGGCGCGACGCCCACTATTTCTATGCAGATTTCCTGTACGAGCAGGGCGACTACAGAAAGGCCGCAGAAGTCTTGAAGGTGGCACTATTATTGCCGCATCACCCCGAGCGTCCCATCTGGGATCTCTATTTCCCGAAAGTCATGGAAGGTCTTCTAACCAAGGTCCAAGCGAAACTGAGATCTTGAGTTTTCTCAAGATGCCTGGAACGCCGATTCACTCCGAATTCAAGCACGGCGTTTCAGGCGTCTCGATCGCGCGAGGTGCTTTCGTAATCGCCCGGCCCAAAACAACCATCGAGCCTAGAGCTGCGATCACGATTGCCAAGCATTGCTTCCAATTGCCGGCGGACCGCTTGCGTTTTCGCCGGAGCCAGCACCGTTGATGCTATCCTTCGAAAGCTTTTGGAGCAAAATAGGTCATCAGCTTAAGTGTCCCTCGGGACGTGCCGGGCATTTGACTGGGTTGATCATGTCTCTCGTAAACAGAGAGCCGAACCGCCTCGCCATAGACGTATTGTCTCTCGAGCCTACTGATAGGGTAGTCGAATTGGGCTTTGGTTCTGGTAGCGCGATCAAGACCATGGCCAGCCTCGTGCCCGAGGGCAGCGTTCTCGGTATCGACCAGTCTCCCGAGATGCTGGCGCAAGCTTCGGGGCGCAACAAGCTGGCGCTCGGGCACGGGCGCGTTCGGCTTCATCTAGGCGGCTTTAATGCCCTGCCTTGTGATTCCTGCAGCATCGACAAGATTCTTGCGGTGAACGTCGTCTATTTCTTCAGAGCCGATGCAGCGGAGCTGCGTGAAGCTCACAGGGTTCTAAGACCAGGCGGTTTGATGGCAATTTACGCGACGCACCGGTCAACGATGTTATATTGGAAATTTGCAGCCTCGGATACGCACACTCTTTTTGACGAGGCGGAGTTACGCTCGCTCATTTTGCGCGGAGGCTTTCCCGAGGACTCGACTACTATCCTTCCTATCGTCCTTCCCTTCGGAATACAGGGCCTCTTGGCGGTGATACGAAAAAATTAGGATTGTCTTCGTCGTCTTAGTCTTGCACATAAGTGGGATCGCCCTAGGCGCTCAGCCGCTCCATAACCTTGTCGTTCATCTCGAAGTTCGCGTAAACGGCTTGCACATCATCCGAATCTTCGAGTGCATCGATCAGCTTCAGAAGCTTTTCGCCCCTCTCCTCATCGACATCGACAGTGTTTTGCGGGCGCCAGGCGATGGCAGCCGACTTGGCGGGGCCGAACTTGGCTTCGAGTGCCGCGCTGACCTCATGGAAAGCCTCGACGCTCGCCGTCAGCCAATGGCCATCGGGGCCGCTCTCGCAATCTTCCGCGCCGGCTTCGATCGCGGCCTCAAGCATCGCGTCCGGGCTTGCCGCAGAAAGCGGATATTCGATTTCGCCAACACGCTTGAACCCGAAGGAAACCGCGCCGGTCTCGCCAAGATTGCCGCCGAACTTCGAGAAGA
>JBAUNL010000552.1:0-3547 GCA_049579205.1 Rhodomicrobium sp. | reverse complement strand
TGCCTGCAAAAACTTCAGCCACCAGCGGCGTCGAAGAACATGGAGGAGTCCCGCTCCCGGTGGGGCGACCAGACTTCAAATCTGGGTGGGACCGTGAGACGGTTTCAGGTGGGTTCGACTCCCATCCCCCTCCGCCAATCATTGAAGAGGTTTCAGGATGAGTGATGCGGTCGCGGCGCTGGTCGCGGAGTTGGAAAATGCGGCGAGAGATGCGCAACAGGCAGAAGCCGCGCTGCGAAAGCAGATGGCGCGAGAAATCGAGCGACTCGAGCGTCAGCGCGCCTTTGCCTTCCGCCGCACCGCTTTCGTCCACCTTCTAGCATCCCGCGCTGCGAGCTGCGAAACGGAGAATGAGGCGCATGCGGCTCAGCGCGAGGCGCTGGCGGAGGAGCTAGGCTGGCACGCCCCGAGCGAGGCTCATGAGGCAATCTTCGGGGAGATGAAGCCGCTTGGCCGCTGTATCTGGCAGCGCGTTCGCGGAATGGAGCTTGAACCGGATACAGCTCTAGCAACCGAGCTTGATAAGTTCGAAGCGTGGTTCGAAGAGAAGCACGGAAGCCCGTTTTATTCACTTTTCGAGCAGTATGTCCCGGAGGCGCCTCTTGTCGACTTCTGAGAAGACAGAGTTCGACGAGTGGTTCGCCTCGTTCTACGAATCGACCGGCGATATGACCATGCTCGTCATCTTAACCGCCATTGGCGAACACAGCGTCGCCCCCTTATGCTCAACCTATTTTCATGTGGTTGGCAATGAGCTCGATTGGGACGATCTGAGTCTCATGTTCGCCGGCTCGGGCCAACCTTGGGATGGCGCCGCCTTCTTCCCAACGAAAGCCGCCAATGGCGGCCCGGTTGACAATCCAACGGCGCGGCTCCGCATGAGGGAGCTGGAGACGAAAGTTACCGAAAACCGCATGACCCTCGATGAAGCCTACTTCTTCGATAAGCAGGGCCGCAAGATCAAGATCGAACCAGTTGCAGAGACATGAGCCGCAAACTGTTGATCATTCTCCTCAACACCGACCCGCGCAATCCGGAGGAGCTTGGCGCGCCTTTCTACCATGCCGCTGTCGCAGCCGCGATGGATTATGAGGTCGACGTCGTTTGCACAGCTACTGCCGGTAAGCTCCTGAAAAAGGGTGTAGCCAGCGCCATCCACATCAAGCCAGGCCATCCGAAAACCGTCTACGATTGGATTCGCGAAGCGCACGAACATGGCGCGCGCTTCTGGTGCTGCCCGGCCAATCTCGATCTTTTCGATCTGACGGAAGACGATCTCATACCCGAATGTTCCGGGGTCATGGGAGCAGCTCACATGCTCAACGGCCTCATGTCGGATGAATACCGGGTCCTGACTTATTGAGCTTCCTATGGCGCTAATCAAGGGCATCGTCTATCCAGAGCATCTTTACTATGATCTGCATAATCAGATCTGGTACGAGCCGCTTGCCGACGGAACGGTTCGCGCGGGATTTACGCCGGTTGCAATGCAGCTTCTCGGCGACGTCTTGGCGTTCACGCCAAAGCGCTTGGCCAAGCCATTCCTGGCCGGCAAATCCATGGCGACGATCGAAGGCGGAAAGTGGGTCGGCGCTGCCGAGGCTGCATTTCCCGGCGTTGTGGTTGCCTCAAACGAAAATCTCGAGCGGCGGCCAAAGCTCCTGAACGAGGATGCATTTGGAACCGGCTGGATGGTTATTATCCAGCCTGCTGCGGACAATTGGCGGGAAACCCTGCTCACGGGGCCCGAGATAGGACCGGCTTTCGAAGCTTGGATCGCAGCCGAGGACTACCAGAGCAAGGTTGAGTAGTCCCGGTTCCACCACCAACGCTTGAGCCTTTGTCTTTTCGGTCACGCCACAACTTTGATTGCGCTCGAGCCTGTCGCTGCGAGCGTCCTCGCTTTCTCTGGCGGCCAGGTTTCAGCTATATTGCCGGACATATTCTGTTACAGGATCAGGCCAAACCAAGAGAGATGTAAGATGTTGATGGGACCGCGAATATTCGTGCTGATTGTGTATTCGCTCCTGGCGCTCTCATTTCTCTTTACGACGGGCACGCTGGTCTGGGAATTCGGAGAGGCAGGCTGGCTGGATTTCGCCGCCATGGATAGTCATCTGTTTGTGTTTTTCCCGACACTTGGCATCGTCGCACTTGCTGCCTTTTACCTGCCCTCGGTAATCTTCCTCGACCTCTATTGGAGGTATGTCTGGTTCGGAAAGATCAGATTTATCTTCGGATTTTTTGTTGTCGCCGCCGCCTCCTACGCCATTGCCCAGGTAATGCTGGAAAACCCGCGCCGCAGCCTTTGGGGGGGCGCTCCCGAAGTTCTCATGGCCGACCAGGGAGACCCTGCTGGATGCGCGAAAAAGGCAGGCCCCTGCCTGCGCATGCCTCTGCTCCAGGCGTTGCACAACGTTAGGCAAGTGAGCCGGCATCGTTATGGCCTGGACAGTTTCGGCCGGGATTGCGGAGGAGGGACACCAGATCCCTACATCGAGCGCTCCGATGCCTCAAAGCCCCGGCGCTTTTGCTTCGCGTCCACGCCGTTGGGCGATGCGCCGCAACTCCAAAACGATGAAGAATGCTGCAAGGCCGAGGCGCGCGTGATTTTAGCACTGAGCGCTAACTATATTAACCCGGCCACGCGCTCGACCGTCTCTAAGGTCCACGCGGCCATGCTTCCTCTCAAGGTCTTTTTCCTGATTGTCGTTTTCATAATCAGCATCATGCTCGCCGCGCATCACCGCAAGGTCGAAAGGCATTACGGAGAACTTCTACCTGTGATGGAGATTGGCCTCGTTACCGGTGCGATCAGTATGCTTTTCTTCCCGCTTATGTCGCAGGCTTTCCTTCAGTCGAGCGAAGCGCTGACCGGCAGTGGAGGGCGCGGCACATTCAGCATCATCGTGCCGGTCATCAGTTTGCTCTTCGTCGTTTGGGCCCTTCTTATTGGCCTTTTCTTCTACCGCCGGCGAGCCAATGACAGGACCGCAATGCTGGCCCGCTTCACCGGGCTTTTCGTTAGCAACGTAGGCATAATCAAATACAATCTTGTCATTTCGGTATTCGTTTGGGCACTTGGCTCTGGCACGACCGAGCTCGGCCTCACGGGCCTTGTGCTCGCTAGTATCTTTGCAATCGCGCTCATGGTTGCCGCGATGGGCGCTTCCCGAAGACAAGCTTCTTTATAAGTTCAAGGAGGCAGCCTCAGTCGCGCGCCATCATTTTTTCGACTGATCCTGATGGCGTTTTGATTTGCTCTTGGATTGGCTTTTTGGCTGATCGCAAGAACCTGGAATAGACGTGGATCCCATGTAGGCCGGGGGGTCGCTTGCGGGGAAAGTCTGCTCCAGTGCTTCATCAACCGCATCCTGGCGCAGGCGCCGCTTTCCGGTTTCGCTGTCGCGTTCGTGCCAATGGTTGTTAGTCGTTGATGTCCGTTTGGCGTTGTCCATGACCGTCCCCATTGCTTGTATGTGGTTTTAACGGCAAATGGAGCGAGGAGTTCCGGGATGAGAGGCCCCAACAAGCCGGAGGTATCAAT
>JBAUNL010000551.1:0-2709 GCA_049579205.1 Rhodomicrobium sp. | reverse complement strand
GTTGTCGTGGCGCTGCCGTGAAGTATCTGTCCCATAACCGCTCCCGAAGTTTGGGGTCAGTTAGACTGATTCCATCACACAGCGGGACTAAACAGCTAGCCGGCAAGGATGCGCCGCATTTATTCGGCGACAAGGCCTCGCTCGAAGTCACTGGAAAAGATGGCAAGGATCTTATGCCGGAATATCCAACCGACCATCTGGAGTTGGCCCGCTTCATGGGCATGATCCTTGAAAAGGGGCGCCGGCAGTTGGAAGCCAATACCAACGAAAATATTCCGGCGCTTCCGAACGGCGGCGGCCGATGAGAAGTTTCGTACCGCGTGGGGGTTGATGCTTGGCGCAAACTGACCCGCTGGCCGGGAGTGCTGGCTGGCGGGTCTTTTTTGGGGCGGATCGAAAATTGAAGGTGCGGCGATGAAAGCGATCGATACGGTGTGATGAACTGGCGCGAAGAGGCTTATGCAGAGTTCGCGCGCGCCAATTGCGATCTGGACGCCATGGATTGGAATAACGCGGTTAATGAGCGATCACTTTGAAGAAGCCATCGGCCGGTTTCATCGCATCGCGAGCGCTGCGGTTTTGGAAACCGGTTCGATCGACAAAACCGATTGGGTCAGCGCCTCGCAGAGCTTAAGGGCAGCAAGCAGCCGCGTCCATTCCGCTACTTCGACAAGGGCAGCATGGCGGTCGTGGGCAGAAATTTTGCGATCTTGGAGACCGGCCGGATTCGGATGAGCGGGTTCCTAGCCTGGCTGGCCTGGGCCTTTGTCCACATCATGTCCCTTCCGCAGCTTCAGAACCGTTTGATGGTCCAACGGCAATGGCTTTGGTCATATTTTACCGGGCAACGCGGTTCGCGTCTGATTTCCGAAGCGCCACGGGCGGGTGAGTAGCTGGTACGCCGTGGTAGACGAGCGCGTCGTGAACCGCGCCCCGGGACGCCATTTAGCCGGTGAGAAAGCCGAGACAGCGTGCCGAGCCCACTACCCCGGCGGATCAGGCGGGTGCTTGTACCGATTGCTTCCCCGTCCCATGCTGCCTTCCCCAAACGACCGGAGGATCGGCATCCGCATTTAGACTTTCGAGGCCTGCTCCAGGCTTCACGCGTGTTACGGCCCGCTGGATCGCTCAACAGCCCAAGGCTGCCTTTGTCGCGAGGCTTCGGCATCGCCCGGCTGCCCAAGCAAGCCGCTCGCCAGCTTCTAGCTCAATCGGCAATTATCTAGGTGAGACCCTCCCTCACTGATGGTTCGCGCCCTCGGGGCGCACGGTCATCAGCGTAATTTAATGAACGATTTCAACGAGTCCGCTTACCCTTTGGTAGCGCAATCGCCTTCAATAGCAAACGCACCTAAATAAGTAAGCTTTTTGCATTAGTGAGCCGCCCAACCACTTTTACAAAACGTTTACACCTCCAAGCCATCATTATGGGTTGTGGGCTAGAAGGAGAACCAAGCGGTGAAGCTCGCGGCCATTATCCTACCTGTTGTAGTCTCCTCCTCTTTCGCGTCTTTGGCGGCTCGGGCACAAGAAAGCATAGATGTTGCTAAGATCACATGTGATCAGTATCTCGGCAACGAGGTAATTGGTCCGGATAAAATAGCCATATGGCTGAGCGGCTACTATAACGCCAAGCGAGGGAACACGATCGTTGAGGTCCAAGAATTTCAAGCAAATGTCAAAAAATTGGAAGAATACTGCTTTCATCATAAGCAGATCCGCGTGATGCAAGCCGCCGAAGAAGCACTCAAGTTGGCTAAAAAGTAACGAGCCCAGCCCCCGGATAGAAAGGGGCTGGCGTAACGCCTTGCCGCGATACCTTTGCGCCCTTGTGCAGTTGGGGGAGAGCCGAATTATCCGGTCGCGCCGCGCTATCCGAAAGTGCTGGCCATGCTGGGCGCAAATGCACCGCAGATCAGCACCAAACCCACGCATGTTCTTCTTGCCGAAACCGAAGTCTTCGAAACCGCCGCGCGGTTCGTCATCGAAAAGGGCTCTTGAAGAAGGGTTCTCAGGTTACGCTGATTGGCACAGAGGGAGACTGGGCGCATATCGCGCAACAAGGCAAGCCCATTGCCTATCACTTCGCTTCTGGATTTGGCGGACTGAGAGACAAACTAGTGGCTACTCAGCTGGTTGATGGCAGACAGCTTCTACATTGTGGCCATCCGGGTCGAGCACAAAGGCTGCGCAATAGTTCGGAGCATAGTGCGCTCTAATCCCTGGGGCCCCGTTGTCAGCTCCTTGAGGAGACGGCCAACGGAGACCTCACCCATCTCGATGTCCCAGCGCTCCCCGATCAAGCGCTTCAGATCGGCGCAACGCCGGCGCACCACGCCGTCCTTGTCAGGATCGGGGCCCGTCCCGGCAATCCGGGCCAGCTCCGTCGGCCGAAAGCTTTGGCTTCGGTCCCGGCGCCTTGGCATTGATAAGCCCCTCGCGGCCGCGCTGATTGAAGGCATGCACCCAATCCCGGAGCGTTTGGCGATCCATGCCCCGATACGGGCGGCTTCCTCGCGGCTCTTGCCCTCGCGCACCGCTGCCAAAGCGAGAAGACGGCGCGCCTGATTGGCATCCTTCGCTGACGACATGCAGAAGCTTCAGGGGCCGCGCCCGTCGGATGGCGTTCGCCGTGCTCCCACTGGCTCACCGTGCTCACGGCCACATTCATGAACACCGCGAGCACCGCCTGGCTCGCGTTCTCGCGCA
>JBAUNL010000550.1:0-5687 GCA_049579205.1 Rhodomicrobium sp. | reverse complement strand
CAACAAGCCGGCCAAGCTCAGGGCGATCTCCGATGCCCTCAAGCGCTGCGATCAGGTGATCCTCGCCACCGATTGCGATCGGGAAGGCCAGCTCATCGGCCAGGAAATTCTCGAGCATTTCGGCTATTGTGGCCGCGTCCTGCGTGCCTTGTTCACGGAAGTCAACCGGCTATCGGGTCATGCGAATATAACTGAGCCGAACCGGCCACTTTTGTGGTTCCTCGAGGCGTTTCGGTTTCGGTAGGCCGTGCCTTTCAAAAAAGCGACGCCGGGGCTCGGTGAAATCAAATGGGGTGGTGAGAGGCTCGCGACGGTGAAGCCGATCACGGGTGCCGCCAGTGTGGCGCCTGCAACGAACGGTCGGCCGCGCCAAAGGCGCTGCGCTGCGTTAAAATCACCGGAGCAAATCGCAAGACTAACATTGCGCCATCCAATCGAACTCGTGCACAATGTCCGGATAATACCATGGTTGCGGCTTAGCTTCGACGGCCATTTGCTGTGGTCCTCCGGCGTAATGGCCTTAATAAGGCCTTGAACGCTCGAGGGCCGCTTAGGGTTACGAGTGCTGGTTTCGAGCAGAATATTAAACGGCTGCGCGCAGCTTTAGCAGGCGGCCGAGATTCGCGGTCCATTTTCGGTGAGGGTATCATGACCACCAAAACCGGTAAAAATTTATATGCTAAGCTTGGAGTTTCCCCGGGCGCCTCGCCTGAGGCAGTAGGTCAGGCCTATTATAACTTGGCGAAGGCCCATCACCCCGACCTCACAGCCGGGGACGAAGCTAAAGCGAACGCTTTCGCGGAAATTCTTGCAGCAGCGGTTATCCTGCGCGATCCCGAAAGGCGAAACCTCTATGATCGCGGATTCATCGATGATGATGGAAGTTTTATCGATCTCAGACGCCTCTACGAGCGGCGCCGCCGTTCGCGAAAAATGTTCAGGTCGGTGTTTGCCCTGAGTTTTCTCGTAGCAAGGCGAAACCTCTATGATCGCGGATTCATCGATGACGATGGAAGTTTTACCGATCTCAGACGCCTCTACGAGCGGCGCCGCCGTTCGCGAAAAATGTTCAGGTCGGTGTTTGCCCTGAGTTTTCTCGTAGCTTTGCCGTTAGCATTCTGGCCGTTGACCGAAATCCGCGAAACCAAGCAGGGACAAGTTGCGCAAAAAGTCGCCCCCGCACAATCCAAGAAAGATAACCAGGCGAACGTCAAGGCCCCCACATCTCCTGATCAAGCGGCGAACTCGGAAAAAAGAATCCAATTAGCGAATGCGGCACCGGCCCAAGCTCCAGACGCAGTACCCCCTGCAACGGTGGGTGCCCCCGCCACGGGGTCGAGAGAGGAGGCCTCAGGGGCAACGCCTTCAGGGGTAGATCGCTACTACCTTCCAAGAACGGAAATTGGAAAAGGCCTGACGCGAACACCAGCTGCGTTCGCTGAACCGCCGGCGCCCCCTGTCGCTGCCGAAGTGCTGCCTCCGAGCAAAGAAGAGCCCGGACAGCCGCGAGACGCGCAGACTCTGCCGGTCAAATCAAGCGAGAGCAAAGGGACCGCCGAGTTGAATCGTTCTCTCGTAGCACAGCTCTCTCGGCCTGAAGTCGCGCCAGAGGACAGCTCGGCTGCAATTCGCGAGCGGGTGTTTCGCAAGCAGGATCGGGAGAAATCTTCCACCCGGACGACGGCGGCTTGCCTCGCTTGTTTGACACAACCCGAAGGGAATTGTGGGAACATCTGTCCTTGAGATAGTCTCACCAGCCTGGGCGCGGCCAATCACACGCGCCTAAAATTTCCACAGAGAACTCAGATCGAAAGAATGCGGCAGGTTCGCGAGGAGCCGAAAGTCTTTTTGGGAAAAACAGAATATGCCCTCCTTTCGCAATGGTATCTTGACCGCTTTCGTCAGCGCAGGATTGTTACTTACGGCGTCGGCGAAGGACGGCAATTGGGGAATATATCGGGATGAACGGTTCGGTTTTATCCTCGTTTTTCCAGCGGATGTGTTTAACTGGCGGGGACAATCTCAAAATGGTAATGGCGCCGAGTTTATATCCCGGGACGGCCGCGCTAAGCTTAACGTCTTCGCCGCCTTTAATACAGATAAGGCCGGTCTTATTGAGTATCGTGAAGCGGTTCTGCGAGGTTTTGCAGGCTATGATAAATTGGAATACGGACCCTTGGGGCAAAGCTGGTTTGTGCTCTCCGGCGCGCGGGATTTAAGCATCTATTATCAGAAAGTGCTGTTTGCTTGCGGCGGCCGAATCATCAACGCCTTCGCATTGACCTATCCTAAGGAACAGAAGCGCGAATATGATGCAATCGTTACAGGTATCGAGAAAAAATTTCGGTCCACTTCGGGATCGGCGTGTTACGTCCCCACCCGTTGAAATGGCGCGAGATATCCACTGTCACTGTCACATCAGTAGAAGCATATCTCGCCGGAATCGGGGCATCTTGAATTTAGTCCCAACTTGCGTCTGATCAGACGAACCAAGTGTCGAATGGCACACTGAGAGAAACTGGGCAGGCGAACGCCGTGCGCGCTCCTTGCGCACCTCGATCCCGGTCACTTGCTTGTCTCATGGCCAGCAGAGACAGCCGCTGTAAAAACCGGCGGCAGGCGAGCTTGGATTTGAACAGTGCCGGCCGGAGACTTCCGCCTAGAAGCCTAATCTGCGGAAATGCCGGTGGATTTCACAGACCAGGAAACCGAACTACAGAGACGCGACTGCGTGGCAGGATTCGAACCTCCGCATGGCGGAATCAAAATCCGCTGCCACCGGCGCTGCGCCAGGGCCGGATGAAGGAGGCCCTGCACCGCACGGTGGCGGCACCGAAGCTTCTGATCATCGACGAGATCGGCGATCTGGCGTCGAGCGCGAGCAATCGAAGTTGGTTCTTTCAGGTGATCGCCAAGCGCTACTACAGTGCTGACCTCGAACCTGGCCTTCGGCAGCTGGGATCAGGCGTTTGCCGGCGGACGCGGTGCTGACGGCCCGCGATCCTGCATCACGTCAGCGTTGTGCGGATCGCAGGCGAAAACTCCCGGCTCAAGGACAGGCCGGGTCTGCATCATGGCCCGGCCAGCCAAGAGCAGAGACGTGAAGGACGGGGCAGAGTAATTGAGAGGCGGCGCTCAGATTGAAGTTGCCGATACCGGCAGACCGCCCTTGACAATCCGTCACCTTACTGCTTGGCCTTGGGTACCCCTTGATGAGCGCTTTCAGGACGCTTCGCGGACGCGCACAGAAGCCCCCACAGCCACGAAAATCTGAACCCGGTGTCGGGTAGCGCATGCTTTAAGGGGCGGACGCGCTTCCATAAAAAGAGCACCGGTTTTACTCAAACAAGCGCCTCGTCGTGGTACTGCGTCCAACCACTGATGTATCGGAATGGTGAATAGGGTCGCTTCCAGACTCACGCGCGATTTCAGGGCACAGTCGTTAGGCCGCGCGGATTTTCGTGGCTTGCTGCTCGAGTCATGACTGCCTTACGGAATCTTCTGTCCTGGATTAGCGTCAGATACATCCGTTGTCGGCCTGGCTTCGCTATTCCATCGGCGAAGCGCCTGCTCAAAATCTTGAAGATTTTTGATTGTCGCAGCGAGGATAGCTGGCAATTTTTCTTCGCGCGAATGTTCCTCCTTGGGCATCCCCTTACGCTTCGAGGTATAGCTGTTTGCGCAACGGTTGACGCTAATGAGAGCACCACGGAGGTCTTCAGATAATTCTTCAAGAGACGTATCATCGACGGGCTCTTGTGCTTTCTCTTCATACGGGTCGTAGGATTGGCGGCATTCAAAAGGCCGCGTGTGAGCGTGATGCGCTGGCTCGATGCGCGGTGCCGTATCTATGGCCCCACGTGACATTTCCCGCTCAAGATAACGTTCGTATTTGGCCTGCGATTCGCTTCCAGCTCTTCGGCTGTGGGTTGCTTTACTCTGACGAATTCGTCAGGCGCTACTTCGACATACGCGGCTTCGCGAGGCAGTCTGCGTTCTTTTGCCGGAATGCGGTCCAGGGCCGCGTTAATTGTCAAATGCGCAATGGTTGCGTTTTTGACAGCTGCCTCAATGACAGTCCGGTGCGCAGCAAGTCTCATGTAAACCTGAGCGGTGCGCCTGCTTATGTCTGGGCATTCCCGCACAAGCCAGAGCTGCCAGTTTCCATGACCCAGCTTCGCCTTGGCTTGGTTTAATAAGTAGCCGCAAGCGATGGCATGTTCGATACCGCTTTTGATTCAAGCTTGGCAGGCTTCATGTCGGCTTCTGATGTTAGAAGCCAATTCAGCCAGATCGTCCGGGATCGCCTCCGGCGCCATGAGTTTAGTCATGTGGCGCTTTCCTTGGCGTTGGCAGACTCCTCATTAGGACACCCGTGGCGTTTGCGCCATAGTGCAGGGCTTGATTGCCGGCGCAGGCAGACCTTTTGTTTCGGGGCTCAGCATTCGCCGCCTTCAAGAAGGCGATCAAGATCGCGGCGAAGGATTAATCTTCGTCCAGCAACCTTCGTTGAGGCTAGCTTGCCGCTCTTGAGGAGTTCATAGAGAGACGTTCTTGAAATCGCGCAATAGTGCGCAGCTTCGTTAACCCGGAATGCGTTTTTCTCAAGTTTTTTTGTTTCACTGGTTACAGAATCAGGCATTTCGTCACCGCATTTGTTGCATGGGTGACTTTTTCATTTACACGGTTTTTCGCGAGAGTCAGCAAGCGCGCCGCAGATAGAATCTGGATTCTATTAGAGGCCGGATTTTTTCTTGCTCTTGATGCCGGATAGCAGATTGAGGGTTTCGGTTGGCGTTAGCGGCTCAGCATCCTCTAACTCGATCCCCACCGAGCTTGCTTTTTGTCTGAAGATGCCGTTAGCGACGGAGCAAAGGCTTTTGGCATCCCCCCTCGTTATCGAAAATCTGCCATTTCGCCTTTTTGCGATTGCACCTTCGACCGCCTCGCGCTTGATTGGGGCCAGTGAGGCCCTCGATGCTCTTTTGAGCATCTTGCCGTGACGTGCCCTATTTCCGCGGGAAGCATTCAATTCGCGCTTCGACCGCTCGAAGGCGGCACGGCTAATTTTTGTGGAGGCACCGACATCATGATTGGCGTTCCCAAATTCCCAAAGCGCCTGATAGAACTCGCCGCGGCGGTTTTCAGGTATGCTTGCGACGAAGCTTTCGAGCACGGCCGACGATGTTTGCAAAAGATCAGCCGCTGAGGAAAGGCTTTGTTTTTCTTCCTGGCTGTGCAAACTAGTTGAGGTGGCGAGTATCCCTTTGGCCTCGCCGATGCGAAAGCGACAGGTCTTCTTTTGGATGTACTCATTCCACCCGTCCCGGCCTGTTAAGCCGTGGGCAGAAACACTTAAATCGTCTTCTTGAGGGCTGGAGCGTTCCCAATCCTCAGAGAAGCTCAAACCGGTTTCTTTCAGGGGCATGGCGTTTGCAAGGGACGCGCGGAAAAGTGCGATGCGGCTAGCACCCGCTTTCCGGCGGGCCGGGCCGATGCGCAGGGCCGGGTTCTATAGCTCTTTGGCGGCCAAGACAAGATGTTTGTTCAACATTCGTTCCTCGTATGGTGACGTCAAAACGTCCGCTAGCATGCGCCGAGGTTCGCCCCGAGCCGCGCCACAGTGTAGGAAAAACTGTCGGAAATTGTCGTTGAAATGGAGAAAACTCCTGTAAAACCAAAGATGC
>JBAUNL010000549.1:0-3871 GCA_049579205.1 Rhodomicrobium sp. | reverse complement strand
CGAAAGGGTTGTCAGCCAGCGCTGCGTCGCCCTGATCGAGCAGCGCGATGCGATCCGGGCTAGCACGCTCTTCCATTGGTGGCCAAAGCCAAACGAGGCGAACTAATCAACCGGATACGGTATGACAGGAGACTCTGATGATTCCGGCGCCTTCACTGCGAGGAACTGGCGCGAGCACGCGCCGCAGCCGTGCGCGCCGCCACCCGGTCCAGCACCGCGATCATATCCTCGACTTCAGCCCGATCATACCCCTGCGTAATGAACACGATCTTCGTCCGACGGTCCTCATCGGGCCAGCGATCGAGCCAGGAAAGCGTGTGGAGCAGATGCTGCGCGCCCTGGATCACCGCGGGGCGGTCCGGTTCTTCCGCAATATGAACAATGCCCTTTACCCGCAGTAGGTTCGGGCCGAGATTTTGCTGAAGCGCTTCGAGCAGGAAGCGCAAGGCGTCTCTCGGGATCGGCTGCTCGCGGATGAAGCTGAAAGAGGCGATGTCGCGATCAAGCAACCCATGGTGTTCATGACCGTGATCATGGCCGGAATGGCCATCGTGATCGTGGTGCTCATAGGCGGTGAGGTTCAGCCACGCGCGGGGATCCGCCTTCGGGTCGGCCGGATCGAGCCCCGTTGAACGCAACAGTTCACACGGATCGCAGGCCGGATCACCGATGCGAGTAATCCTCGCCGCGGGATTGATCGCCCGTAGGCGAGCTGTGAGCGCGGCCTCACGCTCGGCAATGCCTGCGTCTACGAGGTCTAGCTTGGTAATGAGTATATAATCCGCGAGAGCAATCTGGCGCACGGACTCGACGTAATTGTCGAGCGTGCCGGGGCTGTTCACCGCATCGACCGTAGCTATCACAATCGCGATCCGGTAGAGGCCTGCGAGCGTGGGATCGGACAAGAACGCCTGCAGCACCGGCGCGGGGTCGGCGAGCCCGGAGGTTTCGATCACAACATGATCGAAGCGGGGAATCTCCGCTGCCTCCCGCGCATGATAGAGGCGGTTGAGCGTTCCGACGAGATCCCCGAAGACGGTGCAGCACAGGCAGCCGTTCTCGAGAACCATGATTGTGTCGTCGCTGGAAGCCGCCAGCGCATGATCGAGGCTGATCTCACCGAACTCGTTAATGACGACCGCAGTGCGCGCCATCGCCGGAGTACGAAGCGCGCGGTTGAGCAGCGTCGTCTTACCGCTGCCGAGAAAGCCTGTGAGGATCGTTACCGGCGTTTGCGTGATGTCGCCCTCCTGCCGCGTATCAGAAGACCTCGCAGCCGGGCAGCCCGCATGAGATGAGCCGGTCTGAAGGGAAGTTGGTGATGATCTGACACCCATCCTTGGTGACAACCACCTCTTCCTCGATACGGGCGGCACCGGAGCCGTCCTCCGCACCCTTCCAGGTCTCAAGCGCGAACACCATACCTTCTTTCAGCGGCGTATTCTGGCCCGTGAAGCGCTTCGAAAAGATAGGCCTCTCCCACAGCGACAGGCCGACGCCATGCCCATACTGGAGCAAGAACGCCTCCGCCTCATCGCGATAGCCGAAATCCTGAGCATCCGGCCAAACCCGCGCCACTTCGTCCGGCGTGACGCCCGGCCGGATCATGTCGATGGAGGCGCCGATCCATTTCGAAGCCGTTTCGTAAGCATCGATTTGGTGCTTGTTTGGCTCGCCGCAAATAAAGGTGCGGTAATAGCAGGTCCGGTATCCGTTGAAGGAATGCATGATGTCCAGGAACACCATGTCGCCTGGCTGGATGATCCTGTCCGAGAAGGTGTGCGAATGCGGGCGGCCGCGCGGCCCCGATACGGAGTTGACGCATTCGACGCGCTCCGAGCCCAAGCGGAAGAGCCGGTCGTGAGCGATGGCGACCAGTTCGTTCTCGCGTGTTCCGGGGTGGATGGCACGGACGATATCGACATAGGTGGCGTCGACCATAGCGGAGGCGAGCTTTAACAGCTCGATTTCGTCGGCGGTCTTGACTTCGCGCGCGTCGAGCAGCGCTTGCTGGCCGTCGACGACCTCGATTCCTTCCTTCTCGAGCGCACGCAGCATCGGCAATTCCATGAGGTCGATGCCGATCGGCTCCTTCTCAAGGCCAAAATGCACAAGCGCCTTCTTGATCTGTTTGGCGAAATCGCCTTGCACACCAAGATAGGGCGGGAGCGCACCTTGCATCGTCGAGATCGGCGCGGCTACATTGTCCGCGATCCAGGGCGAAGAAATGCGTTTGGCCGGCGGCGCCGGGTCCCACAGGAATGGCGGGCCCTCCACCGGGCAGAGCGCATAGCGCATGAACTTGTCGCGCGCCCATTCCCCGATATGAGTCCCCGTAATATACCGGATGTTATCGAAGTTGAAGGCGATTACTGCGCCAAGTCCCGCGTGCCGTATCGCCTCCTGCGCCCGTTTCAGCCGTTCCTTGAAGAGTCGGTCATAGTCGATGCCCTTTTCCCAGTCCTTCGCCATCGTCCCCCAGGAAGCTGTCGCTTGCGGGCGATTGTATTTCATGGCGTTCCTCCGAGATTATAACCGGTTCAAATTTGTAAG
This sequence comes from Rhodomicrobium sp., assembly GCA_049579205.1. GTDB lineage: Bacteria > Pseudomonadota > Alphaproteobacteria > Rhizobiales > Rhodomicrobiaceae > Rhodomicrobium. The sequence continues at coordinate 1,318 of JBAUNL010000549.1, read as the reverse complement.
CTAATCAGCTTTGGACTTGCCTGTTCGGGAAGAGCTGCGGCCGCTGTTTGGGATGGCAGGCCATCATTTTCGGAGCGTAGGCCGTTTCCGCGCCCAGTTCCTCGGCCGCATGCCATGCCCAGCGTGGATCGTACATCATCCCGCGGCCCAGCACGACGAAATCGGCCTTGCCGGAAGCGATGACGTCTTCGGCATGCCGCGCATTTGCGATCAGTCCCACCGACATGGTCTTGATGCCGGTCTCAGCGCGGACTTTCTGGCCGAGCGGGATCTGATAGCCTTCGGCGAGGGGAATTTTCTGGCGCATGTCGAGCCCCCCGCTTGATACATCGAGATAGTCGCAGCCGGCTTCCTTAAGTTTTCGCGCGAGAACAACCGTTTCCTCTACTGTCCACCCGCCATCCACCCAATCGGTGGCGGAAACGCGCATCCCGATGGGTTTATCCTGCGGCCACACTTCGCGCACCGCCATAAACACCTCAAGCGGGAAGCGAATGCGATTTTCGAGGCTCCCGCCATATTCATCCGTGCGCTGGTTGGACAAAGGCGACATGAACTGATGAAGCAGATAGCCATGCCCGCCATGGAGCTCGATCAGGTCATAGCCGATGCGCTGCAGCCGCTGGGCGGCGCTCGCAAAATCGGAAATCGTTTGGCGGACTTCCTCGCGCGTCATGGCGTGCGGCGCCGGCCAGTCCTTGTCGAAAGCAATGGCGGAGGGGGCCTGCGTAACCCATGCGGCTTCCTCGGGTTTAAGCGCCTTACCACCGGCGGCAGGCAGGTGCGCGGAGCCTTTCCGGCCCGCATGCGCAAGCTGGACGCCAAGCTTCGCCACCCCGTAGGTGCGGCAGAAATCGTGCACGCGCTTTAGTGCCGCCTCATTGGCGTCGGAATACATGCCCGCGCATTTATGGGTGATACGTCCAATAGGATTCACATTCGTCATCTCGGTCATGACAAGCCCCGCCGCGCCGAGCGAAAAACTGCCAAGATGCATCAGATGCCAGTCATTCGCAGACCCATTATCGGAATTGTACTGGCACATGGGCGAGACCACGATCCGGTTGGCCAAGGTCAGCCCGCGCATGGTGATCGGCGAGAAAAGGGCGCTGCTCATTCCTGTTTTCCCTCTTTTGGTGCCGGCTTCCGGCCCCGGCTGCCGGGACCCCGACGACTTCGATGACTGAAATATTCCCCACCTTGAGAGCCTAACCCCTATTCTTGCGTCGCTACTGTTCTGCCAAGTCACTGAAAACATGAAAAATCAGCCAGTTAAATGGCTGAAAATTATTTCTCGTGCCTCAGGGAAAGATAGCCG
>JBAUNL010000548.1:0-9701 GCA_049579205.1 Rhodomicrobium sp. | reverse complement strand
TCCCACATCCTCAGGAAGCGGTCGTCATAGGCCTTTCACTTGGTTCGAGCAAGGCAAGCAGGCCTTTGAGCAGATTGACAGGACGCGGCGGGCAGCCGGGGATATGCAAGTCGACTGGAACCACATCCTTTACGCGGCCAATCACGGCGTAGCTGCCGGAAAAGACACCGCTGCCGGCCGCGCAGTCGCCCACCGCCACAACCCACTTGGGGTTGGGCGTCGCATTGTAGGTGCGCTCGAGCGCCTCGCGCATGTTCTTAGTTACCGGACCGGTCACCATGAGCACATCGGCGTGGCGCGGCGAAGCCACGAAACGAAGCCCGAACCGTTCGAGATCATAGAACGCGTTGTTGAGTGCATGAATTTCCAGCTCGCAACCGTTGCAAGATCCGGCATCGACCTCGCGGATCGCAAGGCTGCGGCCGAGAAGCCGTCGAGCGGCGCGGTCGACGTTGGCAGCTAATTCCGCGAGCGCCGCGTCGTCCGCCGACGGCGGTGCGTCCGTAACCGGATTTCGTATCAGGTTCTTGAAGATGAGCGTGCGCATAACCGTCAAACCTAAAGATCATGCCCCGAATAGGAGCAATTGAACGACTTGTTGCAGAGGGGGAAGTCGGCAACGATGTTACCCTCGATCGCTGCTTCGAGGAGCGGCCACTGGAACCAGGACGGGTCACGCAAATGGCAGCGATCGATGAATTCGCTGCCGTCAAGCCGCACCCACACGAGCACGTCACCGCGGAATGATTCGACAAGTCCGAGACCTTCACGGATTTGCCCGGTACTTCCGCCCTCAATATCAATCCGAATCGGGCCCTCCGGCAGCCGCCGCAGAATCTGCTCGATTAGCGAAAGGCTCGCCTCGACCTCGCGAATGCGCACCCAGACCCGTGCATTGACATCGCCATCTTCCAATATGGGCACGTCGAATTTCAGCTCGCCGTAGGGCGGATAAGTCAGCGCCTTACGCGCATCGAAACCGCGGCCTGACGCACGGCCGACATAGCCGCCCGCACCGAACTGTCGCGCCAGCGCCGGCCGCACCACCCCGGTTGCGACGGTGCGGTCTTGAAGGGAAGCAGTGTTGTCATAGATGTCGACCAGTTCGCGAAACGGGTGGCGGATGTTTTCGAGAAGCGCCCACAGCTGAGGAATTCCTTCTTCGCTGAGGTCGGCAGTGACGCCACTGGGCACGATACGGTCCATCATCAGCCGATGGCCGAAACAGGTGTCGGCGGTGCGCAAGATGCGCTCGCGCAAAATGCCGCATTGTGCGTGCAGAATGGAGAAGGACGCATCATTGCAGATTGCGCCGATATCGCCGAAGTGATTGGCGAGCCGTTCCAGCTCTGCCATCAGCGCACGCAAATGGAGCGCGCGCGACGGAACGTCAATCTGCAGCGCCGCCTCGACGGCATGCGCGAACGCGAGCGCATAGGCGACCGTGCTGTCGCCCGAAGTGCGGCTGGCAAGGCGCGCCGCTTTGCCGAGCGTCGCGCCAGCCATCAGCGACTCAATACCCTTATGGACGTAGCCAAGGCGCTGTTCGAGCCTCACGACGGTCTCGCCGTTCGCGGTAAACCGAAAATGTCCGGGCTCGATGATGCCGGCATGCACCGGCCCGACCGGGATCTGGTGAAGGTTTTCGCCTTCCACCGGCAGAAAATCATATCGAGCGTGCGCCACCGGTGCCTCGCTGCGCGCGCCAACTGGATGCCGCGCGCCCCAAAAGCCGAGGTCGAGCCAGGGCCGCGTGTCGACCAATCCCACCGGCTCGAGCCCATATAGATCGCGGAGCGCGCGCTCCAGGCGGATCGCGGGCGGGTGCAGTGCCCCGATCGATGGGAACTTTGCCTGCTGACATTCGAAGGTCACCACAGCGATTTCGCCCGCTTGCTCGTCTAACACGGCCATGTGAACCGTGCCGGTGTCACCCCACAGGCCGAGCAGCGTCCAGCGACCGGCTGACATCTGGTCTGCGGCGAATCGCCAGCCGTTCTCATTCACGATCAGGCGCGGCCACCCGCGATGCCCGTCGACTCTGAAGCCTTCAATCATATCGATCAGCTTGGGCATGTGTTTCTACCCCAGCAGCTTCGCCACGTTTTGGAACCCGGCGACGAGCGCGGGCGGTATATAGACTCCCGCGGCGAAAACCAGCCCGAGGTGCGCGAACATGGGAACGTAGGATGCCTTCGCTTCGGCGGTGGTGCCGCGCGGCTCGCCGAAGGCGATGCCGTTGAGGCGAAGAAACAGCGCGCCTAAGCCGACGAGGATGCCAAACACCAGCGGGATCGCCAGCCATGGCTCGCGAGCCATGGTCGAGCTCACGACCAGAAACTCGCTCATGAAGATGCCGAGCGGCGGTAGACCGGCGATCGCCACGACGCCCAGCACCAGCCCCCAACCGAGTACTGGATTGGTCTCGGTAAGCCCGCCCATGTCAGAAATGCGTTGTGTGCCTTTAACCTGTGTAATGTGGCCGACAGCGAAGAAGATCGCCGACTTGGTCAACGAGTGCATGGTCATGTGCAAAAGACCGGCGAAGTTAGCGAGAGGTCCGCCCATACCGAAGGCGAAAGTGATGATGCCCATATGCTCGATCGAGGAATACGCGAACATCCGTTTTATGTCGCGGCGCCGGTACAGCATGAAGGCGGCGAAGATAAGCGAGATCAGTCCCATCGTAATCATCAGCGGACCCGGTGCGAGCGCTTTCAGATTCACCGCGAGCAGCATCTTAAAACGCAGTAATGCGTAAAGCGCGACATTGAGGAGGAGTCCAGACAGCACCGCCGAAATTGGAGTGGGTCCCTCCGCATGGGCGTCTGGGAGCCACGCATGCAGCGGCACAAGTCCGACCTTGGTGCCGTAGCCGAGCAGCAGGAATACGAAGGCGATGTTGAGGAGCGCTGGGTCGAACGCGGCAGCATGCGCAACCAGCTCAGTCCACATCATGGCGGCATAGCCCTCGCTGATCACCGGCCGCGCCGCCATATAGATGAGGATCGTGCCGAACAGCGCGAGCGCGATACCAACGCTGCCCAGGATGAAGTATTTCCACGCTGCTTCGAGCGCCTCATGCGTGCGGTAGATGCCAACCATGAGCACGGTGGTGAGCGTGGCGAGTTCGATAGCTACCCACATCAGCCCAATATTGTTGGCGAGGAGCGCGAGGTTCATCGCGAACATAAGTACCTGATACATGGCGTGGTAGAAGCGCAGGAATGACGGCGTCAGCCGGCCAGTTTCGAGCTCGTGGCTGATGTAGCTCGCACTGAACACGCTGGTGGTGAAGGCGACGAACGTGGTGAGCACGATGAAGACGTTGTTGAGATCGTCAACTAGCAGATAGGTACCCGGCTCCGGCCTCCCCAACACAAGCGACGCCGCCGCGAGGAAAGTTATTAGCGTCGCCAACACATTGAGTCGCGCGGTGAGCCAGTAGCCTGGAAGGATCGCGAGCACCGCCGCCGCTACCGCAGGCGTGACGAGGACGGCGATCAGTGCATCGATAGGGTCGATCATCTTCGTTCTCCGCGGAAACGGTCGAGCGCCTGCACATCCACGGTATCGAAACGCTCGCGAATGCGGAACAGGAAGATGCCGATGACTATGAAGGCAATGAGTATTGAGAAGGCGATGCTAATCTCGACGACGAGCGGCATGCCTTTGGCGCCGGTGGCAGCGAGCACAAGGCCGTTCTCGAGCGACATGAAGCCCACGACCTGACTCACGGCGTTGCGCCGGGTCACCATCATCAATAGCCCGAGCAACACCACAGATAGCGCGAAAGCGAGGTCCTCGCGCGCGAGGGGGTCGGCGTCATGCGTGGCCCGCAGCATTACTACCATGGACAAGGCTACGAGCCCCATACCGAACAGCATCGCAGTTCCGACGCCCACCACTTTTTCGATCTCACGGTGGATGCCCAACCCTACGATGATCCGATGCAGCACCACCGGGATGATGATCGCCTTGAAAACGAGCGCGATAGACGCGGTGACATAAAGATGCGGTGCGTTCTGGATGAAGCCCTGCCACGCGACCGAGAGCGCCAGCACCAGCGCATGAAGCGCGAAAATGTTGAGGAGCGCGTAGAGCCGATCCTGATAGAGCTGCATAAAGCTTATCAACACCAGCGAGCCTGCCAGCATGTGGGCGACGTCGAAATCTAGATTGCGCATCTACAGGCTCCGCGAGACGAATAGGAGAAGCGTTGCCAAAAGGCCGAGCATCAGCGCTGCCCCAAGAAATTCGGGAACCCGAAATACTCGCATTTTCGCAATGGCAGTCTCGAATACAGCCAGCAGGAATCCGCCAACTGCAAGCTTGGCGATATAGGCAACGATTCCGATCGCCAACGCTTGCAATCCGCCGCCCGGCGGGGCGAGGCCCCATGGTGCGAACAAGCAAGCGATGAGTGAGACGTAGAGGAGCAGCTTCAGCGACGCAGAGAGGTCGATCAGAGCAAGATGGCGGCCGGAGTACTCTAGCACCATCGCCTCATGCACCATCGTGAGTTCGAGGTGCGTCGCCGGATTATCGACCGGAATGCGCGCGTTCTCCGCAATTGCCACCATGATCAGGGAAATCAGAGCTAGTCCTAACGATACCCGCAATCCCACCTCTGGCGAGATCATGAATCCGGCCATGGTCGACAGTTGAGTTGAACCAGCGATCAGTGCTAGCGCAAACACGATCATCAGCATTGCTGGCTCCGCGAGCGAGGCAATCATCACCTCGCGGCTCGAGCCAATGCCGCCGAAGCTGGTGCCGACATCGAGGCCGGCGAGCGCGAGAAAGAAGCGCGCGTTGCCAAGCAGCGCAATGATGGCGATGAGATCCGCCGACCAGCTAAAGAGCAGGCCCGTGCGAAAGGTTGGCACCAGCGACGCCGCCACCCAGATACCGGCAAAGATGAGATAAGGAATCACGCGAAACAACCATGACGCGCTCTCCGCAAGCACCACCTCCTTGTGCATGAGGCGCACCAGGTCACGATAGGGTTGGACGAGCGGCGGGCCCTGGCGGCGCAGCAATCGTGCTTTCACCTTACGCACGAAGCCGGTGAGCAGCGGCGAGAGCAGCAGCACTAAAAACATTTGCGCGGCCTGGACGGCGGTGTCGAAGATCACGGCCATATCGCGAGTACCAGAAGCAGTAGAATGACCGCGACGAAGACGAGACTGAGATACTGGCGGATTGTCAGGAATTGCAGGTGATTGAGTCGCTCGCTCGCAGTCGCGATGCCGCCAGCGATTGGTGCATAGAGCGTCTCCCAGATGAGGTCGTGCAGCTGGACCGTGAAGCGCGCGGGACGCACGTCGCCCGGCGGCGGGATCTCCACGACCTCGCGTGCGCGGAACACGACGGAGCCGAACACGCGCCGGATCGGTTCCGCGAAGCTGTCGGCCGTGTACTGCGTCGCAGGATTCGCATCGGGATAGCCGCAATCCCAAGCTGGGCCGCGGCGCAGCATATCGGAAGCGAGACGGTGAATTATGGCCGCAGCCAGCGTGCCTGATATGATCATGAACAGGAACACGAGCAGACCATTGTAAGAGCTACGGCTCTCCGCGATTGGAACGATTGAGAGCCATTCGACGCCGGTTTGGAACGGCATGCTATCGCCGACCAGCCCTTTGACCGGTGGTGCCAGCGCGTCGATGAATAGACCCGGCAGAATTCCGGCAACGAGGCAGAGCGTGGCCAGGGAGAACATCGCAGCGAGCGAGAACCGGTCGGTTTCATGCCCGCGGCTGGCAGCCGGCGTGCGGGGCCGGCCGAGAAAGGTCACGCCGAACGCCTTGACGAAGCAGGCGGCCGCGAGCGCGGCCGACAGCGCCAGCAGTGCGCCGACGGCCGGCACCAGGAACTTCAGGCCCCACGATGGTAATTGCGGGCTTAGCAAGATAGCCTGGAACGTCAGCCATTCGGACACAAAGCCGTTAAGCGGCGGCAGCGCCGAGATGGCGACACAGCCCACGAGGAACACGAAGGCGGTCTGCGGCATGCGATGAATAAGGCCGCCCAGATGCTCCATGTCGCGCTCGCCGGTCGCGGTCAGCACGGCGCCAGCGCCGAAGAACAGCAGGCTCTTGAACACCGAATGGTTGAACACATGGAGGAGTGCTGCAGTGAGCGCGAGCGCGGCCGCGAAAGTCATGCCATGCGCCTTGAAGGCGAGCGATAGGCCGAGCCCGATGAAGATGATCCCGATATTCTCCACTGTGTGATAGGCGAGCAGCCGCTTGAGGTCGTGCTGCATCAGTGCATAGAGTACACCCATCACCGCGGTGATGCCGCCAAGCGCGAGCACTACCATGCTCCACCACCAGTCCGGGGGGCCGAGCAGATCGAACACGATGCGCACGAAGCCGTACACAGCGACCTTGGTCATGACGCCGCTCATCAGGGCCGAGACATGACTTGGCGCCGCCGGGTGCGCGAGCGGCAACCAGACATGAAGCGGCACGACTCCAGCCTTGGACCCGGCGCCAAAGAGCACGAGAACGAGGACCAGCGCGGCGACCGCGGCCGAGGGATGACCCGCGCGTATAGCCTCAAATGTGTAGCCGCCCTCGGGACCAGCGAGCATGCCAAAGGCGAGGATTAATGCGAGCGTGCCAAAGCTTGCCATGACGAGATAAACATAGCCGGCGTAAGTGTTGTCGCGCTCGCGATGGTGCGCCATGACCAGCGCCCACGAGGTGAGCGACATAAACTCCCAGGCGCTCAGGAAGGTGAAAGCATCATCGGCGAGAACGACCAGATTCATGCCGGCCAGGAAGGCAGGGTAGAACGGCAACACGCGCAACGGTGCCTTCTCGTGCCTTCCGTAGCCTAGCGCAAACAGGCTGGCGGCGGCAGCGCCGAGATCGACAACGGCGAGGAAGAAAGCCGCAAGCGCATCGATACGGAAATGAGCGCCGAGCCAAGGCAAGCCAAGCGGCAATGTCACGGTCGAGGGAATTGCCGGGACATGGGTGAGTTCAAACAGTGCGCCGGTAAAGGAAATCAGCGAGATTGTGAGGCATGCGCCGTAGATGATGGGGACCGCCCCGGTTGAGCGGCCGATCATAATGGCGAGAGCCGCGACGCCAAGCAGTGCTGGGACTCCCGAGAGAACAATTGCGAGCACCATCACGCCTACCTTCCCCGCTGCGGCGCGTTGCGCCGATGCGAGGACGTTGGAAAGCTTGATTTAGCTTCGATGACCCGCTCCAACTTGAGCCGCACGCCGCGGCCGCCACCTTCGCTCACATCGCCCTCACCGATAAGCTCGATGCCTGCCGCGTCTAGGGCGGCGATGAGCTTCATCAGCGAGTCCACATGGCCGCGGATCAACCCAACGCTTGCTTCCATCCGTTGGATGGTCGGCAGCGAAAGTCCGGACAGTTTGGCGAGTTCACGTTGATCGACGCCAGCCAAGGCCCGAGCGGCGCGTAACTGGAATGCGGTTATCATGGTCTGAACGTTAGATGTTACGTAAATGATGTCGATCTTTGGACCATGCACATTAATTGTGCCCATTCAAGTCATTTCGTTTGAACCTGTTGATAGGAGCCAAATGGCGTCGTCGTCACACCGAAAATGCCGACCGGGACCGCGCGGCTTTTCGGCTACCTGCTGGTGTCTCTGGATCAGATGATCGACTGGACTGCCGGTTGGCTGTCGCCGGATATGGTGGGCCACGGCAAGGCAGGGTAGCGGCTCAAGCCTAACCGACCCGCCATGCGCGACGTCATGTGATCGGAGTGGCGTCAGGCCGTCAATGACGCCATGGCGCCGCCCATGTTCAATTGTGCACCGAAGAGCTCCGACAGGCGAGCGAAGCGGGCAAGGATGCCGACAGCCTCATTGCCTTCGGCAAGGCGAGGGCGGCCGCCATCGAGCTGGTCGCCTAGCTCGATGGGTCGCTTCGCCCGCTGCCTCTGATACGCTCCTTACCAAGAGATGTTTCGGCGGCCACGTCCCGCCTTGCTATGGCTGGAATCGTAGAGGCCCACACGGAGTTGTGACACGACAGCTGTGTCAAATTACTCAGAGATATGCGCTTTTGCACGGAAGCGAATGGCTTCCTTCCCCTATTCTCCGAGAGGGCAAAGAGGGGCAAATATGCTGTGTGCGGAAGATAAGGACGAGCGCTGGTTCGAAGATTACGCCGCCGGCGACGTCTACGAGTTGGGTCCGGTTGTCATGGACGAGGCCGAAATTCTCGACTTCGGCCGGCGCTATGATCCGCAACCCTTCCACACCGATCCGGCGATTGGCACGGCTTCACCCTTTGGCGGTTTAACGGCAAGCGGGTGGCATGTCTGCGCGGTCATGACGCGAATGCTCGTCGATGGCTTGATATCCCCGCGCGCGAGTTTGGGCTCGCCAGGCATGGAGCAGATCCGCTGGTTGAAACCAGTGAGGCCGGGAGACGTACTTCGATGCCAGCTTACGATCACTTCGGCGAGGCTGTCTCAGTCCCGTCCGGGCTGTGGAATTATCGCCATGGACATCACCATGCTGAACCAGCACGGCGATGCGGTAATGACTTGCTCCGGTGCCGCGATGTACCGGACACGGCCCTAATCAGTAGCTGAAAAAGCTTAGGGCGGCTTCTCGTCATTCGCCGCTGTTCGCACTCGGCCCTGCGAATAGAGGTGCCCCAGGGGCGAGGCGTTGCCCTTTGGGCACCGCTGCAGCAGCGTTTACCGTTGCGTCAAAATCTAGGTGAATTTTGAACGTTATTACCTTAAAGGCTTCGGCGTAACAGTTTCACGAAATTGCTTATGGCTCATGTAGTTTCAGTTCTCAAATTCCTTGCGGACCTTCCTCCCATATCGAGATGGCTGTGGTTCGGTCTTTGGATATTGGCTGGCTTTGTGCTCTTTGTCGCGAGCCCCTGGCTGGTTCCCAAAGCAAAAGAGACGCAATCCGAAGAGCCGCACGCCCAGACGGTTCAGCAGAACGTCTCTGCGGGCGCCCCTACCGCTACCACGGACAGTCAAGCATCACAGCAGGCGGTAAGCGCTCCAGTCCAAATCGAAAAGCTGTCGCAGAGCGCCGGTGGCGACATCCAAAACTCTGTCGGAAACACCGTCAACGAGCAGAAGACGATAACTGGAGGAGTTCATTACTGGTTCATCGGCGGGACCAACACAATTCAAGTCGGTAGAGATTTCTCCGTAAAAGAACGCTCGGTTCAAATTCAAACAGACGAGGGCGGCAAAGCTCAGATCAAAATCTACATGCTCTATGACAGCGCTGCCTGGTCTTATGGTAGCTCGTCTAAGCTTATTACCCACACCAATCGAAGCGCAAATCTAGCTGATTTTCTCGACAGTCCGGAGTTTTCGCGTGATGTTCGAATGGTCGCCAAGAAAGGCGGGAGACACGTGCCTCCCCCGGCAGCCGCCAGGAATGCGTCCGAGCGAGACATCAAGCTTGCAATTTCTGAAATTGGTTTGTGGAAGAGGCACTCTCCGAAATTTCCCTGACTCCGGAGTCGACCTTGAGCGCCTATCGGATATAACAAAATATCCACTTCGAATCAGGCATCACCGAATCGCAAGCCGATGTCCGAAGAATCCGAACTATCGACGGCTTACTCTACCGGAGCGGGCGTATGATCCTCGGCTCATGGCCGAGGGCACGAAGTGTGCGGCTCACAGCCGTTTATTTTTTGTGTTTTCCACTGATAACAG
>JBAUNL010000547.1:0-3093 GCA_049579205.1 Rhodomicrobium sp. | reverse complement strand
GCCCGCTCGTCGGCGACCGTCGTCTCCCAGCGAATTTCGCGGTTATTCGGCCCATAGTCGTGGCACATGAAAAGACGCATGGCTGGTGGAAGATCGAGCACTTTCTTGATCGAGCGGTAGAGCTGCCGCGCATCGCCGCCCGGGAAGTCTGCCCTGGCCGTGCCGCCATCCGGCATGAACAGCGTGTCTCCAACGAATGCGGCATTGCCGATGACATGCGTCATGCACGCAGGCGTGTGGCCGGGGGTATGCATCGCGAATGCGGAAAGGGCGCCGATTGTGTAGGTGCCCCCATCTTCGAAGAGCCGGTCGAACTGGCTCCCGTCCCGGCGGAACTCGGTCCCTTCATTGAAGACCTTTCCAAAAACCTCCTGAACCTCGCAGATATGTTCACCGATGCCGATCTTTCCGCCAAGCTTTTGCTGGATGTAAGGAGCGGCCGAGAGATGATCGGCGTGCGCATGCGTCTCGATCAGCCATTCGAGCTGCAGTCCATTCCCTTTGATGAAGCTGATTATACGATCGGCGGAGCCGAAGCCGATACGTCCCGACGCATAGTCGAAGTCGAGGACCGGGTCGATAACGGCGCACGCATTGGAGGCCGGGTCCCGGACCGCATAGCTGATGGTGTTGCTGGAGGGGTCGAAGAATGCCGTGACCTCCGGCGCTTTGTTCATGTCGATTGGATGGGGACTTCCAGTCATGACGTCCTCCTTTCAACTGCTGGCGGAGCAGACCGGGGCGAACTTCGCAATGGTTCCCCAAAGGCTCAAACCCGTCAACCCCTTGGGCATGAAATGCTCATTGGAAGTCGGCGCGGAGAACAGACACCCAAACAAGGGAATGCGTCCATGGGAAACATTGCCGGAATGGGCATGGATGAGGAAAGTGCTTTCGGGGGAATTTTTAGGTTTGCGCGATTGTGCCCCAAGCTGCAAACTTGGCACAGCCTCAAGCTCCGCCGTCTTGGGGCCGAATCCAGAGATTGCGCGGGTTTCCCCGAGGATATGAGATGCCGCTCGAAGATCAAATCGTCATCGCCTTTATCGGCTTCGGCGAAGTTGGTCAGCGCTTCGCACGAGATTTCACTAATAACGAAAGAGTGCGCCTTCGGGCCTATGACATTTTGTTCGATGACGCTGAGCGCGGCCCCCCGCTTGCAGCCCGCGCTGAAGCTTTGGGCGTTAGAGCGGCTGCTAGCCTCGCTGATGCGGCTTCGAAGGCGGACATTATCATTTCTGCTGTTACCGCCGACGCCTCCGAGACCGTTGCTAATGAGGCGGCGGGTTACAGCCGTGAGGGCCAGATTTTCTTCGACATAAACTCGGCCTCGCCGGAGACCAAGCGGCGGTCAGCAGCCGCGGTCGCCAAGACGGGTGCGGCCTATGTCGAAGGGGCGGTCATGGCGCCTGTGCTTGAACCCGGCATCCACGTTCCTATCCTGGCCGGCGGGCCAAGGGCAGACCATACCGCAAGACTTCTAAACGAGCTTGGCATGAACATAACACCGGTTGCCGAGGATTACGGGAAGGCGTCGTCAATCAAGCTTTGCCGCAGCATCATGATCAAAGGTATGGAAGCCCTGATCGTGGACTGCGCGGCGGCTTCGAACGCATGGAGCGTTTCAGATGAGGTCTTCGCAAGTTTAGGTTCGACCTTTCCCTCTGTAGACTGGAATGCGCTAGCGAAGAACATGGCGGAGCGCGTCGCGAAGCATGGCATGCGCCGCGCAGCCGAAATGCGCGAAACCGCCGATATGCTTTCCGACCTCGGCATGGACTCATCCCTGATCCATGCCGTGGCGGAGGCGCAAAAGCGCGGCGCGAGTGCCAAGTCTTAACCCATATCGAGGAAGCCGACATAGTGACGCAGAAATCAGCACTGGTCATCACCGCGCACCCCGGAGACTTTGTCTGGCGTGCCGGAGGTGCGATCGCTCTCCACGCGCGAAGAGGAGATCGCGTAAAGATCCTCTGTCTTTCCTTTGGTGAGCGGGGCGAAAGCCAGTTCGCGTGGAAAGCTTCTGGTGTGAAAATGGAGGATGTGAAAGCGCAGCGAAAGGACGAGGCGATACGCGCCGCTGAAGTGCTGGGCGCAGAGATCGAGTTCCTCGATGCTGGCGATTATCCTCTAAGGATCACACCCGGGATGCTAGAGCGGGCCGTTGATATCTTCCACGAGTCGAAGCCCGCCTTCGTTCTCACGCATGCTCTTGAAGACCCGTATAATTTCGACCATCCGGTGGCCGCGCACTTTGCTCAGGAAGCCCGGATTATCGCCCAAGCCGCAGGTCATAAACCAGATCCCAGCCGCGCCTACAGCGCGCCGCCCGTCTTCCTGTTCGAGCCGCACCAGCCCGAACAATGCAACTTCAAGCCGAACGTCATCTTGAACATCGATGAGGTTTGGGAGATCAAGCGCAAGGCCTTCGAGGTTCTCGCGGCTCAGAAGCACCTGTGGGAATATTACACTCGTGTGGCATTGAATCGCGGGGTGCAAGGCGGCCGCAACTCAGGCCGTCCGTTTACTTATGGCGAAGCCTATCAGCGGTTGTTCCCCGAAGCGCTGGAGGTGCTTGCATGACCTCCGTAGTCGTCCGTAACATCAAGCGGGCAGACCCTGCGGCGGTGGCACTCCTCGCGCATCATGGAGTCTCAACGGTCCACGAGGCGATGGGCCGGTCGGGACTTATGAAGCCTTATATACGCCCGATCTGGCCGGGAGCGCAAATCGCCGGCGCCGCTGTAACAGTACTTGCACAGCCCGGCGACAATTGGATGATCCATGTCGCGATCGAGCAGGTGAGGCCGGGTGATGTTCTTGTTGTGGCGGTGACTGCGGACAATACCGACGGGATGTTCGGCGAGCTCCTGGCCACCTCCCTAAAATCGGCGGGCGGGGTAGGCCTCGTGATCGATGCCGGATGCCGGGATGTGAAAGCGCTTTCGGAAATGCGATTTCCGGTATGGTCGCGCGCCATTTCCGCGAAAGGGACCGTGAAAGCGACCCCCGGCTCGGTCAACATCCCCATCGTTTGCGCGGGCGCGATCGTGAACCCTGGCGACGCCATTGTCGCCGACGATGATGGCGTGG
>JBAUNL010000546.1:0-9056 GCA_049579205.1 Rhodomicrobium sp. | reverse complement strand
TATGTGGTAAGAAAGCATCCTGCGGTGCTGCAAACCAGCTTACCGCCGTTCCCCGGTAGCTCAGTCGGTAGAGCAAGCGGCTGTTAACCGCTGGGTCGCTGGTTCGAGTCCGGCCCGGGGAGCCATTCCATTTTTGTAAGATCTTGTCTTGGTCAGTTTTTTGCCAGCCGGGCAATTTCTCGCGACCTAGGGAACGTGCCCATTTTGCTATGCCCCTTTTGAGCAGTCCACAATCGCGAAGCGCGCCGTTCCCCGTTCCGGACTTATGTAGTTACTTTACCAAATAAAACAAAGCCGCCGAACAAAACCAACTCTTCTCCTGTTTCAGCCCTGTGTCTTTCGTCAAAACCGGCGAAAGGAAATCGTGCGAGACAAGCGCGGCCCCGTGAGGCGATCGCTGCTTTGTCTCGGAACAGAGATCGCGAGGCCACGATGCACTTCCGTAGCCTGACCATAGGATTGTTGTCCATAGCGGCAATTGCTGCGACTGAAGGGATGGCAGCAGAATCTCAACACGACGACCGGTCTTATCTGCCACCTCAATCGCTTCGAGCAAAGCCGCTACCGGCAAAACGGGAAGCGAAAAGGGAAACCGAGCCTCGTCGCTCGGGCCGCGCGACCGTTGCGGACGAATCCCGTCATGCCTCCGCCGAACGGCGGATTGCCGCGGACGAACCGCGCAGAGAGCGCCCCAGAATTGCCCATCGCCGCCGGGAACGGTACGCCTATCGGGAACCACGCGTTTATAGGGTGCCGTTCTTCTTCGGCATGTTTTAGCTTCATGGCTCGTGCTTTAGGGCGAGCCATTGGAGCCGCGGCCGCTCCAGACTGCGCTTAACTCTACGCAGATTTGTTCAAAAGCGCGTCGCGCTTCTTGAGCAGCACATCGAGCTTTTCTTCTTGATCGGCGATCCGATCTGCGTTGCGCTCCTCATCCGCTGCTCCGGAATAGGCCGCGGCCTGCTCGATGAGTTCGCGGAGATTTTCCCGAATTGCCGCGATGCGTGTCTCGAGTTCACGCAATGTTTCCTGGTCCTTCATATCAACTCCCGTGAGCGTGTCGCCTAATGATAGCGGGCGAGCGCATGATCCGCAAAAAGCTTGTCCACGTGCAAACGGGGATGCGTGCCTTCCGCGATAAGATCATGCATAAATCGCTCAGAGCGGAATGTTATCGTGCTTCCGCCAGGGCATCTCCTCCTGTTTATTGCGGAGCATATTTAGCCCGCGGGCGACGCGGTAGCGCGTACTCGCGGGCATGATCACTTCATCGATGTAGCCGCGCTCGGCAGCGATAAAGGGATTGCCGAACCGCTCCTGATATTCTTTGATGCGCGCGGCAATCTTGTCCTTGTCGGCAAGTTCGGGCCGGTAGAGGATTTCCACCGCTCCTTTTGCGCCCATCACGGCGATTTCGGCCGAGGGCCAGGCGTAGTTCAAGTCCCCGCGTATGTGCTTCGAGCTCATGACGTCGTAAGCGCCGCCATAGGCTTTGCGCGTGATAACCGTAACCTTCGGCACAGTCGCTTGGGCGTAAGCGAACAGGAGTTTCGCCCCATGCTTGATAAGCCCGCCATATTCCTGCGCGGTGCCGGGCAGGAAGCCTGGAACATCGACAAAAGTGACGAGCGGGATATTGAAGCAATCGCAAAAGCGGACGAACCGGGCGGCCTTCCGGCTTGCATCAGAATCGAGAACACCGGCAAGGACAATCGGCTGGTTTGCCACCACGCCAACGGTGGATCCTC
This sequence comes from Rhodomicrobium sp., assembly GCA_049579205.1. GTDB lineage: Bacteria > Pseudomonadota > Alphaproteobacteria > Rhizobiales > Rhodomicrobiaceae > Rhodomicrobium. The sequence goes on along the minus strand of JBAUNL010000546.1, from coordinate 7,308 downwards.
CAAGCCGTGCAAAACCGGTGACGATGTTCTTCGCGAAGGCTTCCTGGATTTCGAAGAAATCGCCCTCGTCGACCACTTTTAGGATCAGCTCCTTCATGTCGTAGGGCTTATTTGGGTTGTCCGGGATGAGAGTGTCGAGAGACGGCTCTCTCCGGCTGATCACGTCCTTCGTCGGTAATTGAGGAACCGGCTCAGTGTTGTTTTTCGGCAGAAAATCCATGAGCCGCCGCATCTGAAGAAGGCACTCGACATCATTGTCGAAAGCCTTGTCAGCAATCGAGGAGCGGGTGGTGTGCACACTGGCGCCGCCGAGTTCTTCGGCGGTAACTTCCTCATTCGTGACCGTTTTCACGACGTCCGGTCCAGTCACGAACATATAGGACGTATCCCGTACCATGAAGATAAAGTCGGTCATGGCCGGCGAATAGACGTCCCCGCCGGCGCACGGACCCATGATAATCGAAATCTGCGGGGTAACTCCGCTCGCGAGCACATTGCGCATAAAGACTTCGCCATATCCTCCGAGAGCGGCCACGCCTTCCTGAATGCGCGCGCCTCCAGCGTCGAAAAGACCGATAATGGGCGCGCGGTTGCACAGCGCCATATCCTGCACCTTCATGATCTTCTGCGCGTGGGCCTCGGACAAGGACCCGCCAAACACCGTGAAATCTTTCGCGAAAACATAAATGGCGCGGCCATTGATCGTGCCCCAGCCCGTCACGACGCCATCGCCCGGAATCTTGCTAGCCTCCATCGAAAAGTCGCTGCAGCGGTGCTCGACAAACATGTCGAATTCCTCGAAGGAGCCATCGTCGAGGAGAAGCTCGATGCGCTCCCGCGCCGTCAGCTTGCCGCGTGCGTGCTGGGCCTCGATGCGCTTTGGGCCTCCGCCCTGGCGGGCATTTTCACGGCGGCGTTCAAGTTCGGCAATTATCTCTTTCATGGCGAAATACTCAAGCGGGAGGAGAGGCTTTTATGCCTCATGACATGCCGGGTTCAAAGGAAAATGCGGAAAAAGGCAACGCAAACCAGCTATTGAAGCGCGGGCGCAAACGCCGCCGGCGGCCGCCTCCCTTTGGGTTGTGCGCCCCACCATCTTCTGTTAGACAAAGCGCTTAGCCGGACTAAATTACCAAATGTGCGGTCGTGGCGGAACGGTAGACGCGCTAGCTTGAGGTGCTAGTGGGGCAACCCGTGGAAGTTCGAGTCTTCTCGACCGCACCATCGTGTTTCGTCGCCAATACCATCTCGAACATGGAGTAATTTCTAGGTTCGAGCGCCCCCGAATCCGCTGAGGCGCGCTTGGTCGCGAAAGCGGGCCAGAACACGAGACGCAGATATACAACATTTGAAAATGCAAAGGCCGCCCGCAGGCCAATGAGCCCAAGGGTTCGTGCCATTTCGCGCTGCGGCGCTCATCAGAACGGCATAGCGACCCTTTGCGTGAGGCGGGAGTAGTGCCTGCTTCATCGGATTTCGTGCCTTGGCCCTTTCGCACGCCCTAGGCGTTGATTGGCTCCGGCTGCACGGGTCCGAGAACCCTACCACTCGAAATTTCCCATTAAGAGCAAACCTTCCCTGCCCTCCGGCGCAATGCGGCTTCGGATGGCTTAGGTCCCGCATTTCCGTAAACCGCGCAGCTCGTGTCATTTTTTGGAACACTGCTTAGCATTTCGCGTTGTTAGAAAGGTTCTTTTGTCTCTGCCTCTTATCTGAGCCGGAATCCTCGAAATAGTCAAAAAGGCTCGGTTTTGGCCTAGGTCTGGGAGGGATGTGGTCCATGCCGCTTAGCCTGAGGCTTGCGTCGCGAAATCTCTTTCATGACCGGCTTCGGTTCATCGCGACCGTCATCGGCATCGTTTTTTCTGTTGTACTCGTGATGATCCAGATGGGCCTTTATCTTGGCTTTGGCCGCATGGTCACGACAATGATCGATCACGCCAACGCGGATCTCTGGATCGTGTCGCGCGGGGCAAAGTGCTTCGAAGACCTATCGCTGCTCGATATGGATATCCGCCGCAAGGTTGTCGCGATTGACGGGGTCGCCAAAGCCATCCCAGTGGTCATCGGATTCTCGGATTGGCGCATGCCGGGCGGGCAGCTAACCCCCGTATTTGTTGTGGGCTCGGATTTGGCAGGCGGGGGACTCGAACCTTGGAATGTAGAAGAAGGCTCGGTTCAAGCTTTGGCGGCGCCGGGCGCTGTTGCGATCGACCGCTCCTATTATGAGCGGCTGGGAGTATCAGGCATTGGCACGGCGGCCAATATCCACGGCCATAAAGTACACGTAGCCGCGGTTACAGATGGCATTCGTTCCTTCACAACGACGCCTTACGTGTTCTCCGATCTCGACCGAGCCCGTTCATACCTTGGCCTCCCTCCCAGCAAAGCCAGTCATTTGCTCATTCGTCTCACGCCGGGAAGCGATGCATCCTTGATCCACCAGGAAATTCAATCGAAGCTTGCCGATGCCGATGTACTGACCTCGGATGAGTTTCGAACTCGCAGCCGGTCCTTCTGGCTCTTTGGAACGGGAGCCGGCGCGGCCCTTTTTGCCGGTGCCTTACTGGGGGTGATTGTGGGCACAGTGATCGTGGCACAGACATTATATTCGAGCACCAAAGATCATCTGGCTGAATTCGCCACACTCCGCGCAATCGGATGCTCAAACCGTTACATTTATAGAGTGATCCGGTACCAGGCACTCCTTAGCGCCTTTATAGGATTCATTATCGCCGATTTCATCGGCGCTATCGTCATTAGAATGACGGCGAAAAGTGCTCTGCCGATCGTAATTACGCCCGAACTGGTCATTGGTTTATTCGTTCTAACCATCCTGATGTGTACAGCCTCGGCAATTGCTGCAATTGTCCGAGTTACTCGCATCGATCCTGTGATGGTGTTGACGCGATGACTTCGCCAATCATTGAGGCAAAAGACATCACTAAAACTTTCGGACGCGGGCACGTGCAAGTGCGGGCACTCAAAGCTGTTAGTCTGTCGATTGAACCCGGTAAATTTACCATATTGATGGGGCCATCCGGCAGTGGCAAGACCACTCTTCTCTCCATACTCGGCTGTATGCTGACACCTAACTCCGGTACGGTACGTATCTGTGACATTCCCACGGAGAAAGCCCGCCCAGAGCACCTTGCGGAAATGCGAAGAAGATTCATCGGATTTGTATTCCAGTCATATCATTTGTTTCCGACCCTTACGGCCGCTGAAAATGTTCAACTGGCGTTGGATGTGCGAGGCAAATACGGACGCAAGGCGAGAGCCAAATCGAGGGAACTTTTGGAAAGACTCGGCTTAGCCAACAGGATCAAAGCCTTTCCGCGCGAACTCAGTGGTGGAGAACAGCAGCGAGTGGCGATCGCGAGGGCATTGATTGCTGATCCAGCCGTTATTCTCGCCGATGAGCCCACTTCGGCCTTAGACCGCGGTAATGGGCGCGCGATTATGAATATTCTTTCTGGAATCGCCAGCGAGCGAGGCAGCGCAGTACTGGTTGTAACGCACGATTCCCGTGTTCTGCCGTTCGCAAACAGAGTAATTCACATCGAGGATGGATCGCTAAGAGAAGAGGAGCCGGCGGGGAGTCCTGTTCGTCCGCAAATCGCATCGGAGCTCATGACTTAGGTAGAGCTGCGGTGCTTATTTTCTGCAGTGTGAACAACCGGCCAGATGAAAACAAAGCCAGGAGAAAACTAGTCTTAAAGTTCTGTGTCAGAGGGAACAATCATGGTTAGGACCAGTTTCGCAATCGCCAATTTGCGGGCACTCACGATTCTGTTCGTTGTCTCATTTCATTCGGTGCTCGCCTATCTTGGCTCACAACCTGCCTCCCAGCTCCCCTTCGATGTCCCCCCCTATCCCTGGCGTGCTTTTCCCATTCTCGACAATGAAAGATGGTTCGGGTTCGATTTATATTGCGCTTTTTTATACGTGTTTCTGATGCCCCTTATGTTTTTCATTTCTGGGCTTTTCGTTTGGCCCAGTCTGTCGCGCAAAGGCGCCAAGACTTTCAGCTACGGCCGCGTTTGGCGGATCGGCGTGCCGTTTGTGGTTGCGGCGGTCCTGTTGATGCCGGTGGCCCACTACCCCGTTTACCGGGTCACGGCCACCGACCCGAGCTGGTCGGCATTCTGGGAGCATTGGCTGGCACTACCTTTCTGGCCAACAGGACCCCTTTGGTTTCTATGGCAAATATTGCTGCTCGATCTGATTGCGGCCGCGCTTTTCTCGTTTGCGCCTGGCTTTGCTGGGCAGCTTGGCCGACTCTCTGTCAGGGCCAGTGCATCGCCCGTCCGCTATCTCCTTGGCTTCACGGTACTCTCGATCATTGCCTATCTTCCGTTAGCTTCGATTTTCAAGCCGTGGGAGTGGAGTCAATTTGGCCCGTTCTCACTTCAGTCGGCCCAGGTGACGCTTTTCGCCGTTTATTTTTTTGCAGGCGTTACCGCTGGAGCGAACGGATTCGAGCACGGCCTTCTGGAACCGAAGGGCATGCTGGCGAGCCGATGGCGGCTGTGGCTCGGCTTGTCAATTCCCGCTTTTCTGTCGTGGATCGCTGTCACTACGTTGACAGTGCAAAGCAAGACGCCAGTTTTAATTCTTGAATGGCTATCAAGCATCCTGTTTGCCGTTTCAAGTGCCACGGCGTGCTTTGCCCTTATTGCAATCTTCTTGCGCTTTTTGGGCCAGCGAAGCCTAATAGCAGACAACCTTTCGCAGAACGCGTACGGCATTTACCTGGTGCATTATCCGTTCGTTATCTGGCTGCAGTACTTATTGCTCGGGCTGACGATATTTGCGGTGATCAAGGGCGCCATTGTATTCATTGGGGCACTTGCCTTGAGCTGGGCTTTGGCGATCGGTTTTAGTCGCATGCCAGTTGCGGGCAGAGTCGTGTTCGCGAACGCCCCCAGATCGGCGGCTTCCGCAACCCGTCAGATCCTCAAATGAGGGCCCGATCCCGAACAAGGTGTAAGGATCGGAGCTCGCAAATTTTCAAACGCTTCGAAGGCGCCAATTTGGCTAAGGCAGCCGGAATTGAAATATCACGGGGGGAATGGCACGCGAAACCCAGTTTAGCGCTTCATTTCCTCTGCGGCCCACGCCACAAGGGCAGCCAGCGCCATGCCAGGATCCAGCCCGTCTTTTAGAGCAGACCTATAACACTCTGAGAGTTCACCGAGGAACGCATCGGCAGATTTCCTCGCCGTGTCTTCTTTTTGCAGGCCTTCGAATAGCTTCTGAAAAATGTCTTCTTGGTTCCCACTCAGCATTGCGCCCCTCTGACTGCCTATGGCAATTTTTTAACGCTAAGCCTATGCTAAAAGGGAATGCCCTTCAAGATAGAATTATAGTCACTTTTGCATATTGTGGGAGAGCCCCAAGACGGTCATTTTTCTGAACGAAACTAGGCGTATAGCTGCCCAAAAATTGGCAAGCGGGCGTGGCATCCGGTTCTAGGGCTACAAGAAGCGTTTAGCCACAAGAGCCCCATCCATTTGTTAGCAGCTGAGCAAGAAAAGGCTCCGCTCATGCCCGAAAGCGCTGCATCGCAGCTGAAGAAGCTGCTTGAAAATCTTGAGCTGATCGCGACCGAACTATCGAAGTTCACCGCCTTAGCGGGAAGCACCCAGCCACATCAGCCGAATGCCACTGGGCATTTCGTTGGTGCCAGCCGGGCCGCACGAATGGTCGCGAGCAAAGCGGCTAGTCTTGCAAGTGATGCTCTTCTGCTCTCGGTGCAGTTAGAGGACGCCGCCAATCGATTAAGGATCGGCCGTTCGAATGTTCATTGATGCGACGGCACCTTCAGGACGCGTGCAAGAGCTTGAACGGCTGGTGGGATAGCTATCAAGCCGCCGGCCTATTCCGATAGCCGCAATGGCGGGAGGGGTGCCACGAACCCGATTTGTGAAACTCAAAACGAAATTTGGCTGGATCTGAGAACCAAGCCCATTCACCGCTCTGCACTGGCCTGCCCTAGCATTGCATTTCCGCCGCGAAATGCCCAATTTCGTTGAACATTAACTAGGTTCCATCGCGCGAACCGCGCCTCACTATCGCAATAAGTGACCGATCTCTCGCCCAACCCGTCGGAAAAACTGCTCAGGGCCGCCGGCTTCCATCCAGCCGTTGTCTCCTGGTTCAGCAGCCGTTTTCCTGTGCCGACCAAACCGCAGGCTGCAGCCTGGCCGGAGATTAAGGCAGGCCGCCACGTCCTTATTGCCGCCCCGACCGGATCAGGAAAAACCCTCGCAGCCTTTCTGGCGGCGATTGACGGACTGGTGCACGAAGCCGTTGGCGGAACGCTCAAGGACGAAACGCAGATCGTCTATGTGTCACCCCTGAAAGCTCTCTCGAACGATATTCAGCGCAATTTGGAGGCTCCCCTTGCCGGCATTCGGGATGCATTGCAACGGCTTGGACTGCCTGACGCCGATATACGGACGTTCGTGCGGACTGGGGACACACCCCAAAGCGAACGCGACCGAATGCGCAGGAAACCACCACACATCGTGGTTACCACGCCGGAGTCCCTCTATATCTTGCTCGGCTCCGAGTCCGGCCGCAGCATGCTGAAGACGGCGCGGACCATGATTGTCGATGAGATCCATGCTCTTGCTTCGAGCAAGCGGGGTTCGCATCTTGCTCTTTCCCTTGAGCGATTAGAGGCTCTGACCGGAAAGCCGCTCCTTAGAATCGGGCTTTCGGCAACGCAAAAGCCTATCGAAACGGTCGGGCATTTTCTAACCGGGGCAGGAGACGAAGCGTCACCACGGAGTTGCTCCATCATAGACACCGGCCACCGCCGGAAGCGAGACTTGGCCCTCGAAGTTCCGTCTTCGCCGCTCGAGGCCGTTATGTCCGCCGAGGTCTGGAATCAGGTTTACGACCGCCTCGCGGAGCTCATCGAGGCTCATCGCACAACCCTTATTTTCGCAAATACCAGGCGCATGGTGGAGCGTGTGACCCGGCACATTTCCGAGAGGATCGGCGAGGATAAGGTCAGCGCGCATCATGGGAGCCTCGCAAAGGAACACCGCCTGGCATCTGAGCGGCGTCTCCAGGTGGGAACGCTGCGAGCGATGGTGGCAACAGCCTCGCTTGAACTTGGCATCGACATCGGCGACGTCGATCTCGTTTGCCAGCTTGGGTCACCGCGTTCGATTGCTGCATTTCTGCAGCGCGTTGGCCGTTCTGGCCACTCCGTCCAAGGAACGCCGAAAGGGCGGCTCTTTCCGCTTTCGCGCGACGATCTTGTCGAATCGGCGGCCCTGATCGACAGTGTCA
>JBAUNL010000545.1:0-10799 GCA_049579205.1 Rhodomicrobium sp. | reverse complement strand
GCTAGCCTTTCGGGCGCGAAAGCGCGTTAGGTTGCAGGTTTCTCTCTGTTTCCCATCTGATACCAGTGGCCAATTTTTGTTGCCAGTAGGCTATTTTGCTATTTGAGGTTGCACGCGATGGCTGCTGGGATTCGCGCCGAAGCTCGAAGGCGTGCGAGGTCGCCGGCCGCGTCAGAATTAATCGGATTGCACCGGATACCGGTCTAGCACAACGACCTTCTTCTTCACTATTCCAACCATCTTACCGGAGGTAATGCCAGCATGGTTGCTTGGATTGAAGGTTAGCGTCCCGGACTGTATCCCGCTCTTGAAGTTGCTCATGGTGTTGAGCTTGGCCATGAAGGCCTCACGCGAAACATTTTTGCCAAGACGCCGAAGAGTGTCGACGATCGCCAGCGCTCCCCCCATGCTGATAAAACTGATCGTATCGAGGGACTCGGAAGGATAGTATTTCTTGAAGATATTCGCATATTTGGAAAGCTCTGGAGATGTCGTGTCAGCGCTCAATGGATAAAAGACATAGAGCTGCTTGACTGCCGCTGGAATGCCGACGCGCTTGTCGGTGTCCTCGATTGAGACTGCCTGTGTTCCGATCGTCGCCGTCTGTAGCTTATACTTGTACGCCTCTCTTAAATAGATCGCCAGTTCGGCAGGATAGAGTATCGCTAGAACTACATCAGGCTGCTCGCGCTTCAGGGTCAGGACTTGCGCGGTTGCGCCCGTAGCGCCGCGTTCAAGCGCAGCGGTCGCCACTGGCTGCAGGCCATGCTCTTTAAGTTTCGCAAGCGCAGCCTTCAGATGCACACTACCCCACTCATCAGAGTGACTTATGATCGCAATTTTTTTCGCGCCGGGCTTCGTCAGAGCGAACTCCACCATCTGCTCCGCAACGGTTTTCGTCGTTGCGATCGGGTGAAACAGGTTGGGCATCACGGGGTCTGAGATCTCCGCGCTCGCAGCGCCGAGCACCATGTAGGGGACATTTGGCTGCTTAGCGATCTCTTGCTTTACTGCGAGCGCAACGGAGCTGCACCAAGCCCCATGCAGCAGAAATACTTGATCTTGTGAAATAAGCTTTTTGACTGCTCCAATGCCCTTATTTGGATCGCAACCGTCATCCTCGATAACGAGCTCGATCTTGCGCCCGTTTATACCGCCACTGTCATTGACGTTTTTGTAGATTGCGGCTGCACCATAGAGCGATTTTACGAAAACGCTTGCTGGTCCCGTAATTGGTCCAAACATCCCGATTTTGATTTTGTCTTCTGTGACCCCAGTCGTATCTGCGGCGCTCGCTCGGAGAGCGCTCATGGCAATGAAGGCCAGCAGTACCGCAATCGTCTTCATATTTTCCCTCCGCTTATAAATTTTGAATGCTTTTTTCCCTAGGCGCCGCTCAAGTTCGGGATGGCGTCTGCTGCTGCTCTTTCCAGGCTTATACAGTGCTTCCCGGCCAGCCGGCCAAATACGGCGCCGCGTAAAACCGAGGTCGCGCCTGTATAGGCCCCGTAATAGAGCCCGATCGTCTCCCCGGCTGCGTAAAGCCCTGGGATCGGAACGCCATCGGCAGTCAATACTTGCGCATGGTGATTGACCTTCAGGCCTCCAAAGGTAAAGCAATTGCCGCATATGATCGGGTAGGCGAGAAAAGGCGGCTTCGAAAGTGGACGCGCCCAATTCGATTTTACGGGGCTAAGGCTTTCGTCTGTTCGGAGGCCATCGAGGGCGAACGGGTTGAAGGCACCCGGCCGGCAGGCCTTGTTATAACGGTCAACTGTATGGGTAAGAGCTACGGCGCCCACCTCGATCTTCGCGGCGAGTTCTTCGATGGACTGCGCGGTGATGGGAGGCTGATCGGAACGGATTGAACGGCGCCAGCCAGCGATATCCTCGATGCCAGCATCCAGGATGAGATAGGCGATCCCAGATGGCTGCTCCAGAATCACCCTCGTGATCGCCTCATAGGCAGCGTCAATGGTGACGGGAGCCTCATCCGTAAAGCGCTCGCCAAGCTTGTTGGCGAGAATGCCATAATTGATCGCCATGATCACCGGCTCCGTCGCCCCAGACCGTGGGTCAAGCGGCTCCGCATGGAAGCTGGAGTAGTCCCCGCAAGGCGCGGCTCCAATCTCCAAAGCCATCCTGATGCCTTCGCCCTTGTTGTAGTAACCTCCCCGGGCGACCGGCCTTATGTATCGGGCTTGCGCGCCGATGTAGCGGGCAAGCATTTCCGGGTTTCCCTCGAAGCCGCCGCATGCGAGGACCACGGCCGAGCCACGGAGAGCGAGCCGTCTCCCATCGGGTCCGATGGCGCTGACCCCAGCCACATTTCCAATTTCATCTTGCAGAAGCTTTTGAGCGGCCGTCTCGTAGAAGAAGCGCACGCCTCGCTTTTCCGCTTCCGCTGCCAGCGTCTCGACCAGGGCAAGACCGCCCCCGGAAGGGGAAATGCGCGGCTGGCTCGCGGTTATGAAATAGGTTGGCAAAGCGCCGAACCGGACCCCAAAACCCTTGAGCCAGGCGATGGTTGGGACCGCATTGGACGCAAGAGTCCGGATTAGTGCTGGATCGGTGAAATTGAGAACTTTCGTGATTGCCGGCCACTCCTCGTAGGGACGCGCCGTTTCATTCACGAGTTTCGGGTCGAGGTGATGCCCAGCGTTTTTTGCGAAATGATCTTCGAAATCGTCCGATACGGCATTTTCGTTTTTCATGCGAAGCAAGGCTTCGGTCCAGCGCGTGTTGCCGCCACGTTCCTCTTTGGAAGACCGCTCCAGCAATGCCACAGATGCGCCGAGCTCGCTCGCTGTGACCGCAGCCGAGAGACCTGCAATGCCGCAGCCTACGACAATTACATCGTAAGTCATTTCCGCCTCAAAGGCCGTCCAAACAATCAGTAGCGCCGTACAAACGGATTAGGCATATCCAAGTCGCTGGAGATCCAGATGCTCTTGGCCTCCATGTAGTCCTTTACAGCCTCTATCCCGCCTTCGCGCCCTATACCGCTATCCTTGAAGCCGCCAAAAGGCGTCGTGTAGCTTGTCGAGCGGTAGTTGTTGATCCAGACGGTGCCGGCCTTCAGTTTCTCGGACATGAGCATCGCGCGTTTCAGACTTTGCGTCCAAACGCCGGCTGCGAGCCCAAACCGGATGTCATTGCCAATACGGATCGCATCTTCTTCGTCCTTGAAGCGGATCACAGCCAGGACCGGCCCGAAGACTTCCTCCTGGGCAATGCGCATGGAGTTCTTAACGCCGGTGAAGATGGTCGGCTCGACGAATTGGCCCGCCCCAAAACCTGGCCCTTCCAGGCTGCGTCCGCCTTGCACACAAGTAGCACCTTCGGCCTTCGCCACGCCGATGTAGTGCATGATCTTCTCGAACTGAGGCCTCGTGGCAACCGGGCCGATCTGCGTCGCCGGGTTCGAAGGATCACCGACCCTCGCGCTGCGCGTTATCGCGAGCAGTTTCTCTAAAAACTCATCGTGAATGGTTTCCTGGAGCAAAAGGCGCGAGCCCGCCATGCAGGTCTGACCGCCGGCCGAGAAAATGCCGGTGATAACGCCGTTAGCCGCTTTATCGAGATCGGCATCATCGAAGACGATGTTTGGCGACTTGCCTCCGAGTTCGAGGCTAACTCTTTTCAGGCCCTCGGCGGCAAGCGCATAAACCTTCCGCCCTCCAGTGTCTCCTCCAGTGAAGGCGACCTTGGCGGTCCTTGGATGCCGCACAAGTGCTTCCCCGGTCTCAACACCTCCGGTAACCACATTCACAACGCCGGGAGGAATCCCCGCTTCGGAAACGAGTTTCGCAAATTCGAGAAGAGAGACCGAGGTGAACTCGGAGGGCTTGCACACAACCGTATTTCCGGCGCAGAGCGCTGGAGCAAGCTTCCAGGCTGTGAGAAGGAGCGAGGAGTTCCAGGGCGTGATAGTAGCGACCACACCCATGGGCTCGTAGCGGATCAGGTTCAGAACTTTTGACTTGTCGATTGGAACGACAGCACCCTGAATTTTGTCCGCGAGGCCTGCATAGTAGTGGAAATACTTCGCGACATACCGGACCTGGCCGGAAACCTCGCTCAGGAGCTTCCCATTATCCCGGCTCTCAACGTGAGAAAGATGCTGGGCATGCTCCTCGACGAGACTTCCGAGCCGCCAAAGCAGTTCACCGCGAGTGGTGGCGGACAGTTGCGACCAAGGCCCTTCGAACGCATTCGCTGCCGCCGCGATGGCCAGATCGACATCTGCGGCGCGCGCAAGTGGAACCTCGGCCCATGCTTCGCCTGAGAAAGGATCGAGGCTTGGAAACCACTCCCCCTTCGAAGGAGCGACCCATTCATTGTTGATGAATAAATGGTACTTCCGCATTCGCTCCCCTTTTTGCAATTGTATTCAAATTTCGCAGAAAGGCAATTAGCTGCAACTTAGCACGCGCAGCAAAATAGCAATCGCCTGTCAGCACACCGCCGCCCGCACTCGGTGCTCCCGGCAAAGGAAACCTGCCGCTTGAGGATGCGCCGGGCAGATATGTTCTCGAGCGCTGACCGCCCCGCTGGAATCAGAATACCCATTAATCCTCTGGCGTTGGCGAAGGCGCAACATTAGGCAGACCAATGGGTACATGGAAAGACGGCAACGACGCCCGCCCCCGCTTGAAGACGTGCCTCCGCCCGTGCGCTGGACAAGCGTGATATACCGGCATCCGATTTGGTGCTTTGCCAATTGCGAGGGCGCAATCTCTCCACCGCGGCTCTAACTTTTGCCGAGACCCTAGCCAAAAGCCTGGATGCCCTTGTCCCCCAGGAGTAAGCACCGTGGAATTTCGGCTGCCTGAAATCGGCAAGATAGCAAGCGGCACGAAGCGAATGGGAGGCTCTCCGTGCGCTTGGATAACCGGCAGCGCTTGCAGGAGAGGGTATTGCCGCTTGGAAACAAATTGGGGTTATGATTGCCTTCAGCTTTTTTGCATGAACAAATTAGATGCGGCCTTTCGGGGCGTAGCGCGTCATTTTCAACACCTTCGCGGTGTCGCGGAATTAGTTGCCACCCTGGAGGCGGTTCACTTCCGGCACCCGGACGTCCTTCATGGTGATGTGGCCATTCTGCACGACCTTCAGCGCAATCTTGTCCTCGATTTTGTCGACGCTGAAGCCTGGTGTCGTCTTATTTCTTCCAGCGTAAGAAAAAGGCTTCGGCTGCAGAGGTAATCCAGAATATGCACAAAGCGATGAAGACTGACATGAGCACAGTCCCCCAAAGCAGTTCGGTCTCACGCATTTCGCCCGACTCGAGGATGAGCTTGCCAAGCCCCGGCGACCCAGTGATCCATTCAGATAGCATGGCCGCAAGGAGCGCACTTGTGCCAGCCACCCTTAGTCCGGTGAAGAGATAGGGCAACGCAAAGGGAATGCGGACTAGTCTCATCTGCTGCAGTTTGGAAGCTCCATAGACGTGGAGCAATTCCGCGGCATTCGGATCGGCGGCCGCTATACCGCGCATCAGATTTACAAGGATCGGGAAGAACGAGATAATGATCACGACAGCGATGCTGGTGCCAAGGCCGCGGCCGAGAAACAAGGTCATAATCGGCGCAACCGCGGCGACCGGTGTAGACCGGAACACCACCGTAATGGGCATAGCGGCTTGTTCGAGGTTACGATTAAGAGAAAAAGCCACGGCGATGAGCGATGCAAAAAGCGTGCTCGCCGCAAGGCCCTGGACGGCGGCCGATAAGGTGAAGGCCGCATGGCTCGCTACCACCTGCCATCCGCTTACAAAGGCTCCGGCGACGGCGCGAGGCAGGGGAACAATATAAGCTGGAACGCCTAGGCCGCTGACTATGCCATGCCAAAGAACCCCGGCAACACTCGTCCAAAGGACAAACTGCAGGAGACGTTTCGCCAGACTTTGCCATATGTGTGCTTGCATGGAGCTATTGCACCCGCTCACCCTCCTGGTTCACGCGAAATACGAGCTTCTCCGCAAGAACAACAATGCCGTAGCCACCTGCTGCCAGTAGGCAGGTCAGCAGGACCGAGAGCCAAACCTTGGGAGTGTCATAAGAGAACAGGGCGTAAAGCATCATGGCGCCCACACCGCTGTCGGCGCCGGCCCATTCGGAGGTGATTGCTCCCAGCACCGCAGAGGGCGCTCCGATCTTGAAGCCGGCAAAGAGATATGGCACCGCGCTTGGGATCAACAGATAACGAAGGGTCTGCATCCGTGATGCTGACAGAACGTGTAGGAGTTCGCGCTGCGCGGTTTCCGCCGCCTGCAGACCCTGCACAGTCCCCACAAGTATCGGAAACTGGCATGCAAGCGCCGCGACCACGACTTGGAGCTGCGGTCCGGTTCCGAGCCAAAGCGCAAGCAGTGGAGCGGTGGCGATGATCGGAATGCTGTTCAGGATTACACTGAAGTTGTAGATCGCACCGTAAACTTCGCGGACTAGGATCGCTAAGGCGCCAGCGGTGACTGCAACGCTCATGGCGATGAAATAGCCGAGGGTCGCCTTCCAGGCCGTCGGTGCGAGATTTCCGGTGACGAGCAGTGGGGACCGCACGATCTCCTTGAACACTTGAGACGGTGCCGGCACGAATACCGGAAACATCCCCGCTTTCTTCATCGCCTCGGCGAAGCCTAGCAGGGCTATGGTTGTGAACAGCGCGCGCGTGAGGGGGGTAAACCTTCTGCGGGAAAGGGGCTTCGCCGTCGCCATCAATAAGCTTCCGCTGGCTCGGCGTGTCTCAGGGCCTCGGTACCATCGTTGCCGAAGAGCGCGTCCCGGACGCGGTTGACGCATTCGAAGAAGACCGGGCTTCGCATCATATCGAAACTGCGCGGCCGAGGGAGTGGCACCTCGACTGAAGAGATGATGCGACCGGGCCGAGCACTCATGACATGGACATGATTCGACATGAAGACGGCCTCCCCGATGGAGTGCGTTACCAGCAAGGCGGTCGTCCCAGACTCGGCCCAGATCCGCAACAGTTCGATATTCATCCGTTGCCGTGTAATCTCATCGAGCGCTCCGAAGGGTTCGTCGAGGAGAAGGACGCTGGGCTCGAGAATGAGCGCGCGGGCGATTGCGGCGCGCTGCTGCATCCCTCCTGAGAGTTGATGGGGCAGTGCGTTTTCGAAACCCTGCAGTCCCACCAGATTAATCAGCTCATCAGCCGAACGGACCGAACGCTTCGAACTCTTGCGACCAACAACTTCCAGTGGCAGCTCAACGTTCTGCTTCACGGTTCGCCAAGGCAGTAGCGTCGGCCCTTGAAAAACAAACCCGAGCGAATGCTCGCGGCGCGCGGCTCCCGGGCTTCTATTTCCGAGCGTAATCTTGCCCCCAATGGGCTGCATGATGTCAGCAACCAGACGCAGCAGCGTCGACTTTCCGCAGCCGCTGGGTCCGATGATCGAGGCGAATTGTCCCGTAGACACATGCATGTTCACCTTGTCGAGTGCAATCACACTCTCACCACGGCCGTGGAAGGCCATGGAAACGTTATGCACCTGAATATCGAAAGACATGTTCTTTAGAGCACCGCGCCAACCTAAGTCTTCAGAGCAGCATCGATATAGGTTGGATCGCACAGCTCTTCGGCAGTCAAGTTTGATTTGAGAAGGCCCGCAGCGTGGTAAACCTCAATAATTTTCGCAAATATTTTCAAGTCGAGCGCCAGTAGACCTTTAGTAACGCCAGCATCTGCCTCTATGTAGGGCCTGCTCGCCTTGATCTCTGCGAGCTGCGCTTCGTAATTCAAACCCGGCGCGCCATATTTGCTTACCATCAGCTTCGCGGTTTCTTCCGGATGGCCGAGCGTCCATCGCCAGGCGTCGACGGCGCCTTTAAGAAAACTGACGACAAGCTCCCTGTTCGCCTTCAGGAAGTCCTCGCGGCCATAGATTGTACCGGTGGTTTCCGGAATTCCAACATCCTGCGCACTCAAGGCATGGATCTTCACTCCCCGCGTTTCAAGTATGACGCCCTGGTTGGTAACATAGCCGCAATAGCCGTCGATTTGGCCGCTAACGAGAGCTGCCGGGTCTGGGGAGGCCGGCACCATCTTTACGTCATCCGGTTTAAGACCGGCATCGGCAATCATTTTACGAATCAGCGGGACGCCTGAGGTAGGCACCATGATGGTCTTGCCGTTCAGATCCTGCACGGTCTTGATCGGCTTATCGGCGAGGCTGATGACGCTGTAGGGACTCTTCTGAAAAACTGTGCCGATCACTTTGATCGGAATACCCTTTTCCCTCGCGATGAGTAGCGGCCCAATGGGCCGGTCACCAAGTTGGGACTGTCCGCTGGCTACGTTGCCGATTGGATCGATATTTGGCCCGCCCGATACGAATGTCGCATCGAGCCCAAGTTTCTTAAAGTCGCCATTCTCGATACCCGCGAAGTAGCCGCCATATTGGATGCTCTTGATCCAGGAGAGTTGGAAGGATAGCGGCGTGACGCCAGCTGCAAATGCAGACCCCGGCCAAGCCGTGCTTCCGAGCGTAGCGGCTGCGCCAAGCGATGCGCCAGCTTTCAGAAAGCGGCGGCGATCGTGATTAAATCTGAGACTCATGGTTTGGATCCCCCGGAAAGACTCAGGGAAGCGTAAGCAAGGCCTATACCAGTTCATTCAGCAACCGCTGAAGGCCCCCTGTCTTAAACAAGGCAATGACCCGAACGGCACTGACCGGGACATTCAAGGTCCCACGCGCCAGCTGGACGCACCTTCCTGATATCGTCCGCAAGGTGCGCTGACATGACCCCGGCGGAGTGCTTGCTGCAAATTGTATTGCCGCACCAAACCGGGGCGCATCGACAGGCTGAGCGTTCATCGGGGGAGTGTGCCGCTAAAATAGGCAAAGCCGCATGCAAACGGCCCGTATTTGTGAAATTCCGAAATCTAGAATTTAACGCCTCACACCAGCCTCTCTAGCCGCGCTGCCCAGTCTTGCAAACCACGATTTCGTTCGCGCAGGCGCGGCACCAGTTCGCGGACTTCGGCCAGGATTGGCTCGATATCGAAGGCCACGAGACGCCGGTTTTCGACGACGACTCTCCCATCCACTATCACGGTGTCGACGGTACTACCGGAGGCGCCGAAAACGAGCTGAGGAACAGGGTCGTTCAGGGGGCTCCACTGTGGCGTTGCCAAGTCGTGCAGCACAAAATCGGCTGGCGCGCCGCGAATGAGTCTGCCGAGGTGCTCAGTACGAATCGCCTTCCCTCCCGAAAGGGTGGCCATCTTCAAGGCATCGTAAGAAGTCGGCCAAAGCGAGCGATCAGTCTCGCCAGGACGCTGCAACATGACCGCGAGACGCATGACCTCATGCATATCGAGATTGTCATTGGTCGCCGCACCATCCGTTCCCAGTGCAACGGAGACACCAGCTCGCAGCATGCGAGCGACCGGGGAAATACCAGCGCCGAGCTTAAGATTGCTTTCGGGGTTGTGAACGGGAATGACATTGCGAGCGGCAATCAACCCAATATCGTTATCGTCCAACCAAATCGTGTGTGCGGCCGAAAGGCGGCTATTGAGCAAGCCTATGTCGTCGAGATGATGTACCATCGACGTGCCATAGCGCTGTGCCGCGATTTTGGCCTGAGCCGCGGTTTCTAGCAGATGCATATGCACCCCGGTGTTGTACCGTTCCGATATATCGCGAGCCGCGCCGAGCAGCTCGTCGCTACAACGCATCGGATTCGAGGGCGCGGGACACACACGGATACGGCCACCGGCGGTACCATCGTGGCGGATGATAGCGGATTCGACCAAAGCGAGGCTATCCGCGAGCGGCGACGGCTCCAATGGATTAAAGATCGTAAGCTCCTCCGGAAAGCCGCAGGCCGGCTCGATGTCCGTATACGGCTCATCGAAGATGCGTAGCGCGATCACGGCGCGCATACCTGAAATGCGATAAGCGTCGGCGACGGCGTCGATATCAGCCTGATCGAACCCCTGTTCCGGGAAATGATCGATAACCGCGGTGGTCCCATTCAGGAGATGCTCGATGCAGCCGAGGAGGGCCGATAATCTTATTTCCTCCGGCGTCCGGGCAGCAGTGTCCGCCTGGTTGCGCCACATGAAGGCCGGATGGCTAAGAACGTCACCGGTTCCCTTTAAGATATTGAGCGGCGAATGCGTATGGGCGTTGACAAGGCCCGGCAACAGTAGCCGATCGCGCCCTTCTACCACGTGTACCGCGAAGACGGGTGTGCTGCCGCCCTTTCGGATCTCTAAAATCCGCCCGTCCTCGATGAGGATATCCTTGCGCGCAGGGTGAGATAACGCCTCAGGGTCAATGGCCAGAACATCGCGAATCAACAATTTCGACGTCATTTTGTCGGCGCTCCGGCAACCTTGTTCCGTGCAAAAGCAACTCTCATGCCACCGGCAGCTCCGCCTTTATCAAGATCTTCCCGGGGGCTGGACCAGAGAAAGTTTGCGGCTCCTGATGATCTGAAAGACGCCCTCAGCAATGAATAGAGCCGTCAGCCTCGATATAGCGCTTCACCATCTCTTCGGTTGTTGATCGGCTTCCAGCCCTGACCCACCCTCAGCACGCCGCAGCGCCAAGGCTGGACGCGCAGCGAAGCGTGGCGCCGTAAGAGGCTTGGCGCTCCAACGCTTCAACCTCAAGCGTGGTCAACTTTTCGGAGCCGATTGGAGTGCACCCCTCCAGGTGGACAGCTGAGGATGTGAGAATCAGACTATCTGGACCGGGCTTTCAAGGAGAAAGCCCATGGCCACACAGCACAGATATTCGATCGAGTTCAAGCGGCAGGTTGTTC
>JBAUNL010000544.1:0-9224 GCA_049579205.1 Rhodomicrobium sp. | reverse complement strand
CGCTGCGCGACTGCCGAGTGACCGAGCTCGTGGAGCAGTACGCTGACAAAGAGCATGACGGCCGCCACCGCGCCCATCACCCAGTACAGATACGGGGGCCAGTTCTTGAACTCCGCGGGAAAATAATTCGTGGCGAGGATCCAGGTGAGCAGCGCGAAGATCAAAAACCAGGAGTAATCCAAAGCAATTTGGATCCCGAGAATCCTGCCCAAGGGGATGGTGTGTCGGCTCATCGGCGCTCTTCCCTGTCTCTTCGCCTATCGTTCACGGGCGAGGATACGCCGCTTGGGTAAATCATTCCAGGATGTCCCGCGGGGACCGACAGCCGTCGAGCGCTGCTTTTGGCCTCCGAGGCATCCTGTTCAACGCCGGCGAAGCAAACGACCCAATCTCCCGGAGTTAATCGCGCCACGCCTCAGCCTGCGATCAACGAAGACGCGCGGTTCCTGAGCTGGGTCGGCACGCTCACCAGAAACAAGGCCGCGCCATAAATTATTCGCCTTCGCGCCGGGTTTGGCGGCGCCGTACGAGGAGCATTTCACCTCGCAAATCCAGACCTTGCGACCGAGTCGTTGACGGCTCTCGAACCATATCAAGCGCCGACATGTGAAAAAAAGTAGTGTCAAGACTCGTCGAAATCGTTCATTAAATTACAGCTGAGGACTCCATTCGAGAACTATCAAATTTGACGATTCTTCTTTCACAGCATGCGGCCCTTGCTACTGTGCGGTTGAATGCGTGGTTGGTACTGTTACAGATAGACCCACTTCGGAACTGACGCAGGCGACAGAGCTGGCACGCTAGAAGCTCCTGTTCCGGTAAGGTTCATGGCTTCAGCAGTTCCGTGCGGTATTTCGGGGCAAGTGCCTTGGCCTTCTCCATCCGCTCTTCCATTTCAGCCTTGCCGAGCTGAGGCGGCAGCGACGTTCGGCTCTCCATAGGGTCACCCACCTCCATGAAGAATTCTTCCTGCCCTGCTGGCGTGCACATGCACAGCATATGCACTGTGCTGCCGGAAGTGTTCCTGAACATGTGCGGTGCATTGGCCGGAATGTTCACGCTTGATCCCGCACGCACCGTTGTGGTTTCACCGCGGAAGGTGAATTCGAGTTCGCCCTCGAGCAGCGTGAACATCTCCTCGAAATCGTGGCGATGCGGAGGCGGGCCGCTGCCATCGGGCACGATCATGTCAATCAAACTGTAGCGTCCGGCTGTCTGCTCGCCCGAAACGAGGATGCTGTAGGTGTTGCCCACAACAGCGACATGGCGCACCCCGGGACTACCTGGGCCGGCGACCGTCAGCTAGCGGCTAAGGTCGTCGGCCGGGATCGCGGAGCTAGGCTGTGATGAGGCGCTGGCAGTGTCTGTCACTTTGATGTCTCCCATGCTGTGACCGGTATGTGTCCGCTGTTAAGGACCCCGTGGAATGAAGCTTGCGTTGGCATACAACGAAACGGCGGCCTTGGTCTGGGTCATATGAGCTAAACGCGAAGCCTCTGGCCCGCTGGGCATCGCCTGGAGTGCGCCAAGCATAACCGATTGGGCTACTTCAAGTTTCAGCTCCCGCTCATTCTTTTGCATTTTGGGAAACGCGCGGGCAAAGGTGGATCGAACATGCGCGGCTATAAGTTCCTTCAATTCCGCCGCAAAAGCCGCACGGAGTTCATCGCTGTTATCTCCTCGAACAAGACAACCGACCTGCGGATACTGCTTTTGAAGCGCGCCAATTACATCAATGAGCGTGCAGAAAAACTCGCCGGGTGAGGCACGTGCAGCGTCTTCGGTGAGGTGGGCCGCGAGCGCAGACCTGAACCCGGCATAGGTCCGCTCGGCAACCGCCCCTCTTACCGCTTCGACATCCCTGAAGAATTGATAGATCGTCCCGACCGACACCCCGGAACGGGCAGCGAGCGTGCGGACGGTGATTTTCTCAGCCTCATCGTCCGCTAGAAGCGCGGCGGCGGAATCCAAAATCCGTTCGACTCTGGCCCGGCTGCGGCTTTGCTTGGGAGTTCGCGTCATGTTTTCTCAAAACAAGAACATTTGTTCACATTTCAGGTTGACTCTGAACGAGAACGGGTGTTCACTTTTAGCATGCTAGAGTGAGAGGTGCCAAGTGGGGATCGCTCTTTACGCAGTGCTGGCATTCGCCGGGTTGTTGATTGCTTGGACGCTTCTGGTACGGCTCAACCTCCTCACCGCGACGCAATTCTTTTGTCCATCGCCGGCTGCATTGCCGCAAACCGCCTTGGGATCCGGCGCGAAAGACTTGCATAGCAAGCTCCGCGTTGCCGACCTTCACACCGACGTCATGATGTGGCGCAAAGATCTGAACCGCAGATCGCGTCTTGGTCATTTCGACTTTCCCAGAATGCGCGACGGCAATGGGGTACTCCAGCTCTTCCTGTCGGTGACGGAAATTCCGCGCCGCACCGAAGGCGACAACATCGATGATTGCAGCGACCGGCTGACCCTGCTTGGTATCGTTGATCAGTGGCCGGTTGGCGCCGTTCTCGATCAGACTAAACGCGCGCTCTACTATGGCCAGAAGCTTCGAAATTTCTGCGCGAAGAGCAAAGGCGAGGTCCGCTTCATCGAGACTGCAAGTCAGCTCCGCCGATTGCTCGATGACCGCATCACCAGCCCCAGCCTCCGGGGCGCCGTGTTGGGGCTGGAAAGCAGCGACGGCACCAAATACGCTCCCGGCAATATCAAGCGGCTCTTCGCGGCGGGTTACCGGACCTGTTCGCTTGTCCATCTGAACGATAGCGCATTTGCGGCGTCAGCGAGTGGCGTATCCAAGGGTGGACTGACGCCGCTAGGCCGCGATGCGGTCAAGACCATGAACGAAACCGGCATGATCATCGATCTGGCTCATGCGGCGCCCCGGGTCATCGAAGACGTGCTCGGTCTAAGCAAACGCGTACCGTTTATTTCGCATACCGGCGCTAAAGGCGCTATAAACGATCCCAAGAACATGCCTGACGAGCTCTTGCGCGCGGTGGCCGGCCGGGGCGGCGTGGTTGGTCTCTGCTTTGTCAGAGATTATGTTGGTGGCGGCGGAATCAACGATATCCTTCGCAGCCTTGAGTATATGATCAAGATTGCCGGTCCCAAAGTTATCGCGCTTGGGTCAGGTTTCGATTCGTTCCCGACGCCGATCGCAGTGGACCAGTTGCCGTATTTGACCCAAGCTCTGTTGTCGGCCGGATACGACCACGCGACGATCGGTGCGGTCATGGGCGAGAATGTGATTCAGTTTCTCCTCCGGGAGTTGCCTCAGCTATGAGCTGCTGTAAACCGGGCGTGCAGCTGAAAACGGAAGGTCCATCCAAACTGGAGGTCGCAATTCCGGTTTTGGCCCTAACTTGCAATTCTCCGGTCTTATGTAGCAAACGCACTGCGCTTGCTACATAAGGCCGCAATTCTCGCGGTTGCAACAAATCCTTCGGCTAGGAGGGGACGAGCGGACGCATTGAAAACCTTCATGAAACCGGCACTGATGAACCAATGCGGTCCTCATCGCTGATTAAGGTGAAAAGGCCGAGCCTGGTGGAATTCCGGACCTTATCAGCCGTGACAAGTGAGTGCCGGGGACCAGCTAAAACGCGGTCATAAAAACTAAAAAAATTGCTAGTCGATAAGAAACACAGCCGTTAGATGCTGGTTAAAGACTACCCGGCCGGGAGTCAGGAGCAGGGAGGGATCATGCGCAAGCTTCATTGGTTCGCAATGCTGACGGTGGCTTTTGCCGCCACAGCGGGAATTCTTCCCAACAGCTCTCATGCGCAGACGATAGCGCTTGCCGGAGCGAGCACAAAGGTATGCCAGCTCATCGGAGACACCGATTGGGCCACCGGCCAGCCGACCAATGCGAAAACGCTGACGAATTGGGGGCTTCAAGGTGTCGATTTGGGCTTTCCGGTGGAAACGACTTATACCGTAACACTTGAGAGCACCGGGCAAGGACCAATCGTACGGCCCATACCGCGCACCATTTCGCCGCTCTATTTCCTGTTTGGCGACGGCGCTCTGCCGGGACCTCCACTTTACCCTGGGCATCCAGCCCAAAGCATGGCCCCCTTTCCGCCCGACGACGTGCTCGGCAATACGTCGCAGACGGCGGTGCCCAACCAGACGTCCTGCCTCAATCTTCAGCTCGTGTCCCAGTCCATTTCACCTAATAATTTCCAGAGCCCGGCGGTACAGCCGCCGATCCAGCAGGGATCATTTAACGTGCCGTCGGGCGGCGCGTTTGTCGGCGGCACCTTCTATGCATTCTTCTGGACCGACCATTGCTCGCTCCCAACACCGCTAGCGCCGAATCCGGCTAGCCCTCTCGCTCTCCCTCCCCCAAGTGTGACCTGCGAGGAGATGCTGCAGAGCAGCAGCGTGGGACGCAGCGTGCTCGCCCAGGCGGCCATGGCGAATCCAACTTCTTTTACGTGGACGCCTCCCTCTGGCGCAGACCCCGCGCTAGCCCGCAACATGCCAAGCGGGTTCGTTTATGTGAGTGCGGCGGCGGATGCAATGACCCAACCCGTAACCATCAATATTTCCTCCTCCAAGGTACAAGGATATCCGGTTTTTGGCGTGCCGCGATTCCGCGCTAGCATTCCTTATCTGGCGATCGCGCCGCAAACGAGCTTTGGCGATCCGACGACTTGGTATTTCTTCAACGGTACTGACAACTCCGGAAATCCCGTCTGGGTCACGCGGTCTGTATGGGAAGGCAACCCGGCTTCACCTACCGCATGGGTGCCCCCGTCCGCCAGCGCGGAAATTTACTCTGCTGCCCTGCCCACGACCGAACGCTGCGTTGGCGAGCATTCGGTAACGTATAATCAGGCGCTCGGCGTTTGGCTTCTACTTTATGGTTGCGGCGCTTGGACCATCGAGGCTCGTGCGGCGCCTAACCCTTGGGGCCCATGGTCACAGCCCATTGTCTTGCTCAGCGCTGTACAAGACCCCGCCAACATCGTCTGCACACTTATCCAGAATGACACTACGAAGGGTTGTCCAGGTTTGGCTCCCGGGCTTTTAATTGCTACGGTGCCTAACCCCGGCCATTTCTATGCACCTTTTGTGCTGAACCGTTACACCCAGAATTTGAGCAGCCTTCCTGCGCATCCTAAGTCGGCGACGATCTATTGGCTTGTTTCGACCTGGAACCCCTACACTGTGGTGGTGATGCAGTCGACGCTCCAACGCTGAAGAAGCAGGCGAATACATAGAAGTGGCTTTCCGGCCGGACTCGTAGGAAGATGCGGACGGTTTTTTAGCCGGAAGAAGGACTGCTCCTGGCCCGGAACGGCGGTTCTCGCGGTTGCAACAATATCTTCCGCTGCTAGAGGATTAGCGGACTCATTGATTTCGTTGCAGAAACCACCGCCTATGACCCCAACCAGACCTTTTGGAACTTGCTAGTAGTTTCCTTCCGGAGCCATCTCCAGCCTCTCCTTTTGTCTACCTATATTATGGGGGTATCGCCGTATCCCGCCAGCGCTTAGACCGTAATTGTTTGGCTTGTCGCAGATGCGCTGGCCCGCAAACTAATCAAAAGGTTCCCTATGTCCCGTCCCCCTCTCCCGCCATTCAGTGCAGAGACCGCTGCACAAAAAGCCCGCATGGCCGAAGATGCCTGGAATTCGCGGGACCCTGCTCGCGTCGCACTCGCCTATACCGATGACAGCCGCTGGCGGAACCGGTCTGAATTCTTTCAAGGGCGCGAGGCCATCGAGGCCTTTCTCCGCCGCAAATGGGCGCGCGAACTGGATTACCGTCTTATCAAGGAGGTTTGGGCATTTCGTGACGATCGCATCGCGGTCCGCTTTGCGTATGAGTGGCATGATGACAACGGCAATTGGTTCCGCAGCTATGGTAATGAGAATTGGGAATTCGACGAGCATGGCCTTATGCGCGTCAGGATCGCCAGCATCAACGATCTGCCCATCAAAGAGAGTGAGCGCAAATATCATTGGCCGCTCGGAGGAAGGCCTGAGGAGCATGCAGATCTGAGCGAACTTGGCTTATGAATTTCGCTATTTTCGCCACTTATGAGTACAAGGTAAAATGGCGGCAAACGCTCTCCCCAGACAGCTTAACACCCACGCACGCTTAGAGCTTTCAACAGGGTTTATGGCCTTTGAAATTGTAGCTATTGCCAGGCACGTGCAGTTAAGCCTTAGATTGAATGCCGGCGCCGATGTACGTAACAGCGAACCGGTTCAAGACTAAGGCCGCCATCTTCACCGTGGTGGCACGAATAGCATTTGGACGCCATGCGCTTAGAAAGGTAATCGCTATGGCAGGGCCGAATATCTTCCTGATTGCTATTGGCGCTTTGGTTATGGCCTTTATAATAGCCGGTCAGCCTCAGGCATCGCGCGCGCAGAACATCGAGCTTCGCCTCGAGCACTCTCTGCCTGAAAGCTCGCCTCAGCAAACACGATTTTTCCTGCCCTGGGCCCGCCGGATCGAAGCGGCGTCGCATGGGCGGATCCACATCAAGATAACAGCTTCTATGGGGCTTGGCGGGAAGCCCTTCGAACTCCTAGGTAAGGTCGAGCGGTCAGAAGTCGATATTGTCTGGACGCTCGCCGGTTTTACCCCCGGGCGCTTCCCAAAGCTTAGCGTCTTTGAATTGCCTTGGCTCGCCTCATCGCGAGCCGGAGTAACAAGCATGGCGATTCAGGAGTACTATGAGAGCTATGCCCGTGACGAGCTTGCGGATGTTCATGTGCTCGCCGTTTGGTGCCATTCAAGCGGCGTTATCATGAATAGGGACCAAGAGGTTCGCCTGCCCTCCGATATCAAGGGGTTGCGCATCAGAACCCCCTCTGCTCAGGTCTCAGCAATGCTCTCGGCCTTTGGCGCAGAGCCAAAACACATGCCAGCGGCTGGCGTCGCAACCGAATTCGACCAGGGCCATCTAGATGGGACGGTCTTTCCTTATGAGGTTGTTCCTACCTTTAAACTTCAAAATCGCATTCACCACATTTCTGAGTTTGCCGGCGATCGCGGCCTCTACACGGCGGTGTTCATTTTCGCAATGAGCCGCAGTGCCTACTCGAACATGCCGCCTGAGCTGCGCCAGATCATCGACGAGAATTCGGGCATGAAGCTCGCCGCCGAACTTGGCCGGTTGTGGGATGAATTCGAGACCGCCGGCCGCGAGGCCTACGAAGCTAGCGGCGGCACGGTGACCTTCATTAAGGGCGAGCAGTATGACGCCTGGTACCGGCAATCCCAACCCTTAGCTGACGCATGGATCCGGGAGCAAAAGGAACACGGCAACGATGGCTTGATGCTTTTGAAGGCCGCAAAAGACTTGATTGCGAAATATTCGAGCCTTTGGGCCCCTTATCGCGAGTGAAGATGTTCATGAACTGCCGGTCAGCAACTGAATCGCGGTATCAATGGAACCTCCACGCAGCTCTGCCGCCGGTCTCCCTTCTCTCCACCAATCCGGAATGAAGGTCGATGCCGAGATGGCACCCGGTTGGCAGAGAATGACCGAAAGCGTTATTGTTGGTGTTGAAATCCCATGCAAACTGTAACTATGGGATAATCAGACATCCTTTTATTGCCGCTCGCCGGACAGACACCTAAAAACGAAGTTTGAACAAGGCCATTCGACTAAGTTGCACTCATGCCGCTCAAATCAAGAGCCGCCGCCGCGTTTGTTGTAATTCTTTCGGCTTCGATTTTATCTGTGAGCATGTGTGCGGCTGCCGGCTCTGGCGTAATAAATGTCTATACGGCGACAAGCTTTGCCGTTGTGCTACGCGCCGCCATCAACCGCTACCAGCAGGGCTCCACGCTCCCGGTCGCGGTAAAGGAAGGCCAATCGGCTGATTTTGCGAAAAAGATCGAACAGCGCGCCCCGGCCAATATATTTATTTCGGCCTCCGGCCAGATCGTTGACACCCTGATTGCGAAAGGGGTCGTGGATCGCGAAGCCGTCGCGTCGCCGGTTGGCAATGATCTTGTTCTGGTTGCCCCCATCAATAGTGCGCTAAAGGAAGTTTTGATCTCGCCTGAGTTCGATTTTACGGGGCTGCTTGGACCTAATGAGAAGTTGGCTCTGGGGGATCCCGATTACACGCCAATTGGCATCTATGCCATGGCCGCGCTTTCCAAGCTCGGCCAGTGGAAGTCAATTGCGCCGCGGCTTGCAAGAGCTTCGAGCGCAAAGGCCGCTTTGGAATTGGTCGAAAGCGGGCAAGCCCCGCTTGGAATCACGTTCTCGACCGAAGCAACGGCCTCAAACAAGGTGAAGGTCTTGGGCCGGTTCCCAAAAAGCAATGGCATTGCCATCCGCTACACCTTCGCAATCGTCAAAGACAACGACGGACTCGAAACACGGAAGCTTTTCGCGTTTTTGATTGGTCCGGAAGCGCTGCAAATCTACGCTAAATTTGGCTTTACCGTTGGGGATCAGGTTGGTCCTTAGATCGGCAAACCCGCCAGCGATCATCACGCGCGTTTCGCACTTACCACTTACCACTCCCGATAGCTGAGCTTGATCCAACGAGATTCCACTCAATCCTGCCATACGAGGAGCGATCCAGAATTATGGCAGCAGCGGCAGGCGATGGGCTCGCGGATCCCATTCTCCGGGAGGGTATTTGGGCGTCAGTCGCCCGGCCTTCCCAGCCACGGCTCCTGCCAACCCCGCCATCGTCAAGAAAGCTTCAAGTTTAACATGCTATAGACCCGCAATCAGAAATTGTGATTGCACTCGGCGAATCATTGAACAGGCGAACGGCACCCCACTCGTGGAGACAGAGCAAAACCGTTCCATGCGAGTCGACGAGCCGCATGCACGCCGCGCGGGACCGTTTCCGCCGCACAAGAGCAATCGGGACGACGGGCACGACGCTCGTAGACAACGATGGTCAACTGGAACCGCGTGCGGCATCATGCCGGCAAAGGTGCGCGCCCGCGCTGCAGTCCGCACCATGCTAGCGCTTTCTCCCGCTAGTCGAAGAACGCCAGCGTGCGAATTTCGATGCTTTCGCGCGGCCGGGCATGCGGCGGCGAAGCCGGATCGTCGAACGCCGTGTGTGCCGACCAGCGGGCGCGCCCGTCCTTTGAGGAGTCGTAGACCTTGAACACCAGCGCCTCCTCAGGCCGCATGTTCGGCAGCCAATACCAGCGATGCCGTGGATTATAGGTGACGGCGTATGTTTGCCCGATGCGATTAGGATAACGCCGCTCCG
>JBAUNL010000543.1:0-3001 GCA_049579205.1 Rhodomicrobium sp. | reverse complement strand
GAAAGGGTTGTCAGCCAGCGCTGCGTCGCCCTGATCGAGCAGCGCGATGCGATCCGGGCTAGCACGCTCTTCCATTGGTGGCCAAAGCCAAACGAGGCGAACTAATCAACCGGATACGGTATTACTTGCTCCAGACGTGTTTGAGGAACGAAGTTATGCCCCCGCCTCCGCCAGGGCCGCCTTGGTACCGGTACCCTTATTAGAGGGTTGGTCGCCCGCCGCCCTCAGCCTCGGTGCCGGATCGCCACAATCGGGCAGTTGATGAACAGCACCTCGGCTGGGATGACCTTTGCCTGCGAGGCAGTTTCAAGATTGTGTACAGACGGGCAAGCGCCACTGTCGTAGACAACCCGCAGCCACAGCGGCGAGTACGCTTTGTTCCCCGGTACGGTGGCAACCACGTTGTGAGTCTGCATGGAGTTGGGCTCAGTGCAGAACTCCACCCCGCCGCCCGGTTGCCCAGGATTGATCGTGAAACCATCGTAGATCGGCGAGACCGGAACTTCGTCTCCCGACACCGACAATGGCGCCTCGTCAAAGATGAAAAATTTTGCGATTTCGCCGCGATACCAGGCACGGTGCAGCCCGGGGTCACCACCGTTAAAACGCGCGCGCGCCTGCGACTTGTCGGGAACCACCGGCATGTTGAGCAATTTGTCCGTCTTCTCCACCTTGTAGCCGGCCTGCAGCAACAACGCCGAATCCGTAATCGTGTTGGCTAAGTAGTCTTTTGGCACCCACACTTTCCAAACTTGGCGAAAATCGTTGTAGCCCTTCTCACCTGGCAGCGTGTCGATAATCTTGAGTTGACCCTGCACAGGCTTATCTTCGCCTTCGTGATACAAAATGTAGACCGGCGCCGGCGTAGTAGTCTGCGCGTCGAAATGATAGTAGAGCACCGGCTCACCTGTGGGCGATAAGCAGAGGGTATTCAAAGGTTGAGTGTCGAAGTCGATCGGCTCGTTCGGTCCTGGAAGACGTTTGTCGGCCGAGCGCCGCAGAAGCGTTCCTGCCTTGTCGCTGAAGCGGTCCACCGCTGCAATTGGCGCCCGGTCTGGGTCGCTAGGCTGCACCGCGGCTCGCGCGAGTCCGGTGTCTAGGACCAACAAAGCTGTCGTGATGAAGAAGGCGATGTGGAAGGAAATGTTCATGAGCGATCCCTCTTTGAGGCCGCGCCG
Source organism: Rhodomicrobium sp. (assembly GCA_049579205.1). Lineage (GTDB taxonomy): Bacteria > Pseudomonadota > Alphaproteobacteria > Rhizobiales > Rhodomicrobiaceae > Rhodomicrobium. The sequence continues at coordinate 1,823 of JBAUNL010000543.1, read as the reverse complement.
CGTGCCGCCGGTGGATCGGCCGCCGAGTTCGAATGCACATCGCGTATACTTCGTTCCCCTTCACCGTAAGGCTTGGCACGGCGGAGGGATGAGGGATTGGAACCCGACCGGCATGAAAACACCATTTGCGCAGGTCACGCCCGCTTTCGAAGGTTTGACGGGCGTCGAGCGGAACAGAACCGGCATTTGTTTCTAAATTGTCTTAGGACCTGAAGTGCGCGGGTCGCACTGGCACGCTTGGCCGGCCTGACGGAACTGTACCGCGCTCTAGAGCGGACGCCTGATCCCCCAGATCCTGTTCTTGTCTTGGCAGGATCACGGGCCGCGCCCTTGGCCCAAGGCCGAGTTTGTGCTTCGAAACACTCGGCTGGTCCTTACTGATGGGTATCATTTATGACGCCGTAAGCTCGGATGACCTCAAAGTTGTTAGAGGTTATCGATGCTGAAGGTACCAGACACGCAATTCAACCGGCCGTTCGGTTCACGCTTCCTCATAACATCCCATAGCTTCGCCTTAGATGCTTCGGTGGTTATTTACTGATGGAGAACAGTGAATTCACACCGAGAGTTATGGGATACTCTGTAGGAGCGAAATGATATCAGCAGAGGCTATGCCGGATTCGGCATAGGTGTGATTATCGCTTGAACCGAGATAATGGCCGGGAATTGCAGCGGCCGAGCTTGAAATGCTGTTAAGCTATCGAAGCATTACAGCGGGGATCAACGGCGGGAGCGAATTGACTGCGCAAAGAATGGGACTGGAAATCATGCCGGTAACACTCAATGAAAGAGCATTCGAACATGCGAAAGCACTCATCAACGAAGGCAAGTACGTCTTTGACGATAGAGATGCCTGGAGCGAGTATCGGCCGACGGCACAACAGGAGAACGAGTTCATTCGCCTTCATGGTTATGATGAATACGCCAAATGGTATCTCGGCATTAACGATGAGCACCGCGAGCACACCAAGGGACGGTATGAGTTTCCCTATGGGGATTTTGAAAAAGTTCATCGGGGTGGTCTGATTACCGCCGAAAGCAGGGCGGGGCAGTATAAGCACTTCGACATTGAGAATGCCGCCCATCAGTTGCATCAGATGATCGACGCCCGGGAGCGTAATCGGAAACCTTAAGGGCAACGCAACGGGCGCATGTCCACTTGCGGGCTGGGTTTGCGTATAGCGGGATCTCGTTCAACTAGCGCCGGGCAGCGCTTTTGGATTGTGTTGTCTAATGCTGCATCCATGTTGAAGGCGCTCCTCGTTGGAATCGTCCGCACTAGTGCTGAGAGGCGCTGGCTCACCGTTGCCGTCGCGGTTTTGGTGGCGTCGCTGGCCGGAATTTATGCGGTGGCACACTTTGCCCTGAACACCGATATCGATAAATATTGCGTTTCAACGAGCCTTTCCGAATCAGGAACAGCTAATACTCGCCGTGATCGATGCGCCAACATTGGAATTAGCTGAAACCGCAGCCGATGAGCTGACCCAGCGGCTTAAGGAGCGCCATGACGTCATTCGCGACGCCTTCGAGGAGGGTGGAGGCCGTTTTTTCCGGCGCAACGGGCTCCTCTTCCTCCCTGAACCAAAACTTGCCGAAACGCTAAGACAACTGTCAGGCTCGGCGCCGTTGCTAGGCACGCTCGCCTTGGATCCAAGTCTCAGGGGCGTGATGGACTCGATCAGCCTCAGCTTGCGTGGCGTTCAGTTCCATAGAATTACCCTTGAGAGTCTGGCTCCGCAATTTCGAGCCTTTACGGAGCCGATCCAGCACGTCCTAAATCGTCAACCGGCCTTCTTCAGCTGGCGCAAGCTACTGAATAC
>JBAUNL010000542.1:0-2919 GCA_049579205.1 Rhodomicrobium sp. | reverse complement strand
ATCCGTACGCGCAAATCCTGGTCGACTGTGCTTCTTAAAGGCTGCTGCTTCCTGGAGCACCTGGGCAATGGTCCGGCGCTCAAATCGCCCTCCGCGCATTGCGTTTCGTCCTTCTCAAGTTTGCTGGAAACTCAACACAATGATTAACAAAGTCGCAAAGTTTGCGACTTGAAAGACTCAAATCGGGAACTGCCGCGCAAGCGCTCTGGCATCATCGCCAGTCACGCCAAGATAGACGCCGGTTGCACTGACATTTGCGTGGCCCAGGAGTTCTTTGCAAGCCGCCAGGTTCTTCGTCTTCGCGTAAAGATGCGCAGGCTTCGTGCGCCTGATGCTGTGCGTAGAGTATAGGGCTCCGTCGAGCTTTAGAAGGGCGCACCAGCCCTTTACAATGCGTTGATGCTGCCGGGTCGTAATCGCAAAAACCCGGTCCTCTGGCGTGAACTGCGGGTTGATCGCCAGCCATCCCGCGAGCGCGGCCTGCGTCCTATCGCTGATCTCGCATTGAACGACTTTCGAGGTCTTGCGCTGCTTGATCGCAAATGCGTTTGTAAGCTGACCATTCGGCATGACGTCACGAAGGCGAAGCGTCACAACGTCAGAACTTCTTAGCATCGTATCGATGCCGACGCGAAGGAGGGCGAGATCGCGAAGAGCGGTCAGACTGCCATCCTGGGGCAAGAGCGCTTCGAGCATTGCCACCTGATCAAGGGTGAAAGGCCGCATTTGGCCTGGCTTCCGCACTGTCTTCTGAGCTGGTTTTCTGCGTCGCGTTATCATGAGTTTCCCTCCTAAACGCGACATAGGAGTAACAAGCGGCGCCTCCGCAGTCAAGCTAATCATTGAATCACTTTGATTTTTAGACGAGTGCGACCGTCGCGAAATGTCCTTATGCGACATGCTTTCTGATCTCATCCCGTAGCCCGTTTGCATAACGATCAGCATCAGCACCCTTGCTCAGCTGCGAACCTCAGTGCGAACTTGCCCACTCTGTACCTCTTGGCGCTTGCGCATGAGATCGCGCATGTAAGCATTGTACCGCTCCCGGTTTTTGTCGCGCCACCGATAGTTCCGTGCAGCCCCGCTCTTAGGTGACGCCATCTCAATCACCTTAGGTGACGTTTTAGGTGACGCATCAAATTTAAGGTGACGCGTGAGGTACAGGCAGCAGCACCGCCTCGGCAGGCTTCGGCTTGGGGGCGGCTTGCGGCTTGCAGTCGTGCCGTTTGCCGATCGTATAGGGCTGCCAGCACTCCACACATGTGCGCTGAGACTTATCCATCTTCAGCCTCGATCTTGGCCCAGCGTCCGCGAATCCGGGGCTGCTGGGCCGCCTTCTCCCGCAGAAATGCCTTTACCTCCTCGGTATGAGGCGGAGTTGCCCCGCCATGGTACTTACAGCGCTGCTTTCCGGGCAGGGGGCGGCACTTGCAGGGCTCCCCCTTACGATTCCTTGCGCCACACCTGAAAGCCTCCTCCGCTTTCTGCTTGGCTATCGTCCACGTTAGGGCTTCGCCAGCATGAAGCAGGCGCCTAGCTTCGCGTTCCATAGGCAGGCGCAACTCAGATCGCATCTTGGCTCGCCCATGCCGCGCGCACGTAAGGCGAAGTCAAAGTGTGCATGAAAACGGCTAAGTCACCCTGGGCTTCTTCATGAAGCTTGCGAAGAATGGTGCTCATGCCGCTTCCCCTGATTTGTCGTCAAAAACATCCCAGCCCGTGCGCGACACACTGTAGCGTTCGGCGTCGGCATGAAATCTGAACTCGACGCCGGTAGGCCTGCCGCACAGTTCGACATTCTTGATCTTATCGATATTCATGAGGGTGACGTTTTCGGTGCCAGGGCGCCAGAAGCAAAGGCCGATATCTGATTTATTCGCGAAGTGGCTGCTGTCGGCAGCGTCAGCGAGTGTATAGAGTTTCGTTTTTCGGGCGCTCTGGCGCCGCATTGCTTCTGCGGGCGGATGGACACAGCAGATCAGAACGATGCCATAGCTATCGGCGAGGTCTTTGAACTCCATGATAAAGTTCGCGATGTAGTCTGTTTTTGAGATGTCCCTGCCATAGACATGGTCGATTTCGTTAAAGGGATCGATGATCACCATATTCAGGCCGAAGACTTTGACCGCATATTCGATACGATCAAGCAGCCGTTTGGCGGTCATTAGCGTGCGCTTCTGTTTCTGGATGAAGACGACATTGCGCCGGATCCAATCCGTAGCAGCGTCGAGTTCGTGATCGCCGGCAAGATGGACGGACTTACCCATCGCAATCTTCCGCAATGCGTTGACGGTGCGCCATTTGGCGCTTTCCTCGAAGCATGTGATTGCGGATCGCCAACCATGGTTCATGGACATGTTCCAAATGAGCTGGCGGAAGAAGGTGCTCTTGCCGCTTTCATATGGTCCAAGCCCAGTGATGAAGGCTTTCCGCGGAAAACGCAGATGCTGCTGTAGCTCCGGAAAGCCGATATGAAAGCTTGTTTCCTTTTCCGGGTCCGGAATATCGTCGAGAGTGGCAACTTCATCGACCCACATTCGCCTCGGATTGGATAGGTATTCAGCCAGAGCGCTTGCACCCTTCTCCCGAAGCATATCGTTCGCGTCTTTGATACCCGGCGGCCAGTCGATCCAAAGGCACCGATGTTCGCCGAGCCGGACCGCAAGGGCATCACGGAGAAAGCGGCCCTTCTCATCGCCATCCACCGCGAGGATGAAGGAGTCAAACTTGTCGAGTTCGGGCAGAAGCTTGCCGTCGCGATAGAGATAGGCATAGCGAGCCTTCCCCTCTTCGTTCTCTCCGGCGGGGGCGCCGTTCGGAACGCTGACGACATCACGGAAGCCGGCTTGGATGCAGGCGAGCCCATCATATTCGCCTTCCACTATGATCGGCTGACGATCCGAGGCTGCGCCCTTGAGC
>JBAUNL010000541.1:0-5492 GCA_049579205.1 Rhodomicrobium sp. | reverse complement strand
TCCCCAGCAAGGAATACAAACATGGCCAGAGCCGCACAACCCCAAGCCAAACTGCCCTTAGACTTCTCCTCCTATTCGTTCGAGGAGATTCTGGAAATCAAGAAAGATCTCGACGGAGAGGTGCACTCCCGCAAGGCGAAAGAGGTCGAAGACTTCCGGTCAAAGCTCCAGGAGAATGCGAGGGCACTTGGCATATCCATCGAGGAGCTAGTCGGAGTATCCGGAGGCGGGCGTAGAAAGCGTGAGACTAAGCATCCGCGCGGGCCACAACCGGCAAAATACCGGGGACCCAATGGGGAGGAGTGGAGCGGTCGTGGGCCATCTCCTCGCTGGATGAAACCGCTTCTAGCGAAGGGGAAGACGAAAGAGGACTTCCTTATTAGATGAGGGCGGCCCCTCGACAAGTATACGAACCTCAATCACGATCACAATGGCCATGCGGCAATCCTGGCAAAAATTCACAGCAATCAACAGTAAGCTTGGTATTGAATACAACTGACTGCTTGCATCGGCCTGATAGAACTTCGTTGCGAACCGATCCTGTGATGATGGAGCGCCGAACGAGCCTCTCCGTGGGCACGCGCTTAGGCCACGAGCCGCTGCGGTGCTATGACGAGCAATAGTCTTGTGGCAATCCCTTTGGGAGACTCAAATGGATCGATACGCACAAGCTCTTTAGCGTCGGCATATTGCTTGACCACATCCACCATATCATGCGTTTTGCGTGAAAGTCCTTCGAAGCCCGTGCTGGACGAGGGAGAGAAAGATTGGATCTTTTTGGTTTTCGGTCTGGCATCAAGCTCCGCATGTATATCCGGAACAGTGCTGCGGGCGTCCGGGTGTACTGACGTTACCACTCGAAAGCCGTTCGTCCTGTCTGCTTGAAGCTCGCCTTTTTCCGTGTGGCTATGCCTCATAAAGGTTGGGCAGCAGATAAGCGAAATCAGGGCATCATGCGCCTTCACGGCTTGCCAGTCTTCTTCGCTCTCGACATTCGAGGATACAACCATCCTCGGGCCGCTTTCGGTAAGCATCATATATTCAAAGTTGGGAAATGTACGATTAACGGCCCTTTCAATCGCGTCCATATTTGCTTTTCGGCCATTGACCTTGCGATACTCGACCGCATCAGTTAATGCGCTGAACCAAGAACCTCTTCTCGCCGTAAATTCGGCAAAGGTGTGATTGTAGAAAAATCTATCGAATACCAACCAATTGAGAACGCCATCGATGGCTCCTACAGTTTTCGAAAGTGTACCATTGGGAGACCTTGCCCACTTAAAAGCCGCATTTAATAGACTAAGAGATCTTTCTCCCGGCTCAAACCTATGTCTCATTGCATGGTTGGCCGCATGAAGGGCATGCGCGATATTTTCGCCAGCGTGGGCAGCGGCGTTAGCCGGGGCCGATTCAGTCTCCCCATGATGGATTGGCTGCATGTTGGAGATTTTTTCCTGATTTTTCACACTTGAAAGCGAATGCCCGCGTTGACGCAATCTCTCCAAACGAAAAATATAGCGCTCTGCCAAATGCGTAACCGCTTCCTCTGTATTTGCCTTGAATGTCTTTCCTTTGGAGAATTTACGCTTGCCTCGAAGCGTCATCTTTCCTTCGTAATATTCGGTTTCTATTACCCACTTGTGTGTTTTTTCATCGAATATCGGTGCCTTCGCCCTTGCCCCGAGAGTACCGAATTCCCCTGGATTCTCACCTTCAAAAATATTGGAAAGAAGTATGTCCTTGGTTATGAGGCGCTCGCGGATAAGAGGAACTGCATTAATCAGGCTTTGCAGCCAGTCATCGGAATAGCCCAAGCTCGCAGCAAAAACGTCGGGAGCAACTTTATCCCGCTTCTGTCGAAGCCCGGACTGCCTGATCGTATCGCCGGTCGGATCGATGAGAGCGATATATTCTCCCTTTTTGGTTCTTCCGACGGTAGCGCTGCTGGATATGGCGGGTATGGAGAAAGTGTGAAATTCCCTGTTGGTGCCCGGTATTTTTCCGTGATCGCGATGATAGATGATTTGAGAAAAGGCGGCTGCATTCGTGTTCGCTTTGGCAAGTATTTTAAGCGCTTTTTCATAGCCCTCTGGCTTCGCAAGTTTTAATTCCTGCCACGGCGTCGGTACATTGTCGGGATGTAGTGCGCCGACTTTGAAACGCCCCACCCGCATCGCAAGCTTGGAGGCCAGGTACAAGACGCCGGCGGTTTCCAACACCAGGACGCTGACCAACATGTACGGCGTGCCAATGGTCTGCTGAAGATAAGGCCAATGGTATGTGATATGATTATGAAAATTAGAAAGAAACTCTGGCGCACTGATAGCGTTTATTGCAGCCAGATTGAAAGCATAGTTCATTTCTATCTCCCCAATATTACATCACCTAGGCTCAAGAGTGCTCAAACTCCAAAGCGTCCTTGGGCACTGCGTTCCAATGTCGGGAAGCGTCTTGAGCGCGTATGGGTTCACGATCCCTTTGGTATGGCTGTCCGTCAAAAGGTATCATTTCAACGGATCGGAAATTCTCCGTTGGATGCGCTCCCGGGGTTCACCGTGGCTGTCCATATTGTCGGAACGGCACTACGCCACACTGTGGATCTCCGAATTGATACAAGTCGCTTGGACCACAAAACTCAGCCGCTAGCACTCTATATTCACGCATCAGGTCGTCAAGTTGCTCTACCTTATCGATAGCATCCATGATGTCGTACCCCCGATCTGCTCTGTTGCGCCACTTCTCGTTCAGTAGCTCCAGTCGTATCGGTTCCGCATCGCGATTTGCGTCCTCAAGTATGGAATTGAGCTTGGAAATCCTAGTTTTGACCAGGCTCCGCGCGTTTGATGTCGATGGGGCATCCCCATGTAGCCGGGCTTGACTCGCCAACAATTTGAGGCCCTTAAACTCCTGCGCCACATAGTCCATCGCTTTCAGAAAACGGTCGTACTTCCCCGCGCAAGCTGGATTAGAAGCAAGTACGGCTATCAGGAAGAATGCGATTGCAAACTTACGCATAACGACCTCCAATTGCAAAGCTCAGTCTAGCGCATAATGAGCCTCCCTCTACGCTTCTGCCAATATTTTGTGCCTCATGCTTGGAACGTCTGATCCTAGCGCTGCGACGGCGGCTCATCCACCAACAGTGGGCACTCTCCGAAATCGAACCGATGGTCCGGAAACGCGCTGTCGCGGTTATACAGGGCACTTTCCGGAGTCCGATTCGCCACGCCGACGGGATCTAGTCTGGAAGTGATCAGCGTGCAGGCTACGAAACTCCGCCCGCTAATCGCACCGCTGGGAATTCCCCACGGAGACCGAAATAGGCGTCAAGTTGGGCAAGGTCCATCTCGCTGAGGATCACTTCCCCTTGCGGCAGAAGACCAAGGATTTCCTCTCCGATCTGGTCCACGCCCAGCCATTCCGGATCGCTAAAACGGATCGGCTCACGCTCGATAATAGAGATGGCCGCAATCTGCTCGTTGTGTGTCGCGCCGAAGCAATACACCGAAGAGGGGTTCGTCAGCTCCGCTGCCATGGTGAAAACCAGTGCTGTCTTCCAAGCCATGAACTTCGAGATAGCCTGCAATTGCAACATGCGCTCGTATGTGCCCTCTGCAAGCGTCATTGAGATCCAAAAATCGCCCTCAGGCGTCATGATATGAAACTGAGGATCGATGCCGGCAGGATCATCAATCACCTGAATGAGCTTCTGGGCCTGCATAAGACCCGCAAGCACGATCCCCTTCAGGTTCAAGAATTCGGCCATGTCAGCCACCAAAGGCCAAAATCACCCTTGAATATATCGCCACGCTGACGCTCGGCTTGGCAAGCACAGGCGGCTGCTTTGATGTATTTATCCGTGATTTAAACAGGGTACAAAGATGGAAGGCTTGTCTGGAGTGGGCGCCTTGAAGGACGGCCTAAGCCTGCGCATGGTGGTGACACTATTCCGGAAAAGCGGACTGCCGCAGCACAGCCGCGCAATCTGTTCCGCAATCTTTCCACACTCCAGGAGAGACCTCGACTTGCCAAAAGGAGCCGCGCCCAACTATCGCGAGCCGCGTCCGGGCTGTGATACTCTCCCTGGAAAATTTGCTCGCCGCAGTAACCGTACCCATTCGGAGGATTTGCGGCTGGTACAGCCCAGATTGAAAGACCTCATAGGCAGCAAAAACGATCACGGTCACCGCAGCGCCGCCAATTAGGGCCTGCTCAATTGACGGTACTTTCAGCCTGCGTCTAAACATAGCTACCCCGAGAAAAGGGCATAGCTGAAGATGGAGGAAAATGGCGGTGGCTTCAATCGGCAGTTAACGAAACGCCTTTCCAGAACCAGCCTCCCCATGAAGCATCTGCCGCCCAATTCGTGGCTTGCTGGGCTTCTGCACAAGAAAAGGCTGGCAGCACTTCTAGCAGGGCCCGCAGGCACCGGCATTGCCGGTACCTGGATCACCCGAATGACCTCCAGAGCTTCTCTGGCTTTAGCCACCTGCGCGAAGTGAACTTTTCCACGGCGGCCGGCGTGACGGCAGCGGGATATCCACCATGTCGCCGTCCAACTGAGGCGTGGCTTGCTTGGCAGCACTTACACCGGAAGCAACTGTTGCCCCACGATCAGAGACCAAATACGAGACCAAGCCAATGACCACCGCCGAAATAGAAATAGCGATTGCGCCATAGAACAAGTGCTTGTTCGAGGGCATCATCCATCTAATCCCCAACCTCGGCGCCGGCGGCGGCCGTTCGACAAACTGCGCGGGAGGTTTTAGCGGCACAGGCGGAGCGGACGGCCTCACTGCCCCTTGCTCGAAAGCCATGCCGGCTTTGGGTGGCGGGTTGTGCTCTTCGAAAATCCGGCGTATTTGACCGGCGGGGCTATGCGGCCCATTCGGCACGGGGGCACGCCCCCCAGTTTGATGGCTCTCTGCGTTGATGGCATCGAGCGCATGGAGGTAATGCTCCAACTCAGCTCTGGCCTTCGAGTGTGATAGCGCAGGAGAGCTAGGCTGCCGGGGTTGCTCTTGTCGTATCCTCCGAGGTGACTGAATGCGGCCAGGGATTCTTGGTGCGAGTTTAATGGAAAGGTTGGCCGAAGCCCTTTCCAGAATTTCATTCCACGACTCTGCCACAACAATAACCTCAAGGAACTCACGCACCATGCCTTACGCGGCAAAATGAAAACAGCGAGGCGGTTCCGTCTCGGCCCATTCGTTCCGGGACGCCTAGATAACGGGTGAGGTTGGCAGTTTCTTCCGGCGGGAGTGTGACGCTCCGTCCGAACAGGGCCAAGTCAATGGGTGTTCAATTGCGGATGTTCCTGAGATAAACGTGCAGCTTCGAGGGCCTCAAGATAGCGGGCGAGCCCTTGGCGCTGTTAATATCGGCGAAAGAACTCAGAGTCGGACCTCACACCGGCGTGGAACAGAAGTTCGGCTTTTGCCCGCATCAAGATTTCGAGCGCATCTGCGATCACAAGACCATCGACCGCATCG
>JBAUNL010000540.1:0-3301 GCA_049579205.1 Rhodomicrobium sp. | reverse complement strand
GCCGAAGCCCGTTTCTAGAAAATCGAAATCGCACCCCTCGTGAGCCTGCCGGATATGCTGCGAGAACAACCAGCCATAGCCGCGTTCATAGCGAGGTTCGGGCCTGGTGAAGTTCTGGCGTCTTTCGGCAAGTTCACCGTCCGAAACTTCGAGCGAAATGGCGCGCGCGGTAACGTCGATAGAAATCATGTCCCCGGTTTTAACGAGCGCAAGCGGGCCTCCGATATAGGATTCGGGAGAAACATGGAGGATACAAGCTCCATAACTTGTGCCGGACATGCGCGCATCGGAGATGCGGACCATGTCGCGAACGCCGGCTTTGAGGAGCTTCTTCGGGATCGGAAGCATGCCCCATTCCGGCATTCCGGGCCCACCAAGAGGACCAGCATTGCGCAAGACGAGGACGTGATCGGGTGTGACATCTAGATCTTCGCGCTCGCTTGCGGCTTTCAAGGTGGCGTAATCATCGAAGACAAGGGCCGGTCCCGCATGCTTTAGGAAGCGGGGCTCGCAAGCGCTGGGTTTGATGACGCAACCGTCTGGGGCAAGGTTCCCCCGAAGCACCGCAAGCGCGCCCTCTTTGTAAATTGCACGATCCAGGCTGCGGATCACATCATCGTTGTAGACCTCCCCCCCTTCCAGGTTCTCACTCAAGCTTTTTCCCGTGACAGTGATCTGGCTGAGGTCGAGAAAATCTGTCAGGCGGGTCATGAGTCCAGGCAACCCGCCCGCATAGTAGAAATCCTCCATCAGATATTTGTCGCCGCTTGGCCTGACATTCGCGATCACTGGCACGGTGCGACTGGTTGAGTCGAAGTCGTCCAGGGAGATTGGATGACCCGCCCGGCGTGCCATGGCGATCATGTGTATTACTGCGTTGGTCGAGCAGCCCATGGCCATAGCAACAGTGATCGCGTTGCGGAATGCGCCATTGGTCAGAATTTTTGCCGGCGTCAGATCTTCCCTGACCATCTCGACGATGCGGCGCCCAACCGCGGAGCACATGCGAATATGGCTCGAGTCTGCGGCAGGGATCGAGGAAGCGCCCGGGAGCGTCAAGCCGAGCACTTCCGCAAGCGCGGTCATGGTCGAGGCCGTTCCCATGGTCATGCACACACCGTAGGACCGCGCTATCCCATCCTCCATGCCTGACCAGTCTCGCTCCGATATAGACCCAGCGCGACGCTCATCCCAATATTTGAAGGCATCGGAGCCAGATCCAAGCACATTCCCCTTCCAATTGCCCCTGAGCATTGGGCCTGCGGGAACGAAGATCGAAGGGACGCCCGCGCTAATCGCGCCAAGGATCAGGCCTGGTGTTGTCTTGTCGCAACCGCCCATGAGAACAGCGCCGTCGACGGGCTGCGAGCGGATAAGCTCTTCGGTCTCCATAGCGAGCAAATTCCGGTAGAGCATGGCCGTTGGCTTGACCATCGTCTCCGAAAGGGAATTTGCTGGCAGCTCAATCGGAAAGCCCCCTGCCTGCAAGACGCCGCGCTTTATGTCCTCGACCCTGGTCTTGAAATGCGCATGACATTGGGCAAAGCCGGACCAGGTGTTGATGATCGCGATGATTGGACGCCCGGCGAATTCCTTCGCCGAATAGCCCATCTGCTTCATGCGCGAGCGGTGCCCGAAGGATCGCAAATCGTCGTGCGCGAACCAGCGGGCGCTGCGGAGTTGGTCAGGGGTCTTTCGCACGGTGCCCACGCCTTCAATCATTGCCGCGCAAGCTGACGCGTGCCGAAGTAGACTACAGCCGCGCCAAGCAGGGAGAAGCCGGCAAGGAAATAAAGCCCCATCTCGAAGCTCTTCGTCGCGTCCTTGATCCAGCCGACGGCGAATGGCCCCAAATAGCCGCCGAGGTTGCCAATTGCATTAACAAGGGCGATGCCTGCCGCCGCCGCAGTGCCCGTCAGGAACAACGAGGGCATCGGCCAGAATGCCGTCCTCGATCCGTACAGCCCGATGACCGCGACTGTGATCCCGGCAAGCCCCACATATGTGCTTCCCCACCAGCCCGCCAGCGTCAACCCGAGAGCTCCCACTACGATGGCCGTGATCAGGTGCCAGCGGCGCTCCTGGGTTCGATCCGAGGACCAGCCCCACAAAAGCAGGCCGGCCATCCCGATGATGTAGGGTATCGCCGAAACAAAACCCGTTTGCACATTTGTCAGGCCCAGTCCTTTCACGATCTGCGGCAGGAAGAAGACGATGCCGTAATTCGCGGTCGTGCTCGTGAAATAGATAAAGGAAAGTGTGAGAACACGCGGGTCCTTCAACGCTTGCCAGACCCTGAGTTTGCCTGCTGTTTCGACCGCACCGCGCTCGCTCTCAAGCTCGTTTTCGATCCAGGCTTTTTCTCCCTCCTCGAGCCAATTTGCGACCGAGGGGCGGTTAGTCATGACTTTGAGCACAACTGCCGCCAAGAGAATCGCGGGTACTGCCTCGATGATAAAAACCCACTGCCAGCCTTTCAAACCAAGCAGGCCGTCCATTTCGAGGATGAGGCCCGATGCTGCGGACGCAAGCCCGTTGGCGATCGGCTGAGCAAGAAACAAGGTGGAGATGACACGTCCGCGATAGCGGGCAGGATACCAATAAGTGAAGTAAAGGATCATACCCGGGAAGAAGCCCGCTTCCGCGGCGCCAAGGAGGAAGCGGATGGCGAGGAAGCTATTGGGGCCGGTGGCGAAAGCGGTCGAGGCTGACACCAAGCCCCATACGAACATAATTCTGGCGATCCAGATGCGAGCGCCAACCTTTTCAAGGATCACGTTGCTTGGAACTTCAAAGATGAAGTAGCCGATGAAGAATATTCCTGCGCCGAGTCCGTAAGTATATGAGGTCAGCCCCAAATCCTTATTCATTGTCAGGGCGGCGAAAGAAACGTTCGACCGGTCGATATAGGCAATGCAATAGGCCGCAACGATAAGCGGCAGGAGGCGCCACGATATCTTTCTGATGGTGTGCGCCTCAACGCTCGACACGCCTTCGATCGTGCTCATGGTTCTATGCGCCAACACAGCCGTGATCGAGCGCGCCAGGGCGTCGGCTCAGACATGAATGCTGCATGCTGCGGATTAGCGCGACGCTTTCGCCGCAAACGGCCTGCCCTACCACTCAGCCCATTTTGTGTTTGCATTGCATCCTCCCCTTGCCTGCGGCCTTGTTTTTTAGCCGCTCTTATTGTGCCGTTCTGCGACGAGCCCGCCCATAAGCTCCCCGTTCTCTTCTGCCCGAAGTCCCTCGATCACACCCGCTCGGTCGCTTGCCGGCCGGTTCTGGCTCACTTTCCACT
>JBAUNL010000539.1:0-5154 GCA_049579205.1 Rhodomicrobium sp. | reverse complement strand
GCGCAGCAGGTGCGTCTTTGGATGCGGTAGGCTGGAGGCCGCGATATCGCCGATCATGAAAAAGGTCAGATAGGATCTCTGGTTTAGGCCGATTTCGTTGTAAAAGTCTGCTTTCATCCTGGCATGGCCGGCGCGCGGCGCTTCTGACAGCCGATCCTGGCCGCTTGCTCGGCGGAGAGCGCGGCATTAGACCCGGTGAACTGAGACGCCTGACGCAACTCCAACGCCACTTGACGCTTACGCAGTACACATTGCCGCCGCCTTCGGCGGTGGATGCACGGCCAGCTTTGCCAGGCGCCGCAAATTCTGAGCGATGGCCGCAAGGGTGAACTCGAACTGGGCTCCGCTTGGCCCGCGCAAGCGAAGCCGGCCAAGGCGCAAGATGCGCTTGAGGTGCGCGAACAGCATCTCAACCTTTTTGCGGTCTCGCCTTGTTTGCGCATAAGCCTCGCTCGCAGTGATGGCGCGGGCGGCATCGCGGGCTTCTTCATAGAGGCTGCGCAGAACTTTCCGGTGCGACGCCTTCGGGCAACACTTTGGCTTCAAGGGACAGCTGCGGCAATCGTAGACGCTGGCGCGATAGGCCAACTGATCGTCGTTGTAGAGGCGGCCCGTTGTTGTCAGATTGCAGCCGGCGGGACAGACGTAGCAATCGCGCCCGGCATCGTAGCGGAAGTCTTTGCGCGAAAAGGTTCCGTCCTGCCGGTTCGACTTGTCGATCACGGGGACGTGCGGCGCGATCTTCTTCTCGCTCACAAGCCAGTCGAGATTGCGGCCGGAGCCGTAGGCCGTATCGGCGACGATCCAGGACGGTTTGACGCCAAAGCGCTCCTCGGTGCGTTCGATCATGGTTTGCGACGCGCCCACCTCCGCCTGCCGGATGGCGCGCGAGGCTTCGACATCCATGATGATCCCGAACTTCACGTCGATGAGGTAATTGTCGGCATAGGCGAAGAACGCAGCGCTTTTCATTGCGCTGGTCCATTGCGAAGCTGGGTCTGAGGACGAGATAAATTTCGGCGTGACTTCGCTGGCCGCGCCGTAAGCTGGATCGTCGAGCGTCGCGAGGTAGTCTTTCACCGCACGCTCGGCCGTTGCCGGATCGATGTCCTTGTCCCATTCTTCGCCCGGGATCGATCGGCTTTTATTGGCGTCCGCCTCGATAAGGCTGGCATCCACTGCAAACCCGTCGCCACCCACAAGCCCGGCCGCGATGCACGCCCCAACAATGCGTTCGAACACGAGCCGGAAAACATTGCTGTTCCGGAAGCGTTCATTGCGCGCCCGCGAGAAAGCGGAGTGATCGGGCAGCTTGTCCTCGATACTGAGACCGCAAAGATGGGGTAGGCGGGCGGCCGGCGGATGAGGCGAATCATGTTCTCCGATCCCGGCTCCACTATGCCCATCCAGGAGGAACCAGATGGACCACTTTGCAGGCCTTGACGTATCACTCGACACCATCAACGTGTGCATCGTTGATGGAAACGGTACTGTTCTGCTTGAGGAGAAAATCAGATCGGAACCGGAACAGATCGTTGCTCTCTTCAAGCGTTTCGGCCGGCCTCTGAAGCGGATCGGCTTTGAAGCCGGTCCCACCTCGTCATGGCTCTTTACCGAGTTGCGAGCAGCTGGCTATCCAGCGCTCTGCCTCGAGTGCCGGCATGTGAAAGCGGGCCTGAGTGCCATGCGTAATAAGACAGATCGCAATGATGCGCGCGGCATCGCGCAGTTGGTCCGGCTCGGCTGGTTCCGCCCGGTGCACGTGAAGACCAAAGAGGCCCAGCAAATCCGGATGCTCCTTGTCAATCGCACTCTCTTGCTTGGTAAGCTCCAGGATATCGAGAACTCGGTCCGGGGGTCGCTCAAGGTCTTTGGCCTGAGGCTGGGTCATGTGACCAAGCACACCTTCGAAGCTCGTGTCCTTGAGCTTGTCGAGGGCCATTCTGCTCTCGCAGTGATAACGGAGCCCATGCTGCGGGTGCGCCGCGTTCTCATGGATGAGTTCGCGCGTCTTGATCGCATGGCCCGGCAGCTGGCTCGCAACGATCCTGTCTGCCGCCGACTCATGAGCGTCCCGGGGGTTGGCGTTATTGTTGCCCTGACCTATCGAACCGGGATCGACATTCCCGAGCGCTTTAACCGGTCTCGGGACGTTGGAGCCCATTTTGGTCTGACCCCACGCCGCTATAGCTCGGGGCAAGTTGACTATGACGGCCATATCAGCCGCTGCGGCGACGAAATGGTGCGAACCGCGCTCTATCAGGCCGCGCATGTGCTCATGCATCATGGGCGCTGGTCCGGGCTTCGTGGCTGGGCGATGCGGATCGCGAAAAGAAGCGGGGCGAAGCTCGCCAAGGTTGCGCTCGCGCGTAAGCTCGCTGTTATCCTGCATCGCATGTGGATCGACGGCACCGAGTTCCGTTGGACCACCAGGGAACAAGTCCGCGCCGCAACGGTGTAAAGCGCTCCTGGTGTAATCAGTTTTGAATCCGCCTGCCTGGCGGTGAACGAGTGCCCTGATGGGTACGAGGGGTGGACGAGCACGCATCGCTGGTTGCGACCGGCCGGCAATGCCGGCCGAGTGCGCCGCAAAGCTTGGCCGTCCGTCCCTTCTCAACCCATCCTGTCCGCCGGTATCAGCCGATGCCGAGCACGCAAAGAAGCATGAACGCATCAGGGCGCGCGTTGCCGATCGAGCAAGAACGAATGGAGTTGACAAACCATGCCCGCCTAAAGAAACCAACGATAGGCCAGATTGACCTGCACCTCGCGGCAGAGAGCCCGTTCAGATCGAATTGCAAACACATAGCCAACGATCAGCATCCGGATCATGAGCACTGGATCGATGGAAGGCCGGCCCATCGGCGAATAAAACCCTGCTAACTCGCTGTGGACCCATGAGAGATCGAGGACCGCGGCGATCTTTCGAACCAAATGATCCTCCGGCACCGCCTCATCCAGATTGAACGAATAGAACAGCTGAACCTGATCCTGCTTGAGCCGCCCCATCATCGCCCGACACCTCCGGCAGTTTGCGTCAACTGACGGAATCACTGTTCGGCGCGGCGATCAACGGGACTTTTACAACAAAATCGGCCGGTTGCAGACCATCAGGCCTTCAAGGAGCGTGTCTCCTATTGGAGGTGGTGCTGAAGTTGCGAGGCAGCGCAAAAATAATGCGCTACTCGGCTCGACGAGAACGCAAAGCGTATTCAATGCCGCTCAACAGAACGTCGCCCGCAATGAATATTGCCCAGATGATTAAAACCGGCTGCCACGACTTTTGCGGTGTTAAAGAGCTGCATGGACTGCATGAGCAGGTATCCGATGCCAGATGACGAACCGAGCAATTGGCTAGCAGGCCGGATATGCGTAACCCAAAGCGGGAACCGCTCTGAGCCGTGGCAGGATTTGGCGGAGAAACACCCGGAGCATAAAAAGCGCCGCCCCAAAAAGCGCGGTGCTCTCGCAAGTCCAGTCACGCCTACTTCAGCGGCTCATAAACGGGCGTGATGTGGTAGTTTAGGCCAGCGCGAACCGTGTGATAATCGTCGTCCTTCGACGGATTATGCAGGGTGAAGCATTGAAATGCCGGGCTAGCGCACACGTCGTTCTTGCCAAGGTTCAGATACTGGTACTCGCCCTTCAGCGACCATTTCGGGGTCAGTTTGTACTCTATGCCGCCACCCAGCACATACCCCGTCGCGAGGGTGTCCAGCTTCGCATCGTGGAAAAACGATCCATAGGCATTGGTAACCTTCTCGACACCGCCGAAGGCAAAACCGCCGGTGAAGTATAACAACGTTGGGCCATTGGCGTAGCCGAGACGGCCTCTTACAGTGCCGAAGTAGTCGAGATTGGATTTGTAATCGTAAGAGGGGGAGAACCCTTTAGCGCCAATGCTTGCGCCTTGGATGTCGGCCTCAATGCCGACTACGAGATTGGGATGAATGTACCCTTGCAGATTATAGCCGGCTTGACCGCCGCCAAAACCGCCATCAGGGGACAAACCCGAGAAAGGCTCAGAGATGGGATCGGTGTTGACGAATTGGGTGTTGCCGGCCCACGCATAACCACCGTTCACGCCAACATACCAGCCGCTCCAGTTGGCGGCCACGTAAGGCGCGTCCTTGTAGCTGCCACCCTCGGATGCACGGTATATATCAGCCGCGTTAGCCCCAGCCGTCAGAGCAATAACGCTTGCAGAAGCGAATATGAAATGCCGGAACATGCCCCCCCGCAAAACTGATGCGTTTAAGCTTTGTAGCGTCCAGCTTTATCAACGCAAAGCAGTTTTGCGTTGCGAAGCCTCTTTGCCGACAGTATGTAACCTGCTCGCAACAAGTAGCAATCTGCGAGAGCTTTATTGGGCTTTCCCGGTTTGGACGCGACGGTTGAGGCTCAATTGTCTCTGGCGGCGGCGTTTCCGCCAGATTCCTTATTCGCTCACGGAATCAATTGTTGCATTAGAGCTGCTGCTTCAGCTTACGTCCAAGCTTCGCCGATCCGATGTACAAGTTAGGAGACAGGCATCGTGACCGGTGAAAGGCGACAAGTATCGATATGGAGCGCGGTTGCGGGGCTGCTCGCGGGTTCGGTGGCCGGTTCTTTTCTTGTAGTTTCGTTCGCTATTGCTGAAGGGCTTATCTCGTGCGGGTTCACCATCGCACCCGATTTTGTCCTGGGGATCGTGATCGTAGCCTATGCCGGTGTTGCGTGGGCCGCCGGTCTATTTCTCATTGCGCCGCTTCCGTGGTACCTGCTTCACCGGAGCGGATATCGCGGCTTCCTGGCGGCTATGGGTTTTGGTTTCGTAGCAGCGTTTGTCACCGTTGCCACTGTATTGACGCGTGGATTTGGCCTGACTCCGCAGGAACCATTTTCTGTGAGCGACAGCGGCGGCGCGACCTGGATCGATGGCAAGCAGACTTTGCATGGGTGGGCGGAGGCGCTTGAAGCGGCGCTCCTTTGCGGACTATGCGGCGCCGTGGTGGGCCTGATTGTTTGGCGCGTTGCCTATCGCCCCGTGCGCGCTTGAAGGAGACCACGACTGCCTCGACCTTTGTCCCCCATCGGATCAACAGTGAGCTTTGGTGTCTCTTATTCCAACAGAACGGTACGCCTGCGTGTTGAAGGCAAAGTCCGGAATTGGAG
>JBAUNL010000538.1:0-3550 GCA_049579205.1 Rhodomicrobium sp. | reverse complement strand
CCCGGATCCTGGCCGCTTTTGGCGTAGCGCCGATTCCCACGCTGACTATCGCTGCCTTAGGCTGGACGCTGGCATTTTTGTTATTTTCATTCATTTTCGCGCCGTTGCTAACAATACGGAACCGGTGAAGCTAATGCCCACAGACAGCAAGAGGAATGCGCTGCACAGCTTTCGGTCGCCATGGATATCCTGCTCTTGTTCGTTCACGGGTTCGAAAGCGGTCTTAGCGGACTGATAGAATCTGAGGTCTCCTGTGGGTCACAGGCGGTAGTTTCTGCAACGAAATCAATGAGTCCGCTAATCCTCTAGCAGCGGAAGAGATTGTTGCAACCGCGAGAACCGCCGTTCCGGGCCAGGAGCCGAAGTTTCGGGCTCTCAAAAATTCCCCTAACTTTCTTCCGAGTCCAACCCTGAGCCGCCTAAATGATTTGGAGGCCAGTGCCTTCGAGCTACGACCGCTTTCAGATCCGGAAGCGGAGGGCTTGGAGCGGGCTCAACAATGGAGGTTCGGCCAACAAGAGATACTGTCAAGACCGTCCTTAATGCCCGCCAGACGCCAGTACTGCGATTAGTCACAGCTCTTTTGGGGTATCCCAGTGCGCGGGCAGTTTGTTCAGCCCCCGCAGCACGAGGCTTGGGCGCCAATCCGCATTCCCAGGATCGTCGAGCCTCAAATTCGGAATGCGGCGCAACAATGTGGCGATGGCGATCTCGGCCTCGATGCGGGCGAGCTGCGCGCCAAGACAAAAATGGATGCCTCCCCCGAATGACATCGGGCGGACGTTCTCCCGGGTCAGGTCAAGCCGGTCTGGGTCAGCATAGACGGCGGGGTCGCGATTGGCGGCGCCCAGCAGGCAGAGGATGGTCTCACCCTCCAACAGGTTGATGCCACCAACGGCAACCGCCTCCAGCGCCGTGCGCGTCGTGATCTGCACCGAGGAATCGTAGCGTAGCAATTCATCGATTGCGGTATGAGGAAAGGGATTACGCTGCAGCAATGGCAGCTGGTCGGGATTACGATGGAGAGCAAGAAGGCCGTTGCCGATCAAATTCACAGTGGTTTCGTGGCCAGCGCCAAACAGGAGGATGATGTTGGCCGTCAATTCGTCGGTTGAGATCTTGCTGCCTTCTTCTTCAGCGTGCACAAGATGAGTTGTGAGATCGTCGCCAGGCTTGCGCCGGCGCAGCTCAAACAGGCGGCCGAAATAGGTGGCCAGGGCCAGATTTGCGGCATTCGCTTCGTCGATCTCAGCCCGGCTAAGCGGGACCGGGTCAAGGAGGCGGCCGCTGCCACGCGCGCCCAAGAAGAACATCTCATGGTCCTCCTCAGGAATCCCCAGCATCTCGCATATGACAATCACCGGCAGACGCAAGGCGAAGCCGGCAATCAGGTCCATGCGGCCTTGCGGTATCACGCGATCAAGGGTTTGGTCGACAATCTCTTGAATGCGCGGGCGCATATCGTCTAGCCTTTGGGCGGCGAAGGCCTTCACCACCAAACCCCGCAGGCGGGTGTGGTCAGGAGGATCCTGCTGCAGCATCCAATGGCGCATCATGCGGTAGACCGGCTCTTCGAATACTTTTTCCCCAAATCGTTGCGCCATACGGCCAGCGAAGTTCTTGCCAAAGCGCTTGTCGCGCAGGGTAAAACCGATATCAGCGTGTCGGCTCGCGACGTAAAAGCCAAACGGCGAGCGGTGCATCGGGTCAGTTTCGCGCAGGCGATGATAGAAGGGATAGGGGTCGCGAATGAAGTCCGGCGACAACGGATTAAAAAGCATCTCCACCTGAGCGGACTGTAATTGCGATTGGCTCAAAGCACACCTCGCGACCGGCTGGGAGAAGCCCGAGACGCTCCGACACCCGGACATCTTTTAGGATAGCATGAAGGAGGTCAGACGGCATCCAACCGAAATAGCTTTGGAGAGATGTAACCATGAAGTTCGGAATATTCTACGAGCACCAATTGCCCCGGCCTTGGACGGCCGGCGCTGAGCTTCGGTTGTTTCAGGAGGCCCTCGACCAAGTAGAACTGGCAGATCGATTGGGTATCGGCTCTGCATGGGAGGTGGAGCATCACTTCCTCGAGGAATATTCGCATTCCTCGGCGCCAGAAGTATTTCTCGCGGCCTGCTCTCAGCGCACCAAGCGCATCCGGCTTGGTCATGGCATTGTGCTAATGCCGCCCGCTTATAACCATCCGGCGCGCGTAGCCGAGCGCATCGCGACCCTTGATCTCGTCTCTTACGGCCGGGTGGAATGGGGCACCGGTCAAGGCGCATCTGCCGCCGAAATGGGCGGCTTCGGCATCGATCCCGAGCAACGGTACCCGATGTGGCTGGAGGCCACGGCGGAGGCCGCTAACATGCTCGTGATGGATCCCTATCCGGGGCATAGGGGGAGATATTTCTCAATGCCCTGCCGCAATCTGGTGCCAAAATCGGTGCAAAAACCCCACCCGCCAATCTGGCTCGCCTGCTCGCGCCGCGAAACCATCCATCAGGCGGCGCGCCACGGTATCGGAGCGCTTACATTCGCATTTGTCGATCAAAGCGAGGCGGTGAAGTGGGTGGCCGAATATTACGACATCATCAAGTCGGACGATTGCGTGCCGATTGGACACACGGTGAATGCCAATATGGCGATGGTGGCTGGTTTCTCCTGCCACGCCGACGCGGAGGAGGCGCGGCGCCGCGGCCTTGATGGTTTTCGCTTTTTCGGCTATGCACTCGGGCACCACTACATTTTCGGCCAGCATGTTCCAGGCCGCACCAACATCTGGGCAAATTACGAGAAAGTGCGCGACGTGCTCCCTGTGACGCAGGGCGCAGGTGGTATCGGTACCCCCGATCAGATCGCTGAGAACATGAGGCGGTTCGAGGAAGCGGGTGTCGATCAGGTCGTCTTCCTGCAGCAGGGCGGGAAGAACGAACATGCGCATATCTGCGCATCGCTTGAGCTGTTCGCTGCCTCCGTCATGCCGGCGTTCGAAGCGCGCCATGCGGAGCGCGAGGCGAAGAAGAATGCCGAGCTTACGCCGTATATTAGAAAGGCGCTCGCCCGCAAGAACTTGTGCCCGTCACCGCGCGATAACGAGATCCTACCCATCGCAGCGCTGGGCCAGGAGCGGGCGCGCCGCGAGTCCACCGATGGCGAGACTGCGAACTTCGGCCGCGGCGGCGAGATGCAGGTGCCGCTCGAAGATCCATTGAAGTAGGGCAGAGCATAGTTACGCCGTTTTTCTTCAGTCCGCACCGTCTTGTGTGCGCTTCCTCGTGAATGAGAACATCACGGCCAGCCCAATTTCGTGAGAGACGGTTAAGAGCGCGCCATGCCTGACCTTTGAATCTCAGTAACTGCCACCTCCGGAACGCGTCAATTTCGGGCGGTTGTCGGTACGCAGAAGTCCTTCGGCTTTACCCCTGTCCTCCCGGCAGATCTTGTCGTAGAGCACATAGAAGCGGAAGGCGGGCTCCGCCTTCGCCTTGCAATAGAGCTTTCTCTGAAGTGTCCGGATCTTATCAGGTGTTTCAAGGCTCATCGCCAATCA
>JBAUNL010000537.1:0-7790 GCA_049579205.1 Rhodomicrobium sp. | reverse complement strand
CCGAAGGACGCGTGGCGCGCGGGTGCTGCCGGCGTCCCGGCTCTCTGTCGCGAAATGGGAGAGAGCCGCAAAGGCTGTGGCCCCGGTCGCAGACCTGAGGCGAGTCTAAAATACGCTTGCCTCGCATCTTGTTTGGCGCGTGAGTCGCAATAGCTGCAATCATCGTCCTCTCACGAGCCGCAATATTGCCCGCAGCCCCCCCTGCTGAGGCAGTGCTCTCTGGCGCTTGTGAGAGGAGAGATGATCGAGGATCACAACGTCTCCGTTCTCGAGGGTTGGGGCGAGCTGGTAGACGCGCTCAACCGGGTTCAGTTCGGGCGAGTAGGCTGGCAGCGGGACCAAAGTGACGTTGGCTGGAACGGCGAGGGCATTCGAGCCATGCCAGCCTGCCTGATCGAGCGCCATCACCGCATGTTCGTCATCGGCGATGGTTTCTGCAAAGCGGTCGAGGAAGGCTTGCATCGCTGCCGTATCGGCATAGGGCATCACCAGTGCGAAGGCATTGTCAGTGCGTGGCTCCACGGCCGCGAAGAGATAGGCGAAGGTGAAGCGCTTGTCGCAAAGCCCCTGCGCGCCTCGTCCTGGAAGACCAGGCGAAGGCGCTTATCTTTGTGCGTATACTGAATGTTCTTCAGAAGCGCCGGAGCCCCTTTTAAAGGCCTCTGCTTGGGCCAGGTCTTTTTGGGGATGGCTGGCCTCGCCTTTTGTCGCGAGAAGCCAAGGCGCTTAAGCAGCCGCCCCAGTGAGGCCGGATGGAACGTCTTGCCAAAGCGGGCTTCGCAGATGCGCGCCAGATCTTCACGCGTGAAGGCCGAGAGGCCGCTTTCCGCGCCGGGACCCGCCAGAACGATGCGGATCAGTTCGGCCTGCTCGTGAGCTTCCAGCCTTGGCGGGCGCCCATCGCCCCAGCAATCGTAAAGGCCATCGGGACCGTGCGCATTATAGCGGATCACCCAGTCCCTTAAGGTCTGGCGGTCCATGCCGCCCGCCTCGGCAGCCTCCTTCCGGCTCATGCCCGAAAGCGCATTGGCGATCGCAAGCAAGCGCCGCGCCACCCGCGGATCGCACTCCGCCTTGACGAGCTTGCGCAGCACCGTGGGGCTACGATCCTTTCGTGTGATCAGCGCCGTTAAGATGCCCTCCCTTCGAATCATCCAGGACAGAGAATCACGATCCGCTCCGCCACGGAATCGCATAGCGGCAACACGAGTCACTCTTTTGGTGCGTCGGTATCAGACCCTTTGGCGTTGCCGCCTTAATCAGCTTCCGGACCGCTGCGCAGCGCGCGATCCCGCAAATTGGGAGCGGACCTCGGTCATAAGAGTGTTTGTGAGCCCATTCTTTTCTAGGTTTGAAAAGTCATCCAGTATCACTTCGTCCCATTTTTGCTTCATGCTTTGGACGTCTTGCCCCCTATATTTCGTATAGAGCGCACGGGCTTCGGCCGTCTTCCCCAAAAACATCAAGGCATGGGCTCTATTTGTTTCCGCTTCCAGAGACTGCGGACTAATCAAGAGAGCCTGCTCTGCAGAGGCAAGCGCCTCGCCAAAATCGCGCGATAGCAGTTGATACCAGGCCAAGTTGGAGAGCACTGAAGCTGTCTCATCCCCGGCCTTACCCAGAGCGGCGGCTTCCGCTTGCCGGACCTGAAGGACGATATCGCCATAAAGCTTTTCCGCGGTTTCAAAATCCGACTTGCGATAGGCTTCCTGGTACTCATGCTTGAGGGCTTCGGCTTCTTTCAGATAGTCCCTCAGGTCCTCGGTGAGCTGCGTCGCTATGGCAAAGCCTGCATCCTCGTTCGCAAGGCTTCGCCAATTCCGGTCCGCGGCCTCAATGGCCGGAGCTGGTGAGGAAAGCCATTGGGAAAGATACTGGTATCTCTCATGCAGGTATAACCGGCCCTGATAGATACGCCAATATTCCGGCAAACTATGGTGCTTGTGATTGACATAGGCACACCAAGCGCAAAAGCCGCCATAGGCGGGCGCGTATTGGTCTGGGGCGGCCCTGAATTTGTCCCGGTTCTCCGATGTGGCGAACAGCCAAACTGCCCCTCTCCAGATATGGTAAAAGCGCGGCAGCCCCAGCATAGGACGCGCTGTAACAAAAAAGGCAACAGGGTCGTAACCGCGAATGGCTATGCGGGAGCTATCCACGCTGACGCTGCCGTCGACGGGGCTGGCACTGAAAGTGAGCCGCCGGGCAATCTCGGCAAAAGCGGCCTTGTCCGCCTCCTCGGGGCGCAAAAGCGCCCGCTTGTCTTTAAGGATGAGGATCGATGTTTCGATGGCGGGCGCGGCCTGCAAAGCCTGCTCGAACTCACTATTGGCGTCGCTATCCCGGCCCGCGAGCACATAGGCGTGACCCAAATGGTAGCGGAGCTGAGCCTCATCGGCATGGTTGCCCTCGCTGAGCGCCTTTTTCACCGCGGCCTCTAAGAAGGGCAGTCCCTTGGCAACCGCGCTTTTGTCCTGTGCGGCCCTGCTTTGCTGAATTTGCGCCCAGCCCCAGGCGTCCTCGGCATTGTATTCGTCGGGACCGGTGTGGTAGGCGCGTTCGGCGACCGCCATTCCCAAGGATGCTTTGCGTTCATCGTCGATCAGTTTTAGCGCGTAGCGGCTCAGGATGTTGGCATCGTTGGGCGCCAAGGCCATGGCCAGGCCAAAATCATTGTCCGCGCCCGCACTGTCCGAGAGTTGGGCTCTGATCCTGCCGCGTTGATAGTACAGCCGTGCCTGCACATCGCCAGGCAGGGCGGCAGCATTGGAGATCAATGCGTTCGCAAGCAGATTGCCAATGGTCGCCAGAGAGCCGCTATTGGAGATCGAGTTCAATGCGGCAACGTAACGCTCCGCATTTGGCATCACTTCATTGGCAAAGTTTCTTGAAGCGAAGGTTTCGGTGATGAGATTATTTGCGAGTTTCGATTGGATGTATTTCAGAAACTCCACACATTGGTTCACCTTGTTATCGGCAATATAGGTCTTGATCCTTGCTGAAATTTTGTCCGCGCTTGAGATGTCACCATAGACATCGATGGTTTCCGCTAGAAGCTGGGTCAGCCTTTTATTTTGAGCCTTGGCCTTATTGCCTAAGTCGTACAGATATTTCTGCTGGTCATCGGGTAAGGTGTACCCTTCGAAATTCTCAAGGTCGTGGATAGCAGCGGTTACGGTGTCTTCCCCGGCGAAACGTGCATCGAAAAGATAGATATTGGCTTCGATGGAGCGGCCGGCTTCATCCTGCACAGGAAGCTTGATGGCTTTCACCGCATAGGCGTGTTCTTTGGCCTTGCGCTGATAGGCCTGAGCTGCTGCACTGTCGGGCTGAATGCCAGCCGCGCCCTTGGTATAGAGATCCGCGAGCTTCAAAGCGGCATCTGCCGAGAGATAAATCGTATCGGCCTCTTTCAGGGTTTTTATGCCGCTGAGTACAAAGTTTTCGCTGCCTTTCGACAAGTCAAGGCCACCAAGCTCCGCCAAGATGCGTCCGAGCCGGGAGTCGATGGCCCAGGAGCGGATCGGTTCGTTCTCGGTCTTGTAAGTCTTGATATTGCTAGAGACGAGCCTCAAAATTTTTTCGGCCGCCTCTTGCTCCTCGATCTGGTTCAGTCCGGCCGCGGCATAGGGCAGGGTCAGTTTTTGATAGAAGCACTCGCGCCTGATTGGGATAATGCTTGCCTTGGAGAGCTGCGTCCTCTTCGAGAAATAACTCAAAGCACATATTTGTTCGATGCTGCCCAGATAGTGCGTGAAGGCCGGGACGCTGATCGATTTGGTCAGCTTTGACTTCTTCAGATAGAGGAGCAGGGCCTTGTCATAGGCAAGCAGCCCGCGATAGGCAAAGCCAAGGTCTTGAGTCTTTTTGAACATGAATGACGAGAAATTGGATTCTTTCTCAAGCAAGGCCAAATATTTGTCGATTTTAGAGGACGTGTCGGTCAAAGACTCATTTTCATCTTGCAGGCTCGAAATCGCAGCCTTCATCTTCCCCGTATAATCTGCGAGCGTGGCAAGATTAAAATATTTATCGTTATCGTCATTTTGATAGTCGAAGGAAATTAAATCATTATAGGCCTCCTGGTATTGATCGAGCGCGGATGGGTAATTTTTGTTATTGCGGGCAGAGAGCCCTTCGTTGAAGTGAAGGATCGCCCGGTCCATGGCGGCGGCATATTTCTGTTTTGTTTGTTCAATGGTCGCAAGCTCTTGCTGCCGCGCCCGGGCTTCCTGGTCCTTGGCGCGTATGGCGAACACCGTGGCACCGATGGCCAGAATGAGGGAGAGGGCCGTAAACGCAGCCAGCGTCTGGATCTGGCGGCGGCGGCGGCGTCTTTGCTCCTCCAAGACCTTGGCCTGCTGATCCCGGCTTTTTTCAAGAAAGGCTGCCACGTCCTGAAAGCCCCCGCCATAGCGCTCTGCCCATTGCGCGGAGGGCTGCTCGGCAAGCCACCAAGCATCGAGATTGGCGAGATCAAGCCCGCGCAGCAGGTCACCGGCTCCCTCGTGGTGGAGCGTGGCTGCCAGCCGGAGCCGCTGCCAATTGGCGCCGGCCCTTCCCTCATTATTGAGCCAGGACGCCAGCAGGGACCATTGCCGTATCAAACTCTCATGGCTGATATCGACAATGGACGCTTGCTTGAGTTCCTGATCAAAGGCCGGCTGCAGGAAATTGCAGTCCGGCGCGCGGAAAGCATTCACGATGGCTGTGACGGTTTCGGCAGGCCTTCCTGTTTCGCTGACAAGCCTCGTCAGGCTGCAAGGCCGCCGCACCGCGTTTGCAAGATCGTAGCCCTCGATCAAGCAGCGGAACACGGCCTCGACGTCGCTTTCCTTCTGGCCAAGCCCGTTCAACACCTCCTGGGCGTGGGCGTCAAGCGCGCCGGTGAGGCCGCCAACAGCCTCGTATTCGGCCAAGCGCAGCACAACAGCTGAATTTCCGGAATGCGTCTGGGCCCTGGACCACAAGCGGTTGAGCACGTGCTGCATCAAAGGCAGCTGATCGGCCCGCCTTGAGAGGCGGACCACTTGGTCCGGCGATGCTTCCGCCTCCCAGGGGGCAAAGACGGCGAGGTCATTTAGGAGCCGCGCCACAAGCGCATCCTCAATCTCGAAGCCAATGGTTTTGGCGGGGCCTAGAATCGCCTCGCGAACCTCGGCTCTGGTCATCCGGGGTGTCAGATAAAGGCTCTTATTGATCTGTTCGGCAAGATTGGGGATGAGCGCGCAGGCGCCGAGATATTCCGAGCGCATGGTCATGACGGCGTAAATGGCACAATCGGCCTGGGCCGCGCTCGCCAGCAGCAGAGCGACAAAGGCCTCCGCCTCTTCCCGTTGCGAGTAATCTCCATAGCGGAACAGTTCCTCGAATTGGTCCGCAAGGATCAGCAGATTGGTGTTTTTGGGCAGGTTTCCGACCTGCGCCCATTCGATGATCGAGCGCGGCCCGCGCTTGAGGAAGAAGCGCAGCATTTCGATCTCGTCGGCATCGGCGCTGCGGGCCGGGTTGGTGTTGATCAAGCCCGTGGCCAGATTTTTAAGCGGCTGGCCGCCTGGATGCATGTCGGCAATGAGCCAGCGCGACCCGGCCTTGGCCAAAAGCCCAAGTTCCAAGGCCTCGAGCAATCCCGTTCGCACGAGCGAGGATTTGCCGCTTCCCGACGTGCCCAACACGGCGAGGAAATGCGACCGTCCCAGGCAATCGACCATCTCATCGACGCAGCGCTCGCGGCCAAAAAACAAATCCGCTTCGGAGCGCGTGAAAGCCCGCAGCCCTGGATAAGGAAGACGCATGACAACGGCCTCAATTCTTGATCTTGAGAAGCAAGTCTCTCACAAGCGCCCCGGCGAGATCGTCACGCGCGACGATCTCGGAAGCGCCGGGATATGTGATCCCCAATTCTGGCTTGTCGAAGGGCGGCCCGATCAGGATGGCGATGGCGCGCGGCGGCTTTTGCCGCCTGCCTCTGACTTTGTTGAAAAGCCGCAGCTGTCCGCGAACCCAGCTTGGCGAGGCGCTGCCATAGATGAAAACCACGATGTCGCAATCG
Source organism: Rhodomicrobium sp. (assembly GCA_049579205.1). Classification (GTDB taxonomy): domain Bacteria; phylum Pseudomonadota; class Alphaproteobacteria; order Rhizobiales; family Rhodomicrobiaceae; genus Rhodomicrobium. The sequence goes on along the minus strand of JBAUNL010000537.1, from coordinate 1,738 downwards.
GTATAGTTTTCCTCTAAATCGGTTCTGATGTCCGTGGCCTGCCCGTTGCGCATGGGCAGAATGGAGGACAGCTGTTGTTTTTCCAGCCTCGCTTGCAGGTTTTTGGCGAGGTCCAAATCATCGTCATCCGCATTGATGAAAATCATCGCGTCCGGCTGCGCGGGCTTCTGGCCAGAATCCTTCGCCAAGCGGGCCAAAACTTCGGATTTGAAAGCCTCAAAGCCAGAAACCGTGACCGTCGCGTCCTGAAGCAGGCTCCGGTAGGCCGTATTGCGGACCTGGCTTAATTGCAGATCCGGACGCCGCCAGCGCAAGCATGGCTTTTCCATGCTCGCAACGATTTCCGCTTGATAGCGGGGATAGCTGACCTTCAAGTCGGAGGGGATGCGGCCCTCGGCCGGGCCAAGGAGCTGAATGATCAACTCGGCTTCGGCGGCATCTTTGGAGAAGGCCCGGCTAAAGGCGTCAGCGCCCTGCGGATAGGTTTGCTCAGGGATCACCCGGTATTCGTACTGCTCAAGATAGGACTTTAATTCCTCCCGCTCCAGTTCCAAATCTTCGGTCACCTGCGCCAACAGCACCGCGCGCCCTGTTTTCGGCTCAAAAGGTTGCGGGATGGCCGGAGCCAACGGAGCTTCCTTTTTAGTGGCGCCGGTCTTCAGCTCGCTCAGCTCGCGCAGCTTATTGGCCATCTGGGAAGCCAGCCTGTTGATTTTGGTTTTGAACAGGTCGCTCTTCGGCTCCAAGGGAATGTCGTCTTCGCCTAGACTGTCGATTTCGAGCTTCTGCCAGAAGCTGAGGCGGTTTTGCTTGTCGAGCGGTTCGGGGTATCTCTCCCCTTCGGCCAGGCGCAGACGCTCGAGCGCGAAGAGCCGGCTCAGATCGGAGGTCTCGGCAACAAAGGCTTTGAGCTCAAGCTGCGTCCATTCGCGCTTGGCGTAGCTTGGTGACGCGATGGCCAGGAAGATCGCCGATTTTTTGGCGGAATCCAGAAGCTTGTGAAGCTGGTCATTGCCGCCGAGCGTGGCGGCGTCAAAGAAGATCTTAAGATTATCTGCATCGCCAAGCCTCTGTAGCAAGGCTATCCTGAGGTTATAAACTAAAGTACTGACCCATCCCAACTCTTGGGACGCGGTTTCATTGTCGTTGCGAGCATAGCTTACAAAAATATCATAGGAAAATGGTGCAACATAGGCCATTGACGTCACCAATTACAAGAACGAAGCCACCAAGGCACCCCGTGCAGGCGCCTCTACCCTCTCAGGCCCCCAGCAAATGCATTTAACTATGAATGAATTTGCAATCGAAGGCAAAGCTTAAGAACCATCGCCTAAACCCCAAAATGCAAAATAGCGAACCAAAATTGCATGGCCGCACCCTCGCCCGGCGCTGTCACCCTACAAACAGACTTGCGGCTCGGGAAGGCTGCAGGAACGCCGTTAGGCAGCGCCTGCCTCAACGGCGCTCAGGTAACCTTGCTGCTTAGGGCTCGCGAGACCCACCATGCTTGAAAGCTACCGCAAGCGCCTGGAGGCGCATCGGCAGGCACATCCCTTATTCGGCACTGATTTCTTCCGCCGCTATCGCGAGCCCGCCTATGTGTGGAGATGCGCCAGCGTGGCAGATGAGCCGCAGGGCTTCGCCATTGGGGCCCAGCGCTATGCATGACTGCTTCGAATATCTTGAGCCCAACAATTTATGGGCGGTTGGTGCCAGCTTGAACCGAACCGTGGAAGCC
>JBAUNL010000536.1:0-10035 GCA_049579205.1 Rhodomicrobium sp. | reverse complement strand
ACCCACAACGCCCATACGCTTTCTGCTATCTACCATCTTGCCCGCTCCCCCTTTTCGCCTGGTGATTACGAATTTCAATGCCTGCACGGCATGGGCGAAACGCTCTACGGCCACGTCGTTGGCGCTGCCAATCTCGATCGCCCTTGCCGTATTTATGCGCCCGTTGGCACCCATGAGACGCTTTTGCCGTACTTGGTGCGAAGGCTGCTTGAAAACGGCGCAAATTCCTCCTTCGTCCGTCAGCTTGCCGACGAACAAATCCCGATTTCCGGCCTGATTGCCGATCCGGTTGACAAGGCATCAGGGTCCAACGGAGCACCTCACCCGATGATTGTGCTGCCGGAGGACATGTTCGGCGCGGACCGGAAGAATTCTTCCGGCCTTGATCTCTCGGACGCTGCCACCCGCGATGCCATTTTGCGTTCCATCGACAAGGTGCGCTCGATAAAGTTCAGGTCCGGCCCAATCATCGCGTGGCAGCCGGACGGACCGGATATTCAAAGTCCGGTCCTCAATCCCGCAGACCACGCCGATATCGCCGGATACGCCGCCGATTCCACTCGGGCCTGCGTCGAGGCCGCGCTTGCGGCTGCGGAGCGAGCTGCGCCGGAGTGGGGCGCAATAGGCCCTGGGCAAAGGGCCAAGCTGCTGGAGCGGGCGGCGGATTTGATCGAGGAACGCAAAGAGCGGCTTTCCTCACTTATTGTCCGGGAGGCAGGCAGGACTATCGCGGACGCCCTCTCCGAAGTGCGCGAAGCCGCTGATTTCTGCCGCTATTACGCTGCCGAAGCGCGAAAGCTAGGCCCAGCTCATAGGGTCGGCGGCCCCGTTGTCTGCATCAGCCCCTGGAACTTTCCGTTAGCGATTTTCACGGGCCAGATCGCAGCTTCGCTGGCGGCAGGAAACCCGGTGCTTGCGAAGCCGGCCGAACAGACGCCGTTGATTGCTGCGGAGGCGGTCAGGCTCCTCCATCAAGCCGGAATCCCCCGAGCCGCTCTTCAACTTCTTCCCGGCGCAGGCGCCGAAATTGGCCAAGCGCTGGTTGCGGACAAAAGAACACAGGCAGTCCTGTTCACCGGCTCGACCGAGACCGCGCGCTTGATCCAGCGGACACTCGCCGCCCGTGGCAACATCCCTTTCATTGCCGAAACCGGCGGCCAGAACGCGATGATTGTGGACTCCTCTGCGCTCCCGGAACAAGCCGTCAGCGATATATTGACTTCCGCATTCAATTCAGCCGGCCAGCGCTGTTCGTCCCTGCGCATCCTATGCCTTCAGGAAGACATCGCCGCCCTCGTCCTAGAAATGCTGAAAGGGGCAATGACCGAATTGAGGATCGGCGATCCGGCCAAGTTCGAAACGGACATCGGCCCCGTCATAGACGAGGAGGCGAAAAGCGCCCTGAGCGCCTACGTCGACGCGCGCGCGGACCGCATCCTCTTTGAAGCACCGCTACCTGCTTCCTGCAAAACTGGCACTTACGTTGCTCCGGTGCTTTTGGAAATCAGTTCCGTCAAGGAGCTGACGCGCGAGGTCTTCGGTCCGGTTTTGCATGTGATCCGCTTTGCCCGCAGCCGTCTTCCGAAGCTCCTGGAGGAGATTAGTGCTACGGGATACGGGCTTACGCTCGGTATTCACTCCCGGATCGATGAGACAATCGACATGATTGCCGGTCACGCACGCGCAGGAAATGTCTACGTAAATCGCAATATGATTGGTGCGGTTGTGGGCGTTCAGCCCTTCGGAGGCGAAGGGCTTTCAGGCACCGGCCCCAAGGCTGGCGGCCCTCTGTACCTCCACCGGCTACTGGAGAATGCGCCGTCTCCGCAGCTTGCCGGCATCCGGCAACAGTCCAGGTTGGACGGCTTCGAGGTCTTAATTCGCTGGGTCGGGGTCGGCGCAGGCGGGCTTCTCGACCAAGATCAGCTCAACGAGCTCGGCGAGCTCTTCGAACTTTATCGTGAGACGTCGCCCTTGCCGGTCGAGATGGAGCTTCCGGGCCCCGTTGGGGAAAGCAACCACCTACTGTTCCGGGCGCGCGGCACGGTACTGGCCATGGCGGAATCTTCCTTCGATGCACTGCACCAGTTCGGGGCCGCACTTGCCACGGGAAACCGGTTCATTTTCGCGAATGCGGAGGAGGGCGCCTCTATTCAGGCGCTCTTGCCGAAGGAACTTGGAAGAGCAATTGCCTCTACTGGAGATTGGCAGTCTGCACAGTTCGACGCCGTCCTGGTTTCTGGAGCAGAAGCAGCCAACGATATTGAGAAGGTGGTCGGGGAGAAAGACGGGCCTATCATTCCCGTCATTTGCGGCCAGCCAGAGTTCCCGCTCTTCCGGCTCGTCAAGGAAAAGACGATTACGATCAACACTGCCGCGGCCGGCGGAAACGCAAGCTTAATGACTATCGGGGGCTAACTCGGGAACGGTGAGAGGAATAGAAGCGAGCCTTTCGCGATGAGTCGAACAGTCATGGAAATAGACCGGCATTCGCCGGAGATCGCGAAGCTCTTGGAAATAATAGGGGTCCGTTATCGCAAGCTGGGAGTGGTCCATGCGGAGAGGGCCGTTGTTGCGACTCCTGTCGTGACCAGTCTCACCGATGGTACCGTTGAAACGAAAAGTCAGGCGCAGCCCGGCGACTACATCGTGACCGCTCCCGCAGGAGAGCGCTATGTCGTTAAACAAGAGACATTCTTGACCCGCTACGCGCGAAAGCCGGGATCACTGGGCGTATGGCGAGATCATAGCCGCAGAAAGTCCATATCGGCGGCCCATCGCCATTTTGGCCTCCTGGGTGACGGGCAGCACGGCGCCAGCGATTGCATGATTGCGGATGTTTTCCATCCATCAGAAGGCCGCCGCGGCGAGCCCTGTTTGATTGGCCGCGCCGAATTCGAGAATACCTACGCGAAAGCGGAGGGATAGTTGATCCGCAAAGTCCTAATCATTTCCTAAGCGCCGGACACTGCATCTTGGGAACAAGTCAGCTTGTGCTGGGTTGCGTGCCAAAACCAAAAGAGGATCTGGCATGGCAAGAACTCGCGAAAGCCTTGGTGGGAATGAGACAGCTGCACAACTGCCCGATGCCGGTGTGCTTTTCGAAGCGCAGATCGCAGCGGCCGAAAATGCGACACGCATGGCGGGCACCGCTTGTCATTATGCGATATCGATGAACCGGGCCTGGCTCAACCTCTGGAATAACAGGCTTATGCAATATACGGAGCTGCCAAAGCGCTTGGCCGGCGCACAGATCGATTTCATGGAGAAGGCGTTCGATCAGTATCAAGACAGCATCCACCAGCTGGGAGAGATGACAACGCAGGCCACAAATGAAACCGAGGCCGCATTAGAGAAAACCGTGCATGCCGCTTCGGAGATGGCTCGGCCGCATCTCCCGCAGCCGAAAGACTCTCGAAAAGCACAACGCCCCAGAAGCACGCGCGCCCAGAATGCCAGCGGGGAACGGCGTGGCAGCGAGGGCGCTCACTGAAGGCTTAGCGCCCCCCGGTTTCCGGCTGACATCCGCAAAAGCGGCAGCAAATTCCGCACCCTAACCCACGGCCCGGCGGCCGCGCGACTGTACAATTAGCTAAGCTTGTCTTAGACAAGGCCCTTCGTCGCTGGGCTGAGGGCAAATGTCATCTTTCCAAGTTCGCAGTGGGGGCGCGTTTTTGCGTCCACTTCCCACCGCTGCCATTCCAAAATCGATAGCGGGTGCCGCGGTGTTCGCGGTCTTGGCAATTGTCTTGCTGGCATGGACCTCCTGGAACATGGGTTCCAACCTGGAGATCAATCGGAACGAGTCTTGGAACGCCTGGTTCATCGACGCGGTGCTGAAAGGGACACCCCTTTATCCAAGCCGGGATGAGCTTATCGTCAACAATTACCCTCCCCTTTCCTTCTACATTACAGCGCTGGTGGCGAAGCTCGCGGGCGATACGATTTTCGCCGGCCGCTTGCTTTCTCTCATTTCGGCTTTTGCGGTCTCGGCTGCGGCCGGCTTTTCGTTACGTGCGCTAGGCGCCTCAAGAGGAGTTGCAGCTCTCGGTGCCTTCTGGCTTCTCGCGACGCTTGTACAGTTTTTTCGCCGCTACGTTGGCGTTAACGACCCTAGTCTTCTAGGGCTGGCGATAATGGGATTTGCGCTAGCCTATTTTCTTAATTGCCTCAAATCCGGCCGAGCCGTGGAGCCGGCAGTCGCCTGCATGGTGTTCGCGGGATTCGTCAAGCACAATATGCCTGCGATTCCGCTTGCTGCGCTTCTTTGGCTGGCGATGACGAATAGGCGCTCCGGCATCCGGGCAATCCTTTTCGGGGCGGCACTTTGCGTCGCAGGGCTGTACCTTTGCACAGCGGTTTTTGGGCCGAATTTCGCTGAGCAAATGCTAATGCCAAGGGAGATTACATTTCGGCACATTCTGACCACAATCAACAAATTGCAGTGGATCGCGCCCGCTTTGTTGATTTGGGCCATTTGGGCGTGGCCCAATCGCCGCGACCCAGCGGTGCGTTTCATCGCGCTACTGTTAGGCCTGTCCCTTGCGAGCGGAGTTTTTCAGGCGGCGGGAGCAGGGGTAAGTTTCAACGCATATCTTGAGGTGACCTTCGCGAGCGCGATTGCTATTGCACTTGCTTTTGAGGGTATCTCGAAGACCGCGTTCGCTCGCAGGTTTGGAACCGATCTTACTCAAACGGCTATCATTGCCGTATTGGTGCTGAGGGTGCTGATGTCCCAGCAGCTTGAACCTTATCTTTTCCTAGTGAGTCCAGCCTTCCGCGCAGAGATCCGCCAAGCTGAAGCAATCACCGTCAGTGAAATCGCCCGGATCCGTTCCATTCCAGGCCCGGTTTCCTGTTCGGAATTGCTCGTTTGCTACCGCGCGGGCAAAGCCTTCGTTTACGATCCGTTTTGGGCGAACGGACGCGCCGCACTCAGCCCTGATTTCAAACCGGCGCAAATAGCGCTCAGCCGTGGAATCCGGTTCGAGGCTATTGATTTGCGAGGCTATCGCGAGAAAAAACGTCTGTTCTAAAACCGCAGTCTCAGTGTGGAATGCGAGGCAGCCGCGGGGCGTCCTTCGGGGGCTCAAGGCGCGAAACATTCAAAGTCATCGCAAGCAGCCCGTAATAGCCCTGAATCCCTATGATATCGATGACGCCTTGTTCGCCCACCTGCTTTAGTGTGCGCTCATAAGTTGTATCGCTGACGCGCTTCGTATGATTAAGCTCGGTCACAAAATCGTAGACCGTCTCTTCGTCCGGCGACATGCCCTGCGGCCTGCGCCCCTCGAAGACCGCATCGGCGATTTCGCGCGTCAGCCCTGCTTTCAATGCGTTCGGATAATGAACATACCACTCATAGTCCTGCGTCCACTCGCGGGCCGTAATCAGGATCGTAAATTCCGATAGCTTCTGGCCGATGGAGCTGTGGTAGCGCAAATATTCCCCCATGATCTGGGCGCGTGTCATAAGCTCAGGGCTCCTCATGAGCGGCACGAAGGGTCCGAAGACGGGCGCTTTCCTCGTTTCAAGAAACTCCTGCGCGGCCTTTTTTTGCGCCTCGGTATATTTTTCCTCTGGAATCGGGGGCAAACGGTCCTGGGGCATGGCACTCCCTGTGATCGAACAAACAACGGCAATTGCGCAAAACGCCCTTTTGGCGAACATGAAACGCTCCCTTTGAGAACGCTCATGCTGACGCGGTTCGCGCTTACCGCGAATTCGACTCTTGTCGCAGCAGCCCACCCAAGAAGTGTTGGAACCGGCAAGGGCCCGGCCTTATATCCGCTCAAACATCAAGCTGGCAATGGCAGAAAGCAAACAGGGGACGTAATGGCGCAAGATCGCACAAAGCAGCTTCGAAGCAAGGCTTGGTGGGATAACCCTCATAATCCTGGCATGACCGCGCTTTATTTGGAACGCTATTTGAATTACGGCCTCACCCGCGAGGAGCTGCAAGGCGGAAGGCCCATTATCGGTATCGCGCAAACGGGCAGCGACCTCGTCCCCTGCAACCGCCATCATCTTGAGCTTACCAGCCGTGTGCGCGACGGCATTCGCGACGCGGGCGGAGTGCCTCTCGAATTTCCGGTGCATCCGCTGCAGGAAACGGGCTTCCGGCCGACGGCGGCGCTTGAGCGGAACCTGGCGTATCTTGGCGTTGTAGAGATATTATTCGGCTACCCGCTCGATGGCGTGGTTCTTCTTACGGGCTGCGACAAGACCACGCCCGCTCTTCTCATGGCGGCGGCGACGGTTGATCTGCCGGCCATTGTGCTCTCGGGCGGGCCGATGCTCGACGGGCATTTCGAAGGCAAGCTTGCGGGCTCCGGCACAGCTGTTTGGGAGGCGCGCCGCCGCCATGCCGCAGGCGAGATCGATTACACCACATTTATGGACATCGTGGCTGCGTCGGCTCCGAGCGCCGGCCATTGCAACACCATGGGCACGGCAAGCTCAATGAATGCGATGGCCGAAGCGCTCGGCATGTCACTGCCGGGCTGCGCCGCAATCCCCGCCCCCTATCGCGAACGCGGGCAAATGGCTTACGCCACCGGACATAGAGCTGTTGGCCTTGTGAACGAGGATTTGCGGCCCTCGAAAATCCTTAGCCGCGAAGCTTTCGAGAATGCCATCGTCTGCGCGTCCGCCATCGGCGCATCGACAAATTGTCCGCCGCATGTCAACGCGATTGCCCGGCATATCGGTGTCAGCCTCGACAATGACGACTGGGACCGCATTGGTTATGAAATTCCGCTCCTCGTGAACATGATGCCTGCCGGCGTCTATCTCGGGGAAGAATACTACCGCGCAGGGGGCCTCCCAGCAGTGATGGCCGAACTGAAAGCGCATGGGAAGTTGTGCGAGAATGCCCTGACCGTCACGGGCCGCATAGTTGGCGAGAATATCGCAGGTGCAAAGATCCAGAACGGCGACGTGATCCGCCCCTATTCTCGGCCACTCAAAGAGAAAGCCGGATTCCTCAATCTCAAGGGCAATCTATTCGAAAGCGCGATCATGAAGACTTCCGTCATCTCGGATGATTTTCGCAAGCGCTACCTGGAACGCCCCGGCGACGAAGGCGCGTTTGAAGGCCGCGCCATCGTCTTCGACGGCCCTGAGGATTATCACGCCCGCATCAACGATCCCTCGCTCGGCATCGACGCTGATTGCATTCTCGTAATTCGCTATTGCGGCCCCATCGGCTATCCCGGCGCGGCCGAGGTGGTGAACATGCTACCACCCGATTCGCTCGTCCGTGCGGGCGTGGCCGAGCTTCCCTGCATAGGGGATGGGCGCCAAAGCGGCACCTCCGGGAGCCCCTCAATCCTGAACGCGTCTCCGGAAGCGGCCATAGGCGGGGGTCTTGCGTTGCTGCGCACTGGCGACCGCATCCGCGTCGATCTCAATAGGCGCACCGCCAATATCTTGATTTCGGACGAAGAGTTGGCGGAACGCCGCCGCGAGCTTAAGCTTCCGCAGTTCGTGAACCAGACGCCCTGGCAAGAAATCTTCCGTGAGCATGTCGGGCAGCTGGCGACCGGGGCGGTGCTGGAGAATGCCGTTCAATATCAGCGCGTTGCCGAGCGCTTCGGCGTTCCGCGGGATAATCATTAGCGGTTCATCACGCGGCAGCATTGTCCGGATTTCTGGCAAGATCTGGGGTCATTGCGGCTGTCTTGCATGAGCCTGCCGAGACAGCACAATGTGTGTGGCATTTTGGTTGCGCAGCTAGGGCTTTCGGAATAAACAGAGTCCCGCTTGGCTAAGATTCACAGCGGCGGCTTAACAATGATGTTAAGAAAATGGATAGCTTTACGGCTCGCTCGCATCTTCACGAGAGAAGACGAGCAAGATGTCGAGCGCAAGTCCTTTTATGACTCACTTTACGCTGGGCGGTTTGTTCCAAGTGAGGCTGACGAGGAAGGATCTGATCCTGCGCGGAAAGGTCCTCTTGGCGGGCTTCAAGGGACTGTTGCAGTCACACTGGATGAGTAATTTTGCAGACAAAAACCGTTATCATCCTTCACCCCGGTCAGGCTTCCATCGGAGGCATCGCCAACGCGACGCTCTTCTTTGCGGCGGCTTTGCGCGAGGCTGGTTATAGCGCTGAAGTCTGGACGTCGGCCAAGGATCTCGCCGCCCGTTGCGCAGAGCTAGCGATCCCATTTTTTCATCACGATCAGCTTAAGAGCGCGGGTGTATCGATTGTCAGTCCCAAGATTGCCGCAAGGGCCTTTGCTGCACGGCGGAACGCGGCGGCGGTAATCCATCAGGGCGCAAGGCTCTGGCTTTTCGGACGGATCTGGCTGCGGGGTGTCCCTGAAAGTGTCGTGTTCCAGAATGATAAAATTGGCCAGCGCGGTTTATTTAGACGTTGGCTTGTTATCTCGGAAACCCGGCGTGCTGAGCTTGAAGCTTATGCTAGTTCTCGCGGCATGAAACGGGAGATACGCGCAATTCGAAATGGGCCGCTGCCAGCAGCATCGAAAGCGATTCCACGATCGGGAGCGATCAGAACTATTGGCTGCATGGGCAACTTCGGTAATAAGAAAGCCGTCGACATGCTGGTGCGCGCCTTTGCCGCCGTTTGTAGCCGCGGGCACGACGTTAGTCTCGTGCTCGCGGGAGATGGCCCGGAGCGCAGCCTTTGCGAGAGCCTTGCTGAAAATCTCGGTGTCGCACATCGCATAACGTGGCCGGGTTGGTTGACTGATACTCAAGAGTTTTTTCAGAATATAGACCTCTTCGTGCTTCCATCCCGGAATGAGCCGTTTGGGATCGTGGTTACCGAAGCAATGCAAGCCGCACTCCCAGTTGTTGCTACATCAACAAGAGGTCCTTTAGACATAGTCATTCCAGGAGAGACAGGGTGGCTCGTTCCGCCCGAAGATCCAACCGCGCTCGCTGACGCAATAGAGGATGGCATTAAAAATCCGGAGAAGGCCCGGACCTACAGCATTAACGGCTATGAACGCTTTCAGAAGTGTTATTCACTGCACGCCGTGGGCAAGATACTAGCTGATGTGCATGCGTTGCCCGGAACGTAGACCTCCCGGGCTTGACCCTGTTCGGGATCGCAGGGTGGGGAAGAATCGGGTAGCGAGTGCTTCGGAGACCCTTGAATACCTCTAGGCACAGGACCTGAAGCGCATGATGGGTCCTTCTTAAAATCCAATAGCGGCGCCGTCACCGTCGCGGGTATCTGCGGCCCCTAGAAAGAGACCGTCTGCGTGCATGACGGAGTTTGCGCGCCCCAGCACACGATGTTGAAAGCTGCCATCGGGATTCTTCGGCAAAATAAAGCCGCGCGACTCGAGAATGCGGAGTGTGTCGTCCGAAACTCCCCGTTCGGTAATCACGACGTCGGGCTGCCATTGGTGATGAACGCGGGGCACCGCCGTGGCTTCCGCGATATTCATATGGAATTCGATGACATTCAGAATCTCCTGGAGAACCACAGTGATGATGGTGCTGCCGCCTGGGCTGCCTGTTGCGAAATAAGGCATTCCATCCTTGAAGACGATTGTGGGCGCCATGGAAGAAAGTGGACGTTTGCCGGGCGCTATCGCATTTGCCTCATCGCCGATCAGCCCGAACGCATTGGGCGCGCCGGGCTTGGCCGAGAAATCATCCATCTCATTGTTGAGGAGAAATCCAGCGCCATCGACCGAGTATCCGCTGCCGAAGGCTAGGTTTAATGTGTAGGTGTTGGAAACTGCGTTCCCGGCCTTATCCATGACCGAGAAGTGCGTCGTCTGTGTCCCTTCCGCGGTTGGAGGATGGCCGGCAGAAACTTCTTCCGACTTCGTCGCCTTGTTAAGATCGATGCCTTCGCGGAGCTGCGCTGCGTAGGACTTACTTATAAGGCCGGCAAGCGGGATTTTGACATAATCCGGGTCGCCTAAAAACTTTGCACGGTCGGCATAGGCACGCCGCATCGCTTCGACAAGCCGGTGTATCGTGTCGGCTGTGTTATGGCCAAGCTTGTGAAGCTTATAGCCTTCGAGAATATTGAGCATTTGAATGACA
>JBAUNL010000535.1:0-2921 GCA_049579205.1 Rhodomicrobium sp. | reverse complement strand
GTTTGCGTCTCCGTAACCCCAATGTTTTCGACTTCGCCAAAAGCAAAGCCGCCTGTGCCGTAGACCAGTGCCGGGCCGAAGGCGTAGCCGATCCGGCCACGCATGGTTCCGAACCAATTCAAGCTCGACTTCACGCCAAAGGCGCCGTCGTCTATGCCAGAGCCCTGAATGTCCGCCTCGACGCCAAGTACCCATTGGCTGCCTAATCCAAGCACGCCTTGCCAATTATAGCCAATCTGGCCGCCAGCAAATGCGCCCGAAGGCGATAGGAGACCGTCGTTTGCGGGGTTCCACCACCCCCGACGTTCACACCGCCATAGAGGCCGCTTCAGTTCTCCACGGCCGCATAAACTGGGTCATTATATCCGCCCCAAATCAGCCGCACGAGGGGAAAGCGCGACGGCGCTCGTTAGCGTCGGTAGTTCCCCTCTAAATGCCGGAACGCGCTGCCCTACCCCGCTTTTGCCTCGGTAAGTCCCCACGCTGCGGGCGAATGCGCTGGGTCCGTCTCGGTCCCTTTCGTATTGGACCTCTAGATAACGCATGAAGTTGGCAGTTTCTTCCAGCGGGGAATGTGAGTGGCGGGCGAGCCGCTAGCTATAGATCCAAGCACGGATTCTCTTGAGTGAGTATCGGCCGGAGACCGGATCAGGCTCGAATCTTGTCCGCAGCCATGCTGTTGTCGCGACGACTTCGATAGCCCCGCCGCAATCCCTAATCTCTCCCATGTACCGATAGCGGAGACAGCTAAAGTATTTCAGGGCTTGCCTGTGACTAAGGGGAAAGTCCGCGAATTTTTCAATCACATTCAATATGGGCGCAGGTGTGCGATTTGCTGCAAGATGAAAAACCGCCGCCGCGCAATGGAGCGGGTTTCATGCGGGGCATATTTTAGCAATACAGCAAGAACGCTTTTGGACAATGATTATTCCCCGCCGCCATGAAAAAACCGCCCCCGAGCTTGAGGGCCGCGGTGACGACCTCGTGCCTCAATAGTGGTAGCTGCCGTGCGCAGCTTCTCAACCTGCCTGGAGAATTCACCAGACAGAAACGGCGCCCGAAGGCGCCGCTTTTCAAGCCGGAAACGGGCCTCTATTTCAGGGGCTCGTAGGAGGGCCCAAAGTGATAGTTCACGCCAACGCGCACCGTGTTGAAAGTGTTGTCGATCTTGTTAGTGCTGAAGGCGAAGCCAGATGGCGGCACCTCCGGAGAGGACAGCTTGTAGCTGCCAAGGTCGATGAACTGATATTCAGCCTTCAATGACCAGCGCGGTGAGATCATATATTCGACGCCACCGCCAACCACGTAACCTGTTGCCGTGGCATCTTTTTGTAGGGTAACAGTACCGGTGGGCGGAATGGTAAGTACATCGATCAACTGATTTTTAACACCTCCAAAGGCAAAACCGCCCGTTCCATAGACAAGGACATTGCCAAAGGAATAGCCGAGGCGGGCGCGAATTGTCGAAAACCAATCGAGCGACTTCTTGGCGCTCAACGCGTCACCGAATCCGTTGATGACGCGGTTGTTAAAGCTATCTTCAATGCCCGAGCCTTCAATGTCGGCCTCGACGCCGATAACCAGATGCGGGTGCCATACACCCTGCCAGTTGTAGCCGATCTGGCCGCCGCCAAAACCGCCTTCAGCATCAGTGCCCTTTGTAGTCGCGGGATATCCGCCGAGCACGAGGGGGCTGGTGCTGATCTCAATATTGTGAACATCAGCGTCCCAGCCGTATCCGCCATTCACACCAGCGTAAAAGCCTGCCCAGGTTGGAGCCCATGGCGCGTCTTTATACCCGCCAGGCCCGGCCGCTGGCCCTGGCACATACATATCCGCCGCGCTGGCCGCAGCCGTCAGCCCAACAACACTCACCGAAGCTAAAAGAATACGCCGGATCATCGAGAAAGCCCCTTTGATAGTGTGCCAATTATCACCCAGCTTCGTTTCTAGGCCCCCCACCGGCAGACCTACACCAATCATAGGTAGAAGAGGCTGATTTGCTTGGGTTGTTGCAGTTTAGCCACTTGCGATCGCTGTCCGAAGCAACGACGGGAAGAAGCAAATTTCTTATCCTCCATACTACTAAGTTCAAGCTTAACGCGCATAAACTTAGGGGATACCATAGGTGGAATTTAAGGGCCTGGGACTAAAACAGATCGTGGCCCGCTTTCGGACCTTGATTGAAATGCTATCCCCAACTCACAGGAAGCTGCTCGACTTCATCCGGAACGAAATTGAGAAGAGCGGAAAGTCTCCGAGCTTGGCCGACATGGCCGTAGCTATGGGGTACTCGATAACGGCAGCCCGCAGAGGTTTGGTGAAGCTTGAAAGGCGTGGTTACATCACCCGGCAGCCCGGTGTCGCACGTAGTGTTAAGCTTACGCAACGAATCTGAAGCGACTTCCTCAAGCCAGCAGCAGCTCTTTTTTATTTGGTGCGCCGCAGCCGCACGCCCGGTGCATTGCCGTTCGTAAATTCTATCCCGTGCTTTTCGAAGGGAACTGAACGCTGTTTTCCACACCAGGTCGGCTCTACCTTGCATGAGCGGACGTGCCCTATACCGTCGCGAATTGCCGGTTTCGGCCTGAAACGTCGCCCCTCACCACGCACAGTTCCGCTCTTCGTCAAAACCCGTCGTTAAAGCCGATAATCAAGCGCAACCTAGTCTGTCTCTCAACAAAGGAGACAGAAGATGGAAAACAATTTTGATGCGCCTTCGAAGACGCAGTTGCGTCCCTTACCCTGGAACAAGGGTAAGCTCATTGGTCCCAAGCCGCCTCTAAGGCCTAGCTGTTTAGTCCCGCTGTGTGATGGAATCAGTCTAACTGACCCCAAACTTCGGGAGCGGTTATGGGACAGAAACTTCACGGCAGCGCCACGACAACGCACGCCGTCCGAGCGGCAATACAGCGATCGCA
>JBAUNL010000534.1:0-3485 GCA_049579205.1 Rhodomicrobium sp. | reverse complement strand
AGCAAAGGCAGGTTCCGAAACGTGCATCCGTCCTTTGTTGAGGATGCGATGAAAGGTGACCAAACTTAAATGTTCAATCGGAGAAGCTGACGAAACCGAAGTGGCTTAATAGGAATTATCTCACGGCGCAGTTGCGTCGGCTCTTGGCCCTCAGCTCTTCTTTCGACAGTTCCAACAGCAATATCGGATTCACTGGGCGCGTCGCCGCGTAGACGCATTCATGCTTGGTAATTTTCGCAGGAGAAAGACATCCCTTCGGGAATAAATCGCGGCGTGTTGCGTTATTACGGCATTGATATGATATGCCCCGAATCAAAGCCGCGCATTAGAAGCGCGGCTTTTTCATTCTCTCAACCCACTTAGATCATGGGCACGAAATCAGCCGGGCAGTGGCGCCGTGCCGCGAGATAGATAAGGGAAGTCGGCGGCACCATACGCCTTATGGAGGCGCTTCAGAGAGCCATGGAGGCGCTAAACGCATCTGGCCTTCGCGGTTTTGCCGTCCAGGAACGCGGCTATGCCCGCTACACAAGCGATATTGAACTGATTATTCCAGATGCCGCTCGCGCAAAAGGCAGCCCTCTGCAGCCACGGCTTCGAACCCCTACCCGCGACTTCCCGTGCTTATTCCGCCTGTGGCGAACCATGTAGTCGCGTCGGGTATAAGGGGAAATGAAGAGGCTTCATTTGGACCCGGGTGGGGGGAGCTTCAATTAGTAAATTTTCTCCTGAAAAAACTCGCGCAAATTCCCCCATTGCTCGGCTCACACAAATCAGTTGAGAACAGTGGAAGTTCAATAACATAATGTACTGGCGGTCCTCGCCGCTAAGATACGGTTAACCAAATCGTTCTACATCCCGCTCTTGAGCCGCTTGGGAACTCATACAAACAATTATCTCGTTGACTTAGCAGGGCTATTTCTGATTAGCATGAAAGCTGTACGTCGAGCAGTGATGCATACTGCTACTCAACTGCTACCAAGGAAAACAGAAAATGGCCAGAGCCGCACAACCTCAAACCAAAGATAGGCCGCTGCCCTTAAACCTCTCGTCTTATTCGTTCGAGAAGCTCCTGAAGATTAGGAAAGACCTCGATGGTGAAGTGGAGTCGCGCAAGGCAAAAGAGGTCGAAAACCTTCGGGCGAAACTCCAGGAGAATGCCAAGGCCTTCGGTATATCCGTCGTGGAGCTAGTCGGGCTATCCGGAGGTGGGCGAAGGAAGCGCGAGACTATGCACGCCAGAGGCCCTCAACCACCGAAATACAGGGGGCCAAAAGGGGAGGAGTGGAGCGGAAGGGGACCGGCTCCTCGCTGGATGAAGCCGCTGTTGGCGAAGGGGAAGACGAAGGAGGACTTCCTTATAAGATGAGGGGCGGCCCCTCGACAAATATACCGACCTCAATCACGGCGACAACGGTCAATGCGGCGCCCCTAATCTGCCGAGAAGCTATTGATGACGCAATGACATCACCGGCGCAAATGCGTTCTAACACTCTTTCCACGGCATCAACACCCCCCGCCCAAAAGCGAAAAGTGTTACCCATGTGTTCGGTACGTTCTGTTACCTATGTCTCGGGTCGCTCACAGGACTGCTACCCCTTTTATAGGGAAGTAAACGAATTCGACCTCGGTCTTCGACCGCCTAAGAACTAACAGCCGCTTATCCCCCCGGTAGAGGAAGCAACTGAAATCACATCACAACGTCGAAGAGGGTGGAGAGCGGAAATTGCTATCCGGCGGGATAGACGAGCTGCCAATCACTACTTGCGGCGAAGCGGAAATTCCCTAAAGGTTGCCTTGACGCGCGCAGTCTTCGAAAGCCAAAATGCGCTTAATAATTGGTGGGAAGTCCGAAGCTGCCCTTCCGGAGCATCAGCATTTCCAGCTTCGCTATTAGGTAGGTAAAGCGGCTGGTTTCAAATGACCTCGCCTGCCCGCCATTGAATACGCGGAGGCAAGCCCCGCCAGTGCGCATCTGCCCACAACCGTACTTCCGGCCTTGTAGCCGCCGAGATTCGGTCCGACTCTCTTCGCTTCGCTCGCTGTGACCAGCTCACGAGAGGATCTCCAAGCCGATGCCCTCGCCGGGCCCACCAAATCACACGCCCCGGACGTTGATCCGGGGCGTTTTAGCAAACAGGTGACCCCTGCCTCGACGATCGATCCGCCGGTTGATATGGTGACAGACCAGCTATTCCGCGGCAATCCGTTCTCCTTTGACGCCCTTGGCGATACGGTCGCCGACCGCTTGGTCGATGTTCCGCCAATACTCGAAAGCGCGCGCCAATACGGGCTCGGTCACTCCGTCCAGGAGGTGGCCCACGACGTTGGAAACCAGCCGGTCGCGTTGGGCGTTGTCCATGACCTTGCGCACCAGCGTGCCGGCCTGACCAAAGTCATCGTCGTCCTTTCGCTTCGTGTAAGCGGCATGGACAAACTCTCCGCTGGCCTCCCACACCTCGACCTGGGGATATCGTGCGGGATCGGCCTTTGGTCCGCCTTTGGAGTTCGGCGCGTACACCGGATCGGACACATTCTGGACTCGCATCAATCCGTCCTTACTGTAGCTATGCACAGGCACCTTGGGTTGATTGACCGGGATCTGCTTGTAATTCACGCCGATGCGGGCGCGGTGCGCGTCGGCATAGGAAAAAATCCGGGCCAGCAACATTTTATCCGGACTGGGACCGATGCCCGGGACGAGGTTATTGACCTCGAAGGCCGCCTGCTCGATCTCGGTGTGGTGGTCGGTGAAATTGCGGTCCAGCGTCATCCGGCCGACCTCGATCAGCGGATAGTCTGAGTGCGGCCAAACCTTGGTCAGGTCGAACGGGTTGAAGCGATAGGTCTTGGCCTCGTCGAACGGCATGATCTGGACTTTGAGAGTCCAACTCGGATGATCCTTGCGCTTGATTGCTTCAAGGAGGTCGCGCGCGTGGTAGTCGCCGTCAAGGCCGGCCAGCCGGTCTGCCTCCGCCTGGGTAAGGAAGTCGATCCCCTGATCGGTCTTGAAATGGTACTTCACCCAAAACTTGTGACCTTTGGCGTTGACCCACATGTAGGTGTGGCTGGAATAGCCGTTCATATGCCGCCAAGACTTGGGAATGCCGCGGTCGCCCATCAGCCAGGTCACCTGGTGAGCCGACTCTGGGGACAGTGTCCAGAAGTCCCATTGCATGTCATGGTCGCGCATATTGGTGTCCGCACGGCGCTTCTGGGAGCGGATGAAATGCTGGAATTTCATCGGGTCGCGCATGAAGAACACCGGCGTGTTGTTCCCGACCATGTCGTAGTTGCCTAGACTGGTGTAGAACTTCAACGCGAAACCCCGCGGGTCGCGCCACGTATCGGGGCTGCCGCGCTCGCCGGCGACTGTTGAAAAACGGGCCAGCATGTCCGTCTTGGTGCCCGGCTGGAACAACGCGGCCTTGGTATATTTGCTGACGTCCTTAGTCACCTCGAAACGCCCGAACGCGCCGCTTCCC
>JBAUNL010000533.1:0-3121 GCA_049579205.1 Rhodomicrobium sp. | reverse complement strand
GCACGAAGCGGAAATCCCCCTTTATCTGCCCACGGCCTGCCCCGCTGAGAGCCGCCGCAAATTTTAGCCGGGCGCTGGCAACGTCGTCCCGATGAATGCGCGCGAAAGCATCCTCGATGCTAACTGTTCTTACCTCTGGCACTCCAACCATGGCAGCTAGCTCCGGCGAATAATCGGCACGGCCGGCTTTTACATCGACGGTAAAGGTGCCGATATCTGCAGCCTCATTTGCCAGGCGAAGCCGCTCTTCACTTTCACGGAGGGCCCGATCACTGCGATCTCGGCTGTCCGCAGACTGCTTCATTGCTTCCCAAAGGTCGCTTACCTCGGGCGGACCCTGTGGCGGCTTCACCAGCCCAGGGCCGGTCAGGAGTGCACCAGCGTTTTGCCTAAGCACCGCAATTGGGCCGGTGATACGGCGGGATATGAGCCCAGCAAAAAGCAGGCTCAGGAGTGACAGGCTTCCCGCGACGATGGCTGCCCAACGGATTGTGCTCCAAGCTGCCGCTTGCAATGCGGCCTTTTTTACGGCTATTGCGACCGGCCATCCACTCATCGCAGAGTGCGCGTTGGCAGTCACGATCGGGTCTCCGTCGAACGAGAGGAACTCAAATATGCCTTCCTGATCCTTCACTTTGCGGAAGCCCTCCGCCGCAAGCTTCCCGATGCTTCGTTCGTAACCGGGCACCCGGACAATGAAGCGGCCTTGGTGGTCTGTAATACAGGCGAGCCAGTCCTCGGGCATATGCTGAGCATTGAGCAGGCGATAGAAGGATTGCGTTTTGATAGCCACGGCGAGCGCCCGGAAGGGTTGCCCGCTTTTGAAGATTGGCACCTCAATGTTGATGATCCAGTCCTGAGACACGTTGCCTATGTGGACATCGGCTATGAGGGGCGAGCCTGTTTCGAACGCACCCTTCTGTGCTGCGAGGCCGGCTGGATCGCGGGAGGGGAGGCGCTGCCCAGGCTGTTTCGCAGTGTTAATGAGCTGCCGGCCTTCGAGGTCCGCGACCATGATCTGTGCGTCCGGCATGGACGCGAAGGCGCGCCGCGCCTCGGCCTCGAAAGCGGCAAAGTCATCCTGAAGGAGCGCCGGCGAACGGGCCAGAGCCTGCCCGAGCGCCATATACTCGCCAAGCTTGGCGTCGACCGCAGCCGCGACCGAGTGAGCGGTATACAGCAAGCTCGTCCGCTGGGTCTCGTTTGCAGCTTTCGACAAATGCCAAACGGCGCCGGCAATGACAAGGTTGAGCGGCACTGCCAATGTCAGGACAACAGCAGCTATACGCGCTGATATGGTCCAATGCGAAAAGCTTGGCACCGAAGGCCAGCGCTTGAGACGCCTGTCCAATGGACCGTCGGAAGCACTTGCAGCAGACTTCAGCGCGCTCTGGATCTCAGTCAGATACAAACTCATCGCGATGCCTTATGCAAAAGCTGTCGCCGCAAGCCAACCGCATGAAAGTCCGATGATCGCCGATAGCTTAAGGGACCCCAGGCAACCTTAGGAATTACCAGCCACAGCTTTGCATTAAATAGCTCCCGCAAATGTCCATCACCGGAGGGCACCTCTTTTAAACGTTAGGTTGAGCTCCGTCGCAAATTTCGGCTTACTTGGTTAATCGGCCGCGCCCTCGACTCCTGCAGAGGCATCGAATTCCGCACCGGGTTAATGTTGCCGAACCTGAAGCCTTCAGGCCGCTTAGCGGATCTAAAGCTGACTTGAGTGACGAGGTTTCGTTTTGATAGTCCGGGCTTAGCAGCGTGATGGAGACTCGCTCCTCAATCGGCAGGATCAAATCTTGAAGCTGCTCCGCACCGGCTTGGAAAACAGCTCCTCGACTGCGAGGCAACGGTGGCAGACGCCCTGTTCATAGGCATGCGCCGCGTCCTAAATCCTTTAGCACACGGCAAGGCCTATTAGGGCGATCGCAATTCATCTCTTCGGGCCGGACACTGTGCCCTGAGAGAAGAACGGAACCGGGACTGCGTGGCTGACGGCGCAGTCCACGGCGAACCCGTCTCTGCGAAAAAAAACAGGGCAAAATACAGGGAAAATTCGATTTCCGGATTAAAAGTCGCGGCTTAGGTCTCGCCGGAGCCGATTTTCCGGGCATTTTTCGCTTTTCCGCTCACAGAAAATAACAGGGAAGGCGATTGCAATAACACGGAAAAGCACCGGCAAATACAGGGAAAGTTGCCAACCCCAACGTTATCGCCTGCAGCCCCCCCTGAATGCTGCATTGCCCATAGGGTGCCGTTTCTTGGTGAAGTGAGCAGGTTCCCGGGCTGCTTGGGAGGGTTACCGTGATGACGCTCGCGTCCGAATATCTTGATGGCGCTCCATTCAGTGAGCAGTTGTATGGCGTTAAGATTTAGCAATCCGAATAGCTTTGGGCCATGTTATCCCTCAAAGTCTCCTATAAAGATCCGACCCAACTTAAGCGCCGTGACCGCAATCCACGCACCCACACGCCGAAACAAATCAGACAGATGGCGGCCAGTATCAAGGAATTCGGCTTTATCAATCCGGTCTTGATCGACGGCTCCGATGGCATCATCGCTGGCCATGGCCGGGTCGAGGCCGCAAAGCTGCTCGGCATGAGTGACATTCCTACGGTGCGCGCCGGCCATCTGACGCCAGCACAGATCCGGGCCTATGTGATTGCCGACAACAGGCTCGCCGAACTCGCGGGCTGGGACCGCAAGCTCCTGGCGCTCGAGCTTCAGGAACTGTCTGTCGAGCTGAACTTCGATGTCGCCATTACAGGCTTTGAGACCGCCGAAATGGATCTTCTCATTGGTGAGCTCGGCAAAGAGGCACCGGACGAAGCGGACGTGGTCCCCGAGATCGACTGGACGAGGCCCGCCATCTCACAGCCCGGCGATCTCTGGCGCATTGGGGATCATTACCTCTTCTGCAGCGACGCGTTGGATAAAGAAAGCTATAAGCGCCTGCTCGGCAGTAAAAAGGCTCAGCTGGTTTTTACCGACCCGCCCTACAACGTCGCTATTGCCCACAATGTCTCGGGCCGGGGCAAGCGCAAGCATGGCGACTTTGCGATGGCTTCGGGCGAAATGAGCGCCAGCGAATTCACACAATTTCTAAGGACCACGTTCG
>JBAUNL010000532.1:0-2920 GCA_049579205.1 Rhodomicrobium sp. | reverse complement strand
GCTTAACGAAGCCTGCGGGGCCCGGGATATAACTAAAGCACAGCTTTTCCGTAGCATCGGCTTTGGAGGCCGCCGGGTGATCAGCTTCGAACGCTCGGGATTACGCATTCTTGATCTCTATCGGGTGTGCCAAATGGCTGACGAGCTCGATGTGAGCCTTGATTGGCTCCTCGGCCGAACGAACGTTATGAGCGTGGTCGAGATGCCGGAGGAAGACGAAGCCTAATTAGTGGGCTTGGCTTTCTTTCTTGCCCGCTTGCTGCTGACTGCGCTGGTTTCGTTGCCGTCTTGGCTCGCTTGCGCGCTGTGTTGTTCCGGCCTGATCAGCTGCTTGGCTCATCTGAGTAACCGTCCGCCGGGCCTGCTGGGCTGTTTCCTGCCATGCGCTCTCGGCTGCTTGTTCAACTTGGCGCGTCAGGCCACCCAGGCCTTGGCTGGTGTCTTCGAAGCCTTTGAGAACATCACCGATAAAGTCTATCTGCGCGCTGGTGAAGCGCATTGGCAGCGCGGCGAAGTCTGTCAGCATCGTGCTCCAAAGGTTGAACCACGCTCTGTTCATCGTCGTCGCATAGTGACTGACCTGATCCGTCATCCGGGTTGCATTTTGAACAGCGATGTTCTGAGTGCGCATAAGTCCAGCGATTGGAAATTGTGAGGGGGTCGCGTTCCAGCGCTGCATTTCCTGCTGTCTCGGCATGGGATCCTCTCGGCATATGAGGGGCCCAACGCCACACCCGCGCGCATGTTCCGCCAATTTGAGTTTTAAGTTGATGTCCGCTGTCTACCAAGCCGAGGCCGGAGCCGCCCAAATGAAAGGCGAGGAAAACGGCGTAAAGAGAGCCTCTTGCCTCGGCTCATAGGCTTGATTGGCTATTGGGACAGTCCAATGTCTTGGGAGCAATGGAGAGTCCGAGCTAAGAGGAATACAATGCGAGCCAACAACAAGTTGGCGGCACTCGCCGCATGCTGTGCAATGGCCTTCACGCCCATGACCACATGGGAGATCGCCCTGCCGTTACGCGAGCCTCGATGCCGGTGACTCGTGGTGGCCCAATAAGCACAAAGCGCAACTCGCATTCCATACGGCACATCTCGCAACGGCTTGACACATGAGCGCTCCTGGAGGCGAGCCAATTCGTACAGGTCTTGGAGCACCGTCAGGGCCTGAAGATTTGCTGCCCAGAGGAAATTGCGCTCCGGCTCGCTCGATCACTATTTCGCGGCCGCAGCCCGCTGCGAGAAGAGCAGCTACGTTCAGTATTTGCTCAGCCTTCCAAAGCTGGTCCCGGAACTGTTTCCTTCCACTCTGCCGACTTTCCCCTAGGTCGCTTGAGAAACCATGCAGAAACGCATTGTCGTTACTGGCGGCTTCATAGGCTCCGAAGATTGCGTGGCCAAGGTCTCGAACCGCTTCGAGCTTGTGCTGCTTGCTGCACACCGGGCACGCGCGGTTGCTTCCGGTGCGCGGATCACCATCAATCGGGATAACGACAAGAGCTCCGTTTTAGCTCTGCGGGAAATCGCCGAAAAAACCGTCTCGCCAGAGGACATCAAAGAGGACCTAATCCAATCCATGCAGTCTCATGCGGATGTCGATGAGCCAGAGCCCGAGGCGGCACCGGCTGCCAGCCGCGAAGCCTGCCAATGAAGAGACTGGGAACGGCAGGGACGGCCGTTTGCTTCCCCGCAACTATCGATAAAGCAGGCCAGCCAATGAGGAAAGCCGCAGCCGGGAAACCGGATCGGGGCTTTTTTTGTGCAAAAACCCTGGTCTGGCCTCCGTTCAAGCGCAGCAGCAATCGATCTTTGTTTACGGAACGGATACTCGCAGGAGCTGTCGGCGGGGCATGATGCGGCGCACAATATGGGAGTCTCACCATGAAGAAGCTCGGAATAGCCCTAGCCCTGTCGCTCGCGAGTAGCGTACTTTTGGCGGCAGCATCGCTTGCGCAGCCTATAGAATATGGCTATGGCCTCGCGCCCTCGCTGCAGGAGTTCAATGATAGCGCCCATGGCGGCTAGCCGTGCCGCTACATACTTAAAGCGATAGGCACGGTTCAGGCTCTCGCAAACTTCCAACGCCTCGTTCCATAAGTCCTCAAACAGCGGCAGCTCTTCTTCGCTTATAACCGGCTCGGTCTGGGGACCGGGAGATCGCAGCGAAAACCCCCATCACCCATCTGGGTGCTGGCGCTCACCGATCGCTCGCGGCGGCCGGTGGGCTATGGAGCCATGGGCACAGTCCCCCAAAGCAGTTCTGTCTCACGCATTTCGCCCGACTCGAGGATGAGCTTGCCAAGCCGCGACCCAGTGATCCATTCGGATAGCATGGCCGCAAGGAGCGCACTTGTGCCAGCCACCCTTAGTCCGGTGAAGAGATCTGCTGACGCCTGAAGAGCGGCGAGATGTGCGGCGGACCGCGATTGCCGACATCAAGGCCGAGTGCCGGTCATATGCCACGATAGCCGTGCAGCAGCTCATTGATCTGTGCCAGAGGCAGAGAGTGAAGCTGTGCGCCTGGCAGCTGCAAACAGCTTACTTGATCGTGGTTTTGGGCGCCCGGCGCAGGCGATTGAAGGCCATTTCGACAGTAAGCTGACGACCTGGCTGTCGCTATCGCTAGTGCCAGAGGTATTGGACCTCACGCCGCAGAAAGCGGAATGGCTCACGTGTTTCTCTGTCTGCCTTTGCCACGCGCTTACGAGTTGCGCGTAGACTTTGTTTTTGGCAGGTGCCTTTGGCTTCGGCTGTTTCCCTGCGGCGCGTTGATAGTCCCTGTAGACTGTCCGCTCGGAAACGCTTTGATGCCGGGCAGGAAGACAGCAATGGAACCAGTTTCTCAGCTCAATTCTTGACATTGTCACGGGCAAAAGCCCCAAGATCAAGAACAAGGAGGCTGCTTTGCGTACTCTTGTCCTAG
>JBAUNL010000531.1:0-11068 GCA_049579205.1 Rhodomicrobium sp. | reverse complement strand
ACGGCAGACCATCCAAAAACGACGCTTGCAGCACCAAAGACGCGCCGCCTAAACTTAAACCAACGATGAGCCAGAGCCTCCAAACCGAAATAGCACACCATGTCTCGAATTATCTGACGACGGACAGGTGCAGTATAGAGGTCCCATCTGAGATGGTTCGTTAAAGCATTCGCCTTCAATTTCGGCTTTGCAGAGGTAGCGGACATATTAAGGTTGGTGGTCCAATACGAGTATCCTCGCGCAGCGACGACCGTACCTCCTCACTCAGCGGAAGCGATGAGTTCAAATTCTATAGCCACTAAGCAGCGCCGGTGCGAATAAGTTTATTCATTGTCGCGCTACGGTCACATTTGCATCGTACCCGCGCGTTTCCTTTGACATCATTCAAAAAAGCAACCGATGGCTTCACAAGCCGAAGTCCCTCAGGCTTCTGACGCCCGGATGTCTTTCCCATTCGAGATCCCAGGTCCTTCAGGGTCGTACCGCGTGTCCGTGAGCGCTGGTTCTGCGCTCATCTTCGTCGGGGCAAATGGTGGCGGCAAGACCCGACTGGCCGTACTCATTGAGGAAAGACTCGGCGCATCGGTTCACCGAATCTCCGCTCATCGGGCTTTCAGTTTGAACCCCAGCGTGGCTAAGATTAGTGAACGCAGCGCGCTAACTGGGCTGCGATTGGGGCACCCGGCGAAAACGCTCAAATCGGTCATCGAGCTGGGAATCGCTGGCAAAATAACAGCGCTGTTGCATTGCTTACGGACTTTGATTTCCTGGTGCAGGCGTTATTCGCCGAGCAGTCCAATAGGTCACTTGTGACGCATCGGGAAAGGCGAGCGGGCGGCCTTGCGGAGGCTATTTCCACCAAGTTGGAGCGACTTGCCGAAATCTGGCAAAGGCTACTTCCGCATCGTGAGCTACAAGTCACGGGAGACAACATCGAGGTATCGATTTTGGGAGACGACGCCAAATACCCCGCAAGTCAAATGAGCGACGGCGAACGTTCGATCTTCTACATGATCGGTCAAGCGCTAGTCGCCGCGGAAGATTCGGTCTTGATCATCGATGAGCCGGAGCTGCACGTCCACCGGCCTATTATGTCCAAACTGTGGGACCAACTGGAGGCAGCAAGATCAGACATTGTTGTGTTGCGGCCAAGGCCTGCCGCAACTTTAGGTACGGCCGGCACCTGACCTTTTTGCCAGGAGAAGAGCCAATCATCCAACTCGCCAAGTTCATAAGGCTCTTCACGCATCCATCTTGCATACCAAGAAGGGTGGAGGGGGTTTTTGGCGAGGTAATTCGCATAGGCCGGATCAGGCCCAAGAAGATTAAGAAGACCGAGCTCGATGACAGCGAGATATTTTATCGGTTTCCGGCGCGACGCATGAAATTGTAAGACGGGGACTGCGAGGCGAAAGAAGATATGAGAGTGGAGGTTGGCAGGATTGACCACGATAATGTTAGGTGCAGGGACATTTTCGTCGTAGCAAATCAGCTCAGCGCCGGGCCTATCAAGGTCAAAGACCAGCCAATCTACTGAGTGGGGGCGGTTCATTTGTATCAGGCGATAGCGAATTGCGTGCTTGGCTTGCCTTGGAAACAGGCCTTGCTTTGGATCGTTTGTACAAGAGGGCTTCGATGGTATCAGGTGCATAAATGTATCGGGCCGAACCGGTAGTGGCTGTCGTGAAATATTGCCCGGCATACCGTGCTCCAAAAAAAGCATTCTTGAACGCACACGGCCATTTTCGGGTTGATAAGTGCCAGCCGGATCGGGTTAGCTTTACTGTTGCGGTTGAGTGATTTCAGCGCGCTTTGCAGACCAACGCCGCAAGTAAGGCGCCAATAATGCGTAGTGCTTAGCGAGACGAACCAACCAGTCTGTTTGAGTCAGCGCCCCTAGCTGCAGTCCAAGTCAGAGTCGAGCTGAAGGGGACGCCCTTGCAACGCTGATTGGCCAGTTTTCCCCAGCTTAGAGTGTCAAGTTTTACACACACCGAGCAAGACAGTTGAAGGACTATGCTGAGGGCGTGCTCGCCGTCTTAAAAGCCTGGAAAATTATGCTCCGGACCTCGCCCTTATGATTTTCTCGATTTCTTCTCGCGCGAAGCCAGATCTGCCGGCCGACAATTTCAAAACGGGTGGCAGTCGCCTTCTGCGAACCTCCCTGTAAACAGTGGGCTTGCTGATCCTAAATAGCTTTGCTACCTCATCAACTGTATAAAATTGCGTTTCCCTGAGAACCTGCGGTTCAGATTGCACTTGATTGACGCTTGCCACGAAATGCATTTTTTTGGAAGGAGACAAAAACTCGGTTCAAAAATGTTCTTCTATTCTCCGCACAGGTATGCTGGAAGACGAATCGTCAATCTTTCTCCACAAACTCCGCAGCGGTAGCCAAACAGAAGATATTCGTATGCTCCATAGTCCATAGGGATTTCGCAAACGTTATCGCATTTCCTGCAGGTACCCTTGACAACCCCTATCGAGATAACCGCCGTAGCCCTAATTCCGCCTCGTGACGCTCGTTCCTTTCTCACGCGCCTGATCGCAATATTAATTGCATCATCAGTCTTTCTCTTAAAGAGTTCATGATGTTCTGATCTTAGGCGGCGAATAATTGCAGAAGTGAGTTTTCTAGGGCTAGCGTCGTCTCTTGCAATTAGATCATTTATAGCTCGCTTTACGCGCTTATCTATCGATCCCTTAGGTCTATTGCTTTTTCTCCCCAATGGGTTTCGGAAATACTTTGAAGCGATCAAATTTAAGTCGTTCTCGATCTCTTCGCCGAGGTATTGCTTTAGGTCCTGGTGATCACGCAAAATGGACAAAACTGTTTGGTAGGCGTCCGCAACGTACTGCTTTATAGATTCATTTACCTGCTGGTCTCTGACCTCTATAAAAGTCTTTGGGCTACCTTCGCTCGGATTTGAGAAAAAATTAAACACTCTTCGATCGATCTTTTGTTTAAGAGCGTGGGCTTCGTCCGACGTTTTCGTCAGAAAGCGGTGACCTTGCCGACCCGATTCCTTCCAAACTCGAACATTTCTGAGAGTGATTTTTCGTGGGGAACTTGCTCAGATCGATCAATGTTGGAACCCATATGGAACCCAAAGCGTTAGTCTTGGCTTCTTCATTTCTTATAAGCACTTGAAGATACTGGCGATCCCGGAGGGGCTCGAACCCCCAACCCCCTGCTTAGAAGGCAGGTGCTCTATCCTGTTGAGCTACGGGACCAGCGCCTGCACCCTATCCCTCGCCGCAAATTCTGTAAATCGGGCGATTTGGCGAGAGCAGGCAGGTTCATTCGCCCGCTTTAAAGAAACGCATCAGGGCCGGCGCCTACTTTCTTGGACCGGCCTCAATCATATCTATCTTTGCTCCATGCCTTGGCAAGATCCCTCGAAGCGCTGATGTCCCGCCCCGTCTTCCGGTTCGCACCGAGCCCGAATGGCCGGCTTCATCTGGGCCACGCTTTCTCGGCACTGTGCACTGCCCGAGCCGCAGATGCCGCCAGTGGCGTTTTTCTGCTTCGCATCGAGGATATCGACCCGTTACGGAGCAAGCCCGAATTCGAGGCCGGCATTCTGGAGGATCTTTCCTGGCTCGGCCTTCACTGGGAAGAGCCTGTCCTGCGGCAGTCGTCGCGAATGGGTGCTTATGCGGCGGTTTCCGAGACGCTAAGGGACCGCGATCTTATCTACCCCTGCTTTTGCTCTCGGCGCAGCGCTGCTGCAGTAGCGATAGCCCAGGATCCCGATGGAGCGCCAATTTATACAGCCACCTGCCGGTGCCTATCCAAAGATGAGGCAGCCGAGCGGATAGGACAGGGGGAACAGGCGCAATGGCGGCTGAAAATGGATTTGGCGATCCAGAAAGCGGGTCCCTTGACGATGCGTGAAGCAGCCGCTTCCGGCACTGAGGCGTTATGGGCCGATGAAACCGAAAGACAGGCCGATCCGGCACGCTGGGGCGACGCGGTTCTCCTTCGAAAGGAAGTTCCCACAAGCTATCATCTCAGCGTAACCGCGGACGATGCAGTGCAAGGCGTGACGCATGTCACCCGCGGCATGGACCTGTTCCATGCGACGGACCTGCATGTTTTGCTGCAAAGGCTTCTGGGGCTTCCCCCACCAGTTTATTGCCACCACCGGCTGCTTCGTGACCCCGACGGTCAGAAACTCTCAAAATCGAGGCAGTCGCGGAGCCTGAAGAGTCTAAGGGAAGGCGGATGGACGGCTGCTGACGTCAGAAAGGCACTCGGCTTCCCGTAGGGCTGCGGCGTGGTTGTGCCGGATGGGAGAGCTATCTCATCCTTTTGAGAAGCCTGAGAAGCGTCTCACGCTCCTGCCCAGAAAGCGGAGCCAGCGTCTCCTCGGTTATTTTCATCGCCAACGGGGCAAGTTCTTGCGCGAGCTCTCGGCCAGCAAGCGTAAGCTCCACGAGCACTCTGCGCCGGTTCGAGGGATCGGGGTTGGTGCTTGCGAGCCCGCGGCGCACGAGGCGATCGACCACGCCTTTAATCGTCGCCGCATCCATTGCGGTCAGCCTGCCCAACAGGTTTTGCGAACAGGGTCCTGCTTCCGCAAGCTTTGCCATCGCCGCCCACTGCGTAGGCGTGATGTCCTGACCAATGTGGTTTGCGAAAATCAAGGCATGCCGTTGATGGACCTGCCGCAGGATGAAGCCCGCCTGCTCATCCAGTACATAGCCGAAGCCTTCAGTGGCGGCAGCGCGCTTCGGGGCCGGCTTCGGCATGAGCGCCCTTTCATGGTGCTTGGAAATGAAGCATCGAGGTTCCCGCCAATATGAAGCCAGCGGTATTCCGGGCAAGCAATATTTGTACGCTAACAGCTCCGCGACTGAAATCGTGTCATTTTTCGCCCGAGAGAATTGGGCCGCCGATTGCGTCTTGACAAGCTGAGCCGTTCAGATGAGCATTGTTTGTACACCAACACTTGATCGCGTGTCTTGGTTGCCGCGATGGAATGGCGAATGTATTTCCGAGCGCGGACGGTTTCCGAGGCCCTTGAAGTTCTTGCCGAAGGCGAGAGAAAGATATTGTCGGGAGGGACCGATTTTTATCCCGCTCTGGTGGACCGGCCAATGCCCAGTAAAGTCCTGGACGTATCGGCAATTCCGGAGATCGCCGGCATCGAAGTAACCCCATCCGAAATCCGCATCGGTGCCGGCACAAGATGGAGCGCCATCGCGAGAGCAGCTTTGCCGTCTTGTTTCCGTGCTCTTCAAGAGGCTGCAAGCGAGGTCGGTTCAATCCAGATCCAGAATGCGGGAACGATCGGGGGTAATTTGTGCAATGCGTCGCCTGCCGCCGATGGCGTTCCTCCGCTCCTGATTTTGGATGCTGAGGTTGAAATCGCGGCCGCAGGAACGAAGCGGCGCGAACCTTTGTCCTCGTTCATCCAGGGCAACCGCCGTACCAGCCTTAGCCCGGGAGAACTTCTGACCGCGATTATCGTTCCGCGGACCATCGAACGGGCACCTTCGAAATTTCTCAAACTCGGAGCACGCCGCTATCTCGTCATCTCCATTGTTATGGCTGCGGCTTGCATCGCGGTTGGCGAAAACGGCAAGGTCGCGGATGCGCGCGTGGCCGTAGGTGCATGTTCCGCTATTGCTTGCAGGCTCCTTGCTTTGGAGAGGGCGCTAATAGGGGCAGATGCGCGCCCCGGCCTCGGCGCCTTGGTGCGGCCGGATCATCTGACGGATCTTTCGCCCATCAACGATGTACGCGGGACCGCAGACTACCGTTTTGAAGCCGCGCTGCAATTAATACGGAACACCATCGAGGCTTGTGTCTGTAGGAACGCCGATGGCTGACGGCTCGGACCTTCCTTACTGCGAAGAGATCAGCTTCACTTTGAACGGAGCAATGATCCGTGCCCAGGCTCACCCGGCGATGCGGTTGAGCAAGTTCCTGCGCGAGACCTGCCAATTGCAAGGGACGAAGACTGGTTGCGACGCGGGCGATTGCGGAGCCTGCTCGATCCTCGCTGATGGAGAGATCGTTTGCGCTTGTCTGATGTCCGCCGGTCAAGCCTGCGGGCGCTCTATCATGACAATCGAGGGGCTGACCGAATCTTCCGCCATCACTAAAAGGTTGCAGGCCGTGTTTCTGAGGCATGGCGCGGCACAATGCGGGATCTGCACCCCAGGCATGCTTATCGCCGCGACTGCCCTTGTCGTTAAAAGCCAAAATCCGTCCGAGGCGGAAGTGAAGGATGCGCTGGCGGGCGTGCTTTGCCGCTGCACGGGATACCGAAAGATCATTGCGGCGGTCATGGACGCCGCGGGGAGCACCTGCACGAGCGCGCTACCGGAAGCAGGTAAGGCAGTCGGCGCGCGGATCGAAAGGCTCGACGGCAAAAAGAAGGTTTCGGGAGCGGAAATTTTCGGAGCCGATGGATGGCCCGCGGATGTTTTGATGCTGCGGGCCGTGAGATCCCCCCATCCTCGCGCGGCTTTCTCCTTCGGTGATTTCGATCGTTATTTGCGCGCGCATCCTGGCCTCATCCAGGTCTTCACCGCAAAGGACGTTCCGGGCGAGGATCGCTATGGAGTAATTCCACCATTCGCCGACCAGCCAATCTTTGCGCGCGGCGAGGCGCGGTACCGCGGTGAAGCGGTCGCAGCCATCGTTGGCAATGCTGCCGCGGTCGAAGCGCTGGACCTTGAGTTCTTCCCGGTGACCTGGACGCCTTTACGTGCGGTCACTTCCATGGAAGAAGCTCTGGCGCAAGATGCGCCTGCGATCCACGCAAATCGCCCTGGCAATGTTCTCGTCCGTGGAAGGGTTGTTCTCGGCGACGTTGACCAAGGAATCGTAGCTGCCGATGCGATCGTCGAAGCCGAGTTCGAAACCGGCTTTGTGGAGCATGCCTATATCGAGCCAGAAGCGGGGTTTGCACGACGGGTAGGTGACCGGATCGAGATCCAGGCTTGCACCCAATCGCCTTACATGGATCGTGACGATATCGCGAAGTTGCTTGGCATCGCCCCCGAAGACGTGCGCATCATCCCCACTGGGGTTGGCGGCGGATTTGGATCAAAGCTCGATCTTTCGGTTCAGTCTTTCGTCGCGCTCGCAGCATGGCTTCTGAACAGGCCCGTTGGCATGGTCTACAGCCGCCCCGAGTCGATGCAATCCACGACGAAGCGGCATCCGGCGAAGATGCGGATCCGCGCGGGCGCGACGGGTGACGGCAAACTTATCGCTGTAGATTTCAGCGCGGACTTCAACACCGGCGCTTACGCGTCCTGGGGACCGACCGTCGCAAATCGCGTCCCCGTCCATGCCTCCGGTCCCTATTATGTCCCCCACTATCGCGCCTTGACGCGTGCTATTCATACCCATCTCGTGCCCGCGGGCGCTTTCCGTGGTTTCGGGGTTCCGCAAGCCTCCATCGCGCAGGAGCAGATCTATGACATGCTTGCGGACCGCCTGGGAATGGACCGGCTCGAATTTCGCATAGCGAATGCACTGAATACCGATCAGCCCACTGTAACAGGCCAAGTGCTAGGCAGCGGCACGGGCATCCGCGCCTGTCTGGAGGCACTACGCCCGCATTGGCATCGGGCTTGCACCGAAGCTGCCGCGAGGAATGCAGCCTTGCAAAATCCATTTCGCCGGGGTGTTGGCGTTGCCGGTATGTGGTATGGCTGCGGAAATACCTCGCTGCCCAATCCCTCGACCATCCGCGTCGGATTGAAGCCTAACGGACGCATTGCGTTGCACCAAGGCGCCGTCGACATCGGTCAGGGCTCGAACACCGTTATCGCTCAGATTTGCGCCGACGCTTTGGGCGCGCCGCTTAGCATGATGGATCTTGTGTCTGCCGATACGGATCTCACGCCCGACTGCGGAAAGACTTCCGCCTCCCGGCAAACTTTTGTAACCGGCAAAGCCGCCGAAAAAGCAGGGAGGTCATTGCGCGGCATGCTGCTTAGGCTCGCCAATGCCGGTGCGGATGCGTGTCTCTCCTTCCACGATGGCAAGGTTATCGTGGACGATAACGGCCGTCTGCAGGAAATCAATCTTACAAGGCTTCCTTTAGACGCGTTCGGTTATGTGATCACGGCAGAGGAAAGTTTTGATCCTCCGACAACGCCGCTAGACGAAAATGGCCAGGGTAATCCGTATGCTGTCTACGGCTTCGGCGCACACATGGCCGAACTCGAAGTCAACATGAATCTCGGCACGGTTCGCGTCCTGAAAATTACTGCGGCGCATGATGTCGGCCGGGCGATCAATCCCACGCTGGTCGAGGGGCAGATCGAGGGAGGCGTGGCGCAGGGCCTCGGAATGGCTCTGATGGAGGAGTTCTTCCCGGGCAAGGGTGAAAACCTGCACGACTACCTCATCCCGACCATCGGCGATATGCCACCGGTCGAATCCATATTGATCGAGGACCCTTCGCCCGAAGGACCGTTCGGCGCAAAAGGGATCGGAGAGCAGGCTCTGATCCCAACTGCGCCTGCGATTTTGAATGCGATTCACGACGCAACGGGAGTTCGCATCACTCGCATCCCCGCCACCCCTGATCGCGTCCGGGCAGCGATACTCGCCAAAGGCAAGGAAAGCTCCAATGCCGCCCGCGGATGACCAGCCCCAAGAGGCACACCCATCCACCATCCGGTGCGATGCGTGCCCGGTCCTGTGTTACATTCGTCCCGGCATGGCTGGCGCATGCGACCGCTATGCCAATCACGATGGGAAGCTGGTGCGGGTCGATCCCCACGTTTTGCTAAGCCGGACGGTTTCAGAGCAGGGGGCGGTCGTGCCATTCAATGTGAGGGAATGGGATGGAGCGGTCCTTCAGGACTCCGACACCTTCGTAACGGCTATCGGCGCCGGAACCACGTACCCCGATTACAAGCCTGCCCCATTCATTGTGTCTTCGAAGATCGATGGCCTCGATATGGTGACCGTCGTCACCGAAGGGATCTTCAGCTATTGCGGTGTGAAGGTGAAGATCGACACCGACCGCCATCTCGGCCCGGAGAGGAGCCTCGTCCGCGTGCAAGGCGAACCCGTCGGGCATGTGACGACGGCGGAGTATGGATCGCAAATGCTGTCGCTCGGCGGTGTGCATCACTTGACCGGCGGCGGGAAGAAAGAAGGCCGGGTCACCTGTGATACGCTGCTTGAGATCTGCAACGGCAAGCCGGTGGAGCTTTCAATCGAGGACGGCGCAGAACTGACGGTGCAGGCCGGGAAGGCGCCCATCGTCAACGGCGTTCAGGAAGAGCGCATGCGCGCGGGTTGCGGCTCTGCCGTGATTGGCATGTTTGCAAAGCAGTGGGAGGGGTTAGCCGACGAGGTGGTCGTAGTGGACGATCACATCACGGGCGTTCTTTCCGAACATCAGGCCGGCAAGCTGCTTGGCGTTCCCGAAACCGGCGTCAAGATAGCCGGCCGGCGCTCCACGCCCGGCCGCTATTTCAAGGTTGCCGAACCGGGGACAGGATGGGGCGGCACCAATATTTCCGACCCACTTTCCATTCTGAAGCCCTTCGATGCGAAGAAGGCTTGGGCAGGCCTGCGGCTGTTCATGGTGAGCACCACCGGCGAGCACTTCGCCTATTATGAGCTTGATGAAGTTCTGGTGCCAAAAGAGAAAAGCCTTCCTCCTGTTCTTACGCAGGCCGCCGAACGCATCCGCGAGAACTGCGAGCCGGCACTCAGCAGCGTACTCTTCATGGCCGGTGCGGGCGGCTCGCTTCGTGCGGGTGTGACGGAAAACCCAGTTAGGCTCACGCGCTCGATAAAGGAGGCGCTGACGCGGATTACCTGCGGAGGCGCGCCGGTCTATCTCTGGCCTGGGGGCGGCATCACTTTCATGGTGGATGTAACGAGGTTGCCCCAGAATGCGTTCGGCTACGTGCCTACACCGGCGCTTGTGGCGCCGATCGAGTTCACAATCAGGCTTGCGGACTATGAAGCACTTGGCGGCTACATGGATGCTGTGCAGCCTCTTGGCGCGTTGCAGGCAGATGGAGCACGGTTAAAGGTCCCCGCTCCCGGCAATAACCCTTGGCCGCTGACACCCCGGCGGAGAGTGCAGTCGTGACGAAGAGTCCGGCACAAGCGCGAATGATTTCGGACGGCCGCCTCCATTTGCAGCACGGGCCGATCGACCTGATCGTCTTTGCCGATGGCGATCGTTCCGAAGTTGAATGCGCTTATGGGGCTGCCGCAAGAAGGTTCGCAACCGTGCTCGATGAGCTTTGCGAGGAACTGCCGTGCCTCCGAGCCCAAGTGTTGCCGGGAAGGTCTTCTCTCTCAGGCAACGTGGCACGCCGCATGGAAAAGGCTGTCAGTCCTTTTGCCGGGGAGGTTTTCATCACCCCGATGGGCGCCGTGGCGGGCGCTGTCGCGGAGGAGATCCTCGGCGTTATGGTGGAAGCAGCTCCACTCTCTCGCGCTTACGTGAATAACGGCGGGGATATCGCTCTGCATCTCGAAGCCCGCGAAACCTTCACGATCGGGCTTATCGATCGGCCTGATAGCCCGTCATTGTTTGGCACCGCAGCGTTGACCGCAAATGATGGAGTGTGCGGGATCGCGACCAGCGGCTGGCGGGGACGCAGTTTCTCGCTGGGAATTGCCGATGCCGTTACTGTGCTGGCCGGAGCCGCCGCCGAGGCCGATGCGGCCGCCACCATCATCGCAAACGCTGTCGATCTTCCCGGGCATAACGCCATTTCGAGGGTACCCGCCCACGATTTGCAGCCCGATAGTGATCTCGGCTCGCTTTCTGTCACGCGCGGGGTTGGAAGATTAAGCGGGGCCGAAATCGCGTCGGCTCTTGAGCGGGGTGCTGCTGGCGCTCTGGATCTGGTAGACAGGAATTTGATCCGTGCTGCTGCACTCTACCTGCAAGGCGTCACGAAACTTGCAACCAGGGATGCCGATATGAGCTTTTTCTCGCCGCGATTGCCACAACACCGGCTGCCCGGAAAGCGGGAGTTAACAAGGTCGGCAGGAACGTTGAAAATTGGAAAACCCGCTAGCGCTTTTTCGAGGAGAAATTCCGTTCAATGAGCATCG
>JBAUNL010000530.1:0-15054 GCA_049579205.1 Rhodomicrobium sp. | reverse complement strand
CCGCCCGCATTGGGGCGGCTCCAGCCATAGTTGTACCTCACCATCGCCGCCAGGGAAACGGAGTGAAGCCGCAAAGTTGGACTAACCCTTCTTTCTAACTTCGAGAAGGAGTGTTCACATGCGTATTCTTGCAGTCACTACCTTTGTCACAGCCGCAATGGCGGTTGCCGCAGTATTTCCAGCCAGAGCGCGTGCTGAAGCCGGCCGCGTAATAACAGGCCCTTTCACTTTCAATAATCTTTCCATTTACTTCATCCATGGCCCCAGCGAGCCAGGCCAGGTCCCACTCACTTTGCAAGAGGCCATGGCCAAGGGCACCGTGCATGTTATCGAAACCGGCTCCGTGAACGAATTGAAAATCGAAAATACCGGCGATGAGGAAGTCTTCGTGCAGTCCGGCGATATTGTTAAGGGAGGCCGCCAAGATCGCGTTCTGACCGTCAGTTTCATCCTGCCCCGCAAGTCGGGCGATATCCCGGTTGCTTCATACTGTGTCGAACACGGCCGCTGGAGTGCGCGCGGCGCGGAAGATTCGGCAAAATTCGCGGGCTCGTACAATTCCATTCCTTCGCGGGAAGCGAAGCTCGCCATGAAGGCACCTCCGCAAGCGATGCCCTCCGAACCCGCGGCAGGCAGGGCCAGCGGAAACGCCTACGCTGTGCGCGATGTCGGGTCCCGCCAGCAGGCGATTTGGCAGGAGGTCGCGAAGACGCAGGAGAGATTGTCGGCCGGCATCAACGCGGCAGTTGCGTCGCCTGTTTCGGCATCAAGCCTCGAGCTTTCGCTTGAGAATGAAAAGTTGAAACAAATCCGCGCCGAGTATGCAAAGGCGCTGGAGGACAAAGCAGCCGGCGATGACGTTATTGGCTTTGTCTTTGCTGTAAACGGCCGGATCAATAGTGCCGATGTCTACCCTTCTAGCGCTTTGTTTCGCAAGATGTGGGCGAAGCTTCTGGCGGCAAGCATTTCCGAGGCGGTTGGCGAAAGAAGCGAGGCGAAAGAACAGGAATTACCGTCGCTTGACGCCGTTCGGAGCTTTTTGGCATCAGCCGAGAAAGGGAAATCCCAAGCCCAGTCAATCGGTACCTTGGCTCGCGAGGAAACCAGGGATGCGGGAGCGGCCCTCTATATCCAAGCCTCGCGCGCAAACGGGGAATGGGTGCATCGCAATTACCTGGCCAAGTGACGCAGAGGTTTCGTAGACTTTGCAGATGAAAGACCAGCGCCTTGCCTCTGCTCGTGGGCAAGGCGTAAGACCGCATAGAAGAAATACATTAACTTTCAATAATAAAGAGCAAAAGCCAGTATCTGAGGCACGAATTGCTGTTGCTTCTGAATGGCGTCCTGACTATGTTGGAAGCATCGATTTGGCCGGACGATTGGGCCGTTTCGCCTCGCCTTTCGCGCTAGGCACGTTCCTACCTCTCTCCAAACTTCGAAGACCGCTGCGTCGCACCGAAGGTGACGTGGCGTTGTGCATCTCTAGCAAAAGGACTTCCCCATGAATTTGGGCGTCGTGAAATGGTATAATAGCCAAAAGGGCTACGGCTTCATCCAACCGGACGATGGCGGCAAGGACGTCTTCGTCCACGTGAGCGCCCTCGAGCGCTCTGGGTTGCGTGGATTGGTTGAGGGACAGAAAGTGTCCTTCGATATCCAGACGGACCGGCGGACCGGCAAGAGTTCTGCAGGCAATCTGCAGCTTGCTTAATCACATGGGAGAGCGCGGGTTCGCTGCGCTCTCCTTCTTACACTCTCCTTCTAAGTGGTTGACTTGATTTTCGTTTGCGGCTTGAGCCCCTCTCGCACATAAGCGTGCTCGCTGCGCCACATTATTTCACAGATCTTTGCGTAGCGTGAGGCAGATGCCCCCGTTTCATAAGGTCGAGCTTTTCAAGAGCAGCGCCGCTGCTTATAATTTATGCGGCGAAAGGGCAAGGCCAGAGGTAAACGGCATCCTGTTTGCATGGCCTGCATGGTCAAAGCTTGGGAAGCGAATTAACGTTGGATCAGCCTTCAAATCAGACGTTTAATTTTGCGTTGGGCAAATGGACCCCCTTCCATTGTTCATCCTACGAACGACATAAAATTAGAACATTCTCTCGTAGCCTTTTGCTTGGAGAGAGTATGACGATCAAGACCGGAAGGCCGGTTTTGCGATACCTGGCCCTACGCGGACAGAGAAAGGGAAAATGATCCTCTTTACCCGCACGCCAGGATTCAGTTTCAACGGCAATCAGCGGGGTCGCGATGTCGAGTGACTTGTTTGACACCTATGCTCGCACCTTTGAGGCGAGACGTGAAACGGTGATGACTGTAGCCGAATTCATGAAAGGCTGCAGATCGGATCCTCTTATGTATGCCAGCCCTCACGAGCGGCTGCTTGCGGCGATAGGCGAGCCGCAGATGGTGGATACGGCTAAGGACGCGCGTCTCGGCCGCATCTTCATGAACCGCACCATAAGGATTTACCCTGCATTCTCAGAATTTTACGGCATGGAAGAAACGATCGAGAGAATCGTTGCCTTCTTCCGGCAGGGTGCGCAGGGGCTGGAGGAGCGTAAACAGATTCTTTACCTCCTGGGTCCTGTTGGTGGCGGTAAATCGTCGCTGGCCGAGCGCATAAAGGCGCTGATGGAACTAAGGCCCGTCTACGTTCTCAAAGCCGGCGATCAGCTCAGCCCCATTTTCGAGAGCCCTCTTTGTCTCTTCGATCCGGAAATCATGGGCGAAAGGATTGAGAGTGAATATGGGATACCGCGCCGGCGCCTGACCGGCCTCATGAGCCCCTGGTGCCTGAAGCGGCTTGATGAATTCGGCGGCGACATCACCAAGTTCCGCGTCGCGAAGATTATGCCTTCACGGCTGCGTCAGATCGCCGTCGCAAAAACAGAACCCGGCGACGAGAACAATCAGGACGTATCCTCCCTCGTAGGGAAGGTGGATATCCGGAGGCTTGAACTTCTCGCCCAGAACGACCCCGATGCATATTCCTATTCGGGCGGTTTGAACCGGGCAAATCAAGGTGTGCTCGAATTCGTCGAGATGTTCAAAGCCCCGATCAAGATGCTGCACCCGCTCCTGACGGCGACACAGGAAGGAAACTACGTCGGCTCCGAGAATATTGGCTCGATCCCGTTCAATGGTATCGTAATGGCTCACTCGAACGAGGCCGAGTGGCGGAGCTTCAAAAATAATAAGACCAACGAAGCTTTCATCGACAGAATCTATGTGATCAAGGTTCCTTATTGCCTACGCGTCCAGGAAGAGGAAAAAATCTACGAAAAGCTCATCCGCGGCTCGGAGCTCGCCACAGCGCCATGCGCGCCTGGAACGCTGCAAATGCTGGCAAGATTTTCGGTCCTGTCCCGCTTCAAGCCGCACGAGAATTCGAGCCTTTACGCGAAAATGCGCGTTTACGACGGTGAAAGCCTGAAGGAGGTCGACCCAAAGGCTAGGACGATGCAGGAGTATCGCGACCATGCCGGCATCGACGAAGGCATGGAAGGTATTTCAACGCGTTTCGCCTTCAAGACGCTATCGGCGACGTTCAACCACGACACCCAGGAAGTAGCAGCCGACCCCGTACATCTCATGTACGTGCTCGAACAGGCGATCCGGCGGGAGCAATTCCCGGACGATGTAGAGAGCACTTACATTGAGTTCATCAAAACCGAGCTCGGGCCCCGCTACGCCGAATTCATCGGCCATGAAATCCAGAAAGCCTATCTGGAATCCTATCACGACTACGGTCAAAACCTTTTCGACCGTTACGTCGCATATGCGGACGCCTGGATTGAGGATCAGGATTTCAAAGACCCAGACACGGGCCAGCTTATGAATAGGGAGCTTCTTAATCAGGAACTATCCAAGATTGAGAAGCCGGCAGGGATTGCGAACCCGAAAGACTTCCGTAACGAGGTCGTCAAGTTTACACTAAGGGCTAGGGCTCAACGTGGCGGGAAAAATCCGTCGTGGACGAGCTACGAAAAAATTCGTGAAGTCATCGAACGCCGGATGTTCAGTCAGGTGGAAGACCTTCTACCTGTGATCAGCTTCGGCTCGAAGAAGGATGGCGAGACCGAGAAAAAGCATAGTGAATTCGTTCAGCGTATGGTCACCCGAGGCTATACGGAGCGCCAAGTCCGCAGGCTCGTCGAGTGGTACATGCGCGTGAGGCAAGCTGGCTAACGGAAAGTGCATATTATCGATCGGCGCCGCGACGCGAGCGGCAAAAGTCTTGGGAACCGGCAGCGCTTCATTCGGCGCGCTAGGGCCCTCGTCAGGCATGCGGTGCGCGAGGCCTCGAAGGGCCGCAAGATCACTGATGCCGGCCGGGGAGGCGAAATCGTTGTGCCGGCTGACGGCGTTCACGAGCCGAGCTTGCGCCGAAGTAGCCGCGGAGGAATTCGCGAATACCTTCTTCCCGGCAATAAGAATTATATAGAAGGCGATACCATTGAACGTCCTCCATCTGGTGGCGGGAGCGGTGGTGCGAGTGCGGACGGCAGTGGAGAGGACGAATTCCGCTTCGTCCTCTCGGACGAAGAATTCATCGATCTGTTCCTTGAAGATCTTGAGCTCCCCGATCTTGCCAAGCGTCAGGTCATGGGCGAGGAGAAGAGCCAGCCGCGCCGTGCCGGCTACCGTTCTTCCGGTCCGCCATCGCAACTTTCGGTTCCGCGCACCATGCGCAACAGCCTATCGCGGCGAATCGCGCTTCGAAGGCCGAAACCAGACGAGATTGCAGCACTCGAAGAGCAGCTGAAGGAGCTTGAAGAGGCTGGTGCGAGCGAGGAGGAGATCGTTGCGATCCGCGCGCAGCTCGAGCGGCAAGGCATCCGCGCCCGGGCCATCCCGTTCATCGATCCTGTAGACGTCCGCTACCGCCGCTATGAGTCGGAGCCAAAGCCCGTCGCGCAAGCGGTGATGTTCTGTCTTATGGACGTCTCGGGTTCAATGGATGAGCATCTCAAGGATCTCGCAAAGCGCTTCTACAGCCTGCTCTATCTTTTCCTGACCCGGCGTTACCGGTATGTCGAAGTTGTTTTCATCCGCCATACGCATGAGGCGAAGGAAGTCGACGAGGAAACTTTTTTCAACAGCCGCGAAACAGGCGGCACTGTTGTCTCCACGGCGCTCGAAGAAATGGCTCGGGTGGTCGCGGATCGCTTCCCGCCGAACAGCTGGAACATTTATGCCGCTCAAGCATCGGACGGCGATAATCTGCCGATCGACAACGAAAAGACGGTTGCCCTTTTGAAAACCGTTATTCTTCCAGTTTGCCAGTACTACGCCTACATCGAAGTTGGCAGGGAGCCAGAGGAACGGCGCCGCGGAGGGGAGCCACCAAGCACGCTTTGGCGAGCGTATGACCTTGTCTTGTCGCCGCAGATTCCGATGGCCATGCGCAAGGTTCGCGACCGAAGGGATATCTACCCTGTGTTCCGCGAACTGTTCGAGAAAAAGAGCAACGCACCGCGAGTGGGGGTTCGATGACGGTTGCGCCGCCTGCCGGCAAGCTTCTATTCGAGGGAGCCGATTGGAATTTCGATACCTTAGCCAGGACCTATGATGCTATTGAAGAAATTGGCCTTGGGGAGTTGGGTCTAAGTATCTATCGGCCCCGAATCGAGGTCATCACCACCGAACAAATGCTGGATGCGTACGCTTCCACTGGGATGCCGCTCTTCTACCGGCATTGGTCGTTCGGCAAGCAGTTCGTCCGGAACGAGACGCTTTACCGGAAGGGCTGGCAGGGCCTCGCCTACGAAATCGTCATCAACTCGAACCCTTGCGTGGTTTATCTCCTCGAGGAGAACACTGCCACCATGCAGGCCCTCGTCATTGCGCACGCGGCGTTTGGCCATAACCACTTCTTCAAAAATAATTATGTTTTCAAGCAGTGGACGGACGCCGACGGCATTCTAGATTATCTCTCCTTCGCCAAGAACTACATCGCGGAATGCGAAGAGCGATACGGCGCCTCCGAAGTAGAGCGCGTCCTGGATGCTGCCCATGCGCTGCAGAATCAGGGCATACATCGCTATCCGGGCAAGCGCATGATCGACCTGCGCTCCGAAGAAAAGCGCGAACGCGAGCGGCGGGAGCACGGCGAACGCCTATTCAACGATCTGTGGCGCACGGTCCCTGATCAAGGCAAGAAGGCGAGGAAGCGCTCCGAGCGTGACCGCCGCCGTGCCCTGCTGGGCTTACCTGAGGAGAATGTCCTCTACTTCCTCGAGAAGACCGCGCCGCGCCTCAAGCCTTGGCAGCGCGAGGTGATCCGCATTGTGCGGCTGATTGCACAATATTTTTATCCGCAGCGCCAAACGAAGATGATGAACGAGGGCTGCGCGACCTATGTTCATTATCAGATCATGCAACGGCTTCTTGAACAGGGCCAGATTTCAGAGGGGGCCTACTTCGAGTTTCTGCACTCCCACACAAACGTTGTTGCTCAGCCTGATTTTGATGACAGACGCTATTACGGCATCAACCCTTATGCGCTCGGTTTTGCGATGATGAAGGACATCGAGCGCATTTGTATGAATCCATCCTCAGAGGACCGGCAGTGGTTTCCTGAGATCGCGGGCAACGATAACCCTACCGAGACGCTGAAAGATATTTGGGCCAATTATCGGGACGAAAGTTTCGTTTCCCAATTCTTGAGCCCTCACATCATCCGCAAGCTCGGTCTTTTTCTCGTCGTCGATGACCACAAAGAGAAAGACCTTGCCGTTAATGCTATTCACAATGAGCGCGGGTATCTCAAGGTCCGCCGTGCGCTTGCCCGGCACTACGATGTCTCCCGCCACGATCCCGACATCCAGATCGTGGACGTAGACCTTGAGGGAGACCGCCGGCTGGAGCTGCGTCACCAAGTCGTTGACGGTATCAACCTTGAGGAGGACGACACCGAACGCGTACTGCAGCACCTCGCAAATTTATGGGGATATGAGGTTTATTTGGTCGAGTCCAATGGTGACGGCGAACCCGCTACCAAGCACCACGCCGAGCCCGTTCACCCGTTCGTGTAAAGGGCGCTCCGCTATGCGCGGCTGTCCCGTGTCGCAGCCCCGCTGATGCCGATGGCGGACACAACCGCGTTTACGATCCCGCTCGCATTCAGTCCTGCTGTTTCGTACATCGCCTCCGGTTTTCCGTGATCCATGAACACATCCGGGAGAACCAAGGGACGCACCTTCAAGCCGTGATCTAGCAAGCCCTCGCGGGCCAGTCTTTCCAAGACGTGGCTTCCGAAACCGCCGGACGCACCTTCCTCGACAGTGACGAGTACCTCATGGTTTCTTGCGAGTTCACGGATTAGGTCATAATCGAGAGGCTTTGCAAATCGCGCATCCGCGACCGTTGCGGGAAACCCCATGGCGGCGAGCTTGTCAGCGGCCTTAAGAGCCTCGGAAAGCCGCGTTCCCAGTGAGAGGATGGCAACCGCCGATCCCTCACGGACGATACGTCCTTTTCCGATTGGCAATGGAATGCCT
This sequence comes from Rhodomicrobium sp., assembly GCA_049579205.1. Taxonomy (GTDB): domain Bacteria; phylum Pseudomonadota; class Alphaproteobacteria; order Rhizobiales; family Rhodomicrobiaceae; genus Rhodomicrobium. The sequence continues at coordinate 7,549 of JBAUNL010000530.1, read as the reverse complement.
TCGGCTGGCATTTCAACGCCAATGCCTTCTCCGCGCGGGTACCGAATCGCACTTGGGCCGTCATCAATCACAGCGGCAGTCGCCACCATGTGCTTAAGTTCTGCCTCATCGGATGGGGACATCACAACGAAGCCCGGAAGACAGCAAAGATAGGGGAGATCGAAAGAACCAGCGTGGGTGGCACCGTCAGCTCCGACAAGGCCGGCTCTGTCCAGCACGAAGCGCACGGGCAGGTGCTGCACGGCGACATCATGAACAACCTGATCGTAAGCCCGCTGCAAGAATGTTGAGTAGATGGCAGCAAATGGTTTCATCCCTTCTACTGCCAGGCCGGCGGCGAAGGTTACAGCGTGCTGCTCGGCGATGCCCACATCAAAACAGCGGTCCGGGAATTCCTTGCCGAAAAGGTCGAGCCCAGTGCCCGACGGCATCGCAGCCGTTATCGCAACAATCCTTTCATCCTTTTTCGCTTCCGAGATGAGGCTTTGGGCAAAGACTTTGGTATAGCTCGGGGGCCCTGCTTTGCCCTTGTCCTGCGCACCGGTGACTACATTGAACTTAGTGACACCGTGATACTTGTCGGCAGAATTCTCGGCAGGCCCATACCCCTTGCCTTTCTGGGTAACGCAGTGAACCAGGATCGGGCCAAGATCGATATCGCGAACGTTACGGAGAACTGGGATGAGATGGTCAAGATTGTGACCGTCGATGGGGCCTACATAGTAAATGCCAAGCTCCTCGAATAGCGTCCCGCCGGTAAACAGGTGCCGCGTAAACTCCTCGGCACGAGCCGCACGCAACTCCCAAAACTTGGGCAACTTATGAGCAAGCTGCTTCGCAAAATCACGAACTTTGACAAAGGTCTCGGACGAATGGAGCCGGGCAAGGTATGCCGAGAGTGCGCCCACCGGCGGCGCAATCGACATGTCATTGTCGTTCAGAATGATGATGAGGCGCTTATCCATCGCCCCGGCGTTGTTCATCGCCTCATAGGCCATGCCTGCACTCATGGCCCCATCGCCAATGACTGCGATCACATCACGCCCGTCCCCTTCACCCTTTAGGTCACGCGCAACAGCCATACCAAGCGCAGCCGAGATCGAGGTCGAAGAATGCCCAGCGCCGAAAGTGTCATATTCGCTTTCCGAGCGCTTGGTGAACCCTGACAACCCGCCGGGCTGGCGTAGCGTGCGGATGCGATCCCGGCGGCCTGTCAAAATCTTATGCGGATAAGCCTGATGACCAACGTCCCAAATGAGCCTGTCGTGCGGTGTGTTGAAAAGGTAGTGAATTGCAACCGTAAGCTCTACTACACCCAATCCAGCACCAAGATGACCGCCGGTAACGGAAACGGCGTCAATCAGCTCCTCCCTCAGCTCATCGGCCAATTGGGGAAGCTGATCTGGATCCAATTTTCTGAGATCTTCAGGAAATCGGATAGTATCAAGGAGCGGCGTACGATTGCTTATGGTCACTTCAACTCTTTCCTTCACTACACTAGCACAAGCCTAGCCGCTGAGGCCGCATTGCACACTCAATTTCTTGTCGCGCGTGCGGAAAATCAATCCGCATTTGCCGCGATGCAACATGGCAAGGAAATTCCGTGCACCCGGAATACTCTTCGCCACTGCCGTTAACAAAACCTTGGCAGCTAAAAAAGTTTCGAAGCCTCAAGCGGCTCCATCCACGCCAGGATCAAGAGGCACGGTTCCAGAGGCCTGTCCTTGAGCATTAAGAGTGATCCGCTCTACCTTCGCTTCGGCTCGCCTAAGAAGCTGATCGCAATGAGCGCGCAGGGCTTCGCCTCGTTCATAGATGTCGATAGACTGCTCCAGATCCACATCGCCTCTTTCCAACCGCGTAACGATCTGCTCAAGTTCCTTGAGAGCAGACTCGAAACTCATCCCCTTGATATCCGCAAATGGGTTGCGCGGCTGGCGGGGTGCCGGTGGCTCCTTGATTGCATTGGGCTGCATGGTCGTCCCTCACATAGCTTCTAGTAGCGTCTGCACGTGTACCGCGGCCGATCGGCCAAGAGCGACAAGGTCATAGCCTCCCTCCAGCGAAGAAACCAGCCGGCCCCCGCAGCGTTCCCGCGCTACACCGATAAGCTTCCGCGTCACCCAAGCGAAGTCCTCTTCCACGAGATTGATGTTGGCGAGGGGGTCCGCGCGGTGTGCATCAAACCCTGCCGAAACGATAATCAGGTCAGGTGCATGTCGCTCCAGCGCAGGGAAGATGACTGATTCGAACGCTTCACGGAATTGCTCGCCTCCGTCTCCTGCCCTGAGCGGCGCATTCACGATGTTGCCGGAAGCACCTCGCTCGCTGACGCTGCCTGTCCCCGGGAACAGCGGCATCTGATGGGTGGACGCATAAAACAGCGACGGGTGAGACCAGAAAATCTCTTGTGTGCCGTTCCCGTGGTGGACGTCAAAATCCACGACAGCCACACGCTCGGCGCCGTGGATGGCCTTGGCATGGAAAGCAGCGATTGCGACATTATTGAACAGGCAAAAGCCGTTCGCTCTTTGTGTTTCTGCATGGTGGCCCGGCGGCCTTACCTGGCAGAATGCATTTTTGGCGCGGCCCTGCATTACCTCGTCAACCGCGAATATTGCTGCGCCCGCTCCTCGCAGAGCCGCATCCCAGCTGCCCGGCGACATGATGGTATCTCCGCCGTCAAGCGTGATGAAGTCTTCCTTGGGCCGCTTTTTTTCTAACTGCTCGTAGTATCGCTGAGGGTGCGCGCGCAGTATTTGCTCGCGTGTAGCAACCGGGGCTTCGACATTATGCAAATTCTGAAATTTTTCTTCGGAGAGGGCGATATCAATGGCCCTCATGCGGTCCGGCCGTTCGGGGTGCCATTCACCGGTGTCGTGGTTTAAAAAAGCTTCATGCCTGATGCGTAGCGTGGTCATTTGCCCGTTAGCCTGCCTGTTTGGCGACGAGAGCCTTCAGCGAAACCGGCGGCTTACTGTCCTCGGGCACAAAAAAATCGGGGGCTAAGTCTTCGCTCGGATCGATGCGGTAATGATCGAAGTCGCGCTTGCCGTTCTCCCAGAGCAGACTGTCGTCAATGCAGAAATTGCCCGTGAACTGGCGAGAGGGCTTGGTGAGAATGACATGAGCTGCATCAGCCAGAATATCGGCCTTCCGGCTTGACCTCATGAGTTTATCCCCACCTAGGAGGTTGGCGACTGCGGCGGTAGCGATTGTCGTGCGCGGCCACAAGGCATTGACGGCAATGCCCAGCGTCTTGAACTCCTCCGCCATGCCGAGCACGCAAAGGCTCATATTGTATTTGGCGATGGTGTACGCGACGTGGGGGCCGAACCACCGCGGATTTAAGTCAATGGGTGGCGAGAGCATAAGGATGTGCGGATTTTCTGACTTCTGCAGATAGGGCACACAAATTTTCGAGGTCAGGAATGTGCCGCGGCCGTTAATCTGATGCATCAGGTCGTACCGCTTCATATCGGTTTGCACCGTCGGCGTTAGGCTTATTGCGCTTGCGTTGTTGATGCAAATGTCGATGCCGCCGAACGTTTTCGCCGTCAGTTCCGCAGCAGCCTTCACCTGCTCCTCGAAGCGAATATCGCAAAGTATCGGCAGCGCCTTTCCGCCCTCCTGCTCTATCTCCGCCGCAGCGGTGTAGATAGTGCCCGGTAACTTAGGGTGAGGGTCAGAGGTCTTGGCTGCGATTGCAATATTTGCCCCATCCTTGGCGGCACGCAGCGCAATCGCGAGGCCGATACCCCGGCTTCCACCCGTAATGAACAATGTCTTTTTGTTGAGCGTTCCCATTTACTTTTCTCTCGCCTGTCATCCCTCGCGCGGCCGGCTAATTCAGGCTCCTCCGGCGGAAGCCCTCTGCAAGAACGCTTCAAACGCGGCTCGCGCCTCATCCGATTTTATGCGCTCCAGAAAAAGCGCGCCTTCTTCCTGCATGCGCTGCTTGACGAGCGCCGGATCGCCTTTCAGAAGCCGTCTCGAAATAAGCATCGCTTCTCGAGGCTTTTGAGCGAGCTTCTTCGCTGCCGCGAAGGCAGCGCTCTCCACTTCCTCCGGTGAAACAATATGGTTAACAAAGCCAGCTTCCTTGGCGCGCTCTGCCGTGAAAGCCTCGCCCATGACCAGCAGCTCAAACGCTCTGGCGTGCCCCATCAGACGCGGCGCGAGCAAGCTAGAGGCCGCCTCAGGCACAATCCCAAGCGAGACAAAAGGCGTCTGAAATAAGGCGTTTGGGCTTGCGAATACCAGGTCGCAGTGAAGCATAAGTGTGGTGCCGATCCCAATCGCGGGGCCGTCGACCGCGGCAATCAGAGGCTTTTCATGTTCCGCCAGCGCTTGCAGGAACGCAAGACCATGAAGCACTCCTCCGCCGTGGCTGGCGGCAAGGAAGTCGGCAACGTCGTTTCCCGCACAAAAAACCCCTGGCTGACCAGCGATTACTGTAACGGCGACAGCATTATCCTCACCGGCGGCCTTCAGGGCTTCCGCAAGCGTCCGGTACATCTCCCCCGTCAATGCATTCTTTTTGTCGGGCCTGTTAAGCCGGACGGTCTGCACCGCGCCGTTTTGAGAAACCTTGATATGTGTGCTCATGGCTAACGCTTCTCCAAGACCGATTTTGCCTGTGTCACAGTCTCATATCCATAAGTGACCGCCTGTTTCAAACCTTCCGTTTCGCCCATGAGACTTTCCGCGAAATGGCGCGCTTCGATCATGTAAGCATCCGCATTTGTGTTCGCGCCATCCACACCCCGGGACGCGGCGAGCGCGCCTTTGGCAAGGTAGACACCTCCACAGGTAATTCCGAATAGCCTTCCGAAAGGCGTGGCAGCAGCAAGGGCGGCCTGTTTATTTTCAGAGAGCTGACGCTGCAGCCATCCGGACGTCTCTTCCAGCGTCGCGATGCTTGCGTCAAGCCTCTCCGCCATATGGCCGAACGCCGGCTCATTTGAGCTTCTTATTTCGCGAGCTGTTTCCTTGAGACCGGAAATGAACGCAGCGGCGGTTTCGCCACCGTTGGAGGGCAGTTTGCGGGTGACAAGGTCAATGGCCTGTATGCCGTTCGTGCCTTCATAGATGGGCGCAATGCGAGCATCCCGGTAATGCTGTGCCGCGCCAGTCTCCTCGATAAAACCCATGCCGCCGTGGATTTGGATGCCCTCCGAGGCGGCTTCCACGCCAATGTCTGTCGAAAACGCCTTTGCTATGGGCGTTAGCAGCGCCGCCTCTGCCATGGCTCGTTTGCGCTCGCCATCGTCGCCGGAGTGGTGGGCGATATCGGTCGCTACCGAGGTCACATAGCAGATCGCGCGCGCTGCCGAAGTCTTAACCTTCATGTTAAGCAGCATCCGCGTTATGTCAGGATGCTCCAGGATAGGAACAGAGGCCTCCGGTCCGGCCGCGTCCGTTGTTCCCTGCTTACGCTCGCGCGCGTATTGCAGGGCCTGCTGAAATGCCCGCTCAGCGATGCCAACGCCCTGGATGCCAACGCCGACACGGGCCTCGATCATCATGGTGAGCATGGCGTGCAAGCCTTTATTCGGCTCGCCCACGATCCAGCCGATAGCGCCGCCCTTGTCGCCGTAGTTCAAGACGGCTGTAGGACTTGCGTGAATGCCAAGCTTATGTTCGAGCTTCGTCGCATATACGTCGTTGCGCCGCCCAAGCGAGCCGTCCTCGTTCACCAGAAATTTGGGGATCAGGAACAGCGAAATGCCCTTGGTACCCGGCGGTGCATCCGGCAGCCGGGCCAGCACCATATGGATGATGTTATTCGTCATAGGGTGCTCGCCATAGGTGATGAAGATTTTCGTACCCGTTATCTTGTACGAGCCATCACCGGCCGGCGTCGCGCGCGTTTTCAAGAAACGCAAATCCGATCCCGCATGAGGTTCGGTTAGCTGCATGGAGCCCGTCCACTCGCCCGTCACAAGTTTTGGCAGGTACTTCGCCTGAAGCTCCTTGGTTCCGTGGGCGATGATCGCGTGGACTCCGGCCTGGGTGAGAAGCGGGTTCAGCCCGAACGCCATATTGGCGCCGTTCCACATTTCAGTTATCGCCATCGAAAGCGCGAGCGGCAGACCCTGCCCACCGAAAGCCCTCGGGATGGCAACGCTGCCCCAGCCTCCCTGGACCCATTTGCGATAGGCTTCCGTGAAGCCCTCGGGCATCACGACCTCGCCGTTTACAAGCCTTGCACCTTGCTCGTCCCCGGCCCGGTTCGTTGGCGCCAGCTCCTCATTCGCGAAGCGCGCGGCCTCCTCGAGGATTGCCGTGGTCGTGTCCATGTCCAGGTCTTCGAACAGGCCGCGATCGATAAGCTTCGGGAACTCCGCGATGTGGTTGAGGGTAAAGGCGATATCTGCGACAGGTGCCCGGTATGTCATTTATCCTCCCATGCCGCTGTGCCATTTGGCCGGACGGCTGCCCTTCTTGCGCTGCGGCACGCGGGTAAAGCGCTACAGTAACCCTAAACAGTGCGTGGAAAAATAGGTTTATGCGTGCCGAACCCCAGCGCCGCGAGGCGCGGGGGCTAGCGCACGTGGACAGCCTTGCACTAAAGACTTATCTGGGTGTGCTGTAAGAGCGGCCACAAGTGAATTGACCTGAGTTTGGCGCGCGTTTTGAGGGGAAGCTGCGAAGCTGCAGACCGCCTCATCTGAGAGCGAATATGATCGTTACCGCATCAGACCAGCACATCGCAGAGGCGGCGCGCATCTTGCGCGAAGGGGGGCTTGTCGCCTTTCCTAGCGAGACCGTCTATGGCTTGGGCGCGGACGCGACGAACGGCCGGGCGGTCGCCACTATTTTCGAGGCGAAGGGAAGGCCGCGATTCAACCCGCTGATTGTCCATATAGCGAATTTGGCCGCCGCCAGCGATCTAGCGGTCTTCGATAATTCCTCCCTAAGTTTGGCGGAGAAATTCTGGCCGGGGCCTCTCACCCTGGTATTGCCGCGCCGGCCGGGCGTGCCCATCAGCGAGCTGGTCACGGCGGGTCTCGACACCATTGCCATTCGGGTTCCGGCACATCCGGTAGCGCAGCGCCTTCTGGAAGAAGCGGAAATTCCGATCGCCGCTCCAAGTGCAAACATCTCAGGCCGCGTAAGCCCCACTTGCGCAGCGCATGTCGAGGAAGACCTTGGGAATAGGATCAGCCTCATATTGGATGGCGGCAGTACACAGGCAGGTGTTGAATCAACCATAATAGGGATGTTGCCTTCCCCGGCGCTTCTCCGCGCGGGAGCTGTGGCGCGAGAGGACATTGAACGACAGTTAAAATGCAAACTAAGCGATACGCATGGTTCGGAGATTAGCGCACCCGGTCAACTCGTCAGTCATTACGCGCCTAGGGCCACGCTTCGTTTGCAGGCGGCAGAAGCGCGCCCAGGTGAAATGCTTCTCGCATTCGGGCCAAACGCGCCGGAGGGCACGATGAATCTCAGCCGGAGCGGGGATTTGAGGGAAGCCGCGGCAAATCTTTTCGCCTATCTTAGGGCACTCGACGCATTGGGTTCGCCGCAAATCGCCGTCATG
>JBAUNL010000529.1:0-14035 GCA_049579205.1 Rhodomicrobium sp. | reverse complement strand
GCGTATCCCATCAGGGCCAGCCGGCGCGATCCGGCGCATCAAAGGCCGGACACACGTCAGCACGGGACTGCGCGCTGGAATTTTCCGATCTTAAAGGTCTTGCCCCGGAACGGGGCCGTCCACACACACTGATTCCTGCTGAGATTGGGGACAGCAGGGGCTTAGCCATGATGGGCAGAAAGGCTGGAAAGCGCTTGGCCAATTTCCTCCGCCGTCATACCTTGCAGCTAACTCAGCCCGTCCCACAGGCTGGCTTTGATGCACTTTCTCAGCTCCGTTATTAGGTGTGCCGGTCGCAGCGGTTTCGTGAGTGCAGGGGCGCCGGCGAACATGGCTGGGAGTTGTTTCCGAGAATAGCCGGACACCGTGACGAACGGTATGCCCCGTTCCGTAAGCCTGAGCGCAACAGGCTCCGAGGTTTCACTGCCAAGGTTGAAGTCGAGCACCGCCGCATCGCAGCCGGCCTCGTTAATGAGGCTAAGCGATTGGCTTACGGCTCGCGCCGGACCCACAACCTCGAACCCAGCCTTTAGCAAGATCCCACTGATCTCAAGCGCCACAATCGCCTCGTCATCGACGACGAGGATCCGTGGGCGCTGATCTGTCACGCAAATGCTTTCGGCCGACTTCCCCTTCTTGTCGCTTGCAATTGAGTTGCCGTCCATCAAAATTTCCCCAGCTGCGCAGCTGAGGAGCCAAACCACCCCCGTGGTCCGAAAGTGAAGTTCCACTTTGGCGCCGAGGCTCATCTCGGCCATTTCACAAATGACCGTCGAGCCGAAGCCGCGCTTGGCAGGCACCACGACGCGATGCCCGCCTTGCTCCCGCCAGCTCATGACAAAACTTTCCCCTGCGCCTGACCGTTCCAGACACCACTCAATGACAACGCGGCCGTCGCCATTGGCGAGCGCCCCATGCTTGCCGGCATTGGTTGCGAGCTCATGCAGAGCCATGCCAATGGCCTGGGCAGCGGACGCCGAAACAAAAAGCGCCGGACCGTGAAACTTGATCCGGGTGCCGATCAGGTCTTCGAAATGTGCAAGCTGGGATTTGACGAGCTCGTTAAGGTCCGCGCCCTTCCATGCATTTTTGACGAGCAAATCCTGGCCCTCTGACAGCGCCTCGATCCGCTTGGCAAAGCGGTCGAGAAAGTCGTCCGGGTTTGCCGTAAGCGTCTGACGTGCTATCGCTTGCACGAGGGTGAGCATATTCTTGGAGCGATGGTTAACCTCGCGCATCAAAAGACGGATTTGATCTTCCTGCCGCTTGCGTTCGGTTATGTCCACGCAGGCACCCGAGACGCGGAAAGGTATCCGGCCCGATGGCCGCTCACGAAACTCCACGCGCCCAGCCCACGTCATCCAGCGGGTCTCTCCATCTGGCCGCACGATCCTAAAGTCGACTTTTAGTAAGCCTGAGCCATTCCCGTTCAAAGCCGCATTATACTGTGCGCGCACATGGTGCACGTCGTCGCCGTGCACGCGCGCAAAAGCCTCCTCGATCTTTGCTGTTCTAACGCTAGGGGCTCCCAGCATGGCCGCGAGCTCGCGCGAGTAGTAAGCACGGCCGGCTTCAAAATCGGCGGTGAAAGTCCCAATGCCAGCTGCCTCGTTCGACAAGCGCAGCCGCTCCTCGCTGTCGCGGAGCTGCTCCTCGGCCTCTTTCTTGTCGGATATGTCCTGCACGGTGCCGAAGGTGGAGAGAAGCATGCCTCGGCCGTCGAATTGAAGCTCGGCCCTGACGTGGACCCAGGTGGTCTTCCCGCCCGCGATCAGGCGGCACTCGATATCGAAAGGGGCACCTTTAAGAGCGGCTTTCCAGTCCCTTCCGATGCGCTTCCGATCACCCGGATAGGCAGCGGCGAGAAAATTCTTGTAAGTAGGCGGGCCTTTCATGTCTCCAAACAGGCGGCGCAACTCCCCAGACATTGTGATTTTGCCGCAGCCGACATCAAGCCGCCAGCTGCCCATGCGGGCAAGGGCCTGCGCATGCTCCAAGTCCTCGCGGCTTTCGCCCAGGGCCATTTCTGCGCGTTTCTGCTCCGAAATGTCCTCCACGACCGAGACAAAATATTCGAGGGTACGGTCAGCATTACGCACGCAGCCAACGGTCAGTCTCGCCCAGGTGACTGAGCCACCCTTTCGCAGATAGCGCTTTTCCATGCTGTAGCGGTCGACTTCCCCATCGAGCGCGCGCTTGAGCTGCGCCAGGTTCGCTTCGCAGTCATCGGGATGGGTGAGCTCCTGGAAGGTTTTGGTGACAAGTTCTCCCGCCGGATAGCCAAGGATGTCGCATAGGCGGCTGTTGACCCTGAGGAACGACCCGTCCGGCGCGACATGGGCGATCCCGACCGCCGCATTTTCGAACGTAGCCCGGAAAAGCGCCTCACTTTCCCAGAGTTCGGTGGAGCCGCCGCTTAAGGCGTCGCTCGGGGCAGCAAGGACAGCGGCGGGGTACGGCCACAGCAAAGAGGAATTCATTACGATGCCTCATGCTAACGGGCGCGGTCCGCGCCGAACCAACGTCATAAACAAAAAAAGCGGTTAAGATAGTAGCTGGGCTCGTGGTTGTGTCCGAGGCTGTTTTTTGCGAGGAACAGGCGGCATTTATTAGAACCTCAAATTGATTATGCCTTGCTCAGATGAAGCTTAGTGGAACACAGAGACATAGATCCAGCAAGAACCAATTTATGCCAAGGCCGATATTGAGTTTTAACGCAGCGGCGGCGCGACGCGCGCCGCCAATGATGAGGTCCAGATGCTGGCGCCACCATTTTTGGGGATCAAACAAAGCTTAAGCAAATCATCATCAACCTGCCGGTCGAATGCGATCAAGTTCACCCCTTCGGCAGGGTCCCGTCCGCTGGCATCGCGGTCTCTGCCGGACAACTCGAGACACTGGGATCGGCATGTCGAGCGAGGAAATCAAGGATGCGCTGGAGCTATTCCGCAAGGTGGACAATAGCTACTTGCGGCGGTTCGAAGGTATAGGCCTCGGACTGCCTTTGGCCGTTCAATTGACGGAACTGGATGGCGGTACGCTGACGATCGACAGCACGATCGGTGTTGGGACGACGCCGTGGTTCGCTTCCCGGCCGGCCGGATGAGTATGATGATTAATTCCCCGCCGTCCAGTTGCTCACCGGCATCCCAGGCCGAAACTGAGCACACAAGTCGCGGAGCAGCACAAGGGTTGGGGTATTGCGCCATTGCCTTTGTTCACACCGCTTGATTTCGGTTTAGCTCTCTTTGTCGAGAAGACACTCCAAGAGACCTCGTGGGGGGCATAGGTAGCTCAAGGAAGGGAGCTGCCGATCACTGGGTTTTAAACAGCCTAGCAAGACGAAAAAAGTCAAAACGATTTTGGAAGAGATTGCCGTGTTCTGGAGGCAATTGATGAACGGGTCTGCTGATATTTTTAGGCTTCCTAAAGAGCTGCCCGGGGGTTGCATATCGCGTCATGTTGAAGCTGGGCAAGAATTTCAGTCAGGTTAAAGGGAGCCTTGCGTGGTGGATTGGCGCCGTTGTTGCCTTGATCGTCCTCTGCATTGTAGCACTCCTGATTGCGTCTATCCTCACAGCACGGAAGGACGCCCTCGCACAGGCCCGGCTTAAGGCTTCCTATCTATCGGCGGCACTTGCGGAAGACGCGGAAGGATCGCTTGATACGGCCGCTGTCGCATCGGAGTTTGTCAAACGCCGCGTCGAAGCCGAAGGGGACGCCGTTCCGTTGGCCGAAGTGAAACAAGAGATTTCGAAATACATGCGGCACCTCGACAATATTTCAGTGATTGGACCTGATGGGCGCCTGCGGGCAACGTCGGGGGATGTGGCCTCCAGCCCTGCCGATTTCTCACAATTTGATTTCTTTATTGCCAACCGGGATAACACTGCTAGCGGCTTCCGGGCTGGAAAACCAGTAGCCGGACTGAAGCCGGGGCAGATCATCATGCCGGAGACGCAACGCCTCGAAAGCAAAGATGGCGCCTTCGCGGGCGTGATCCTGTTCTCGATCGATCCTGTGCGGATGACGGCACTGTATCACCGGGTTGATCTCGGCAATAGCGGATCGCTCATAGTCCTCGGCAGCGATGGTACAATCGTTGCCGGCTACACCCTGCCGCGAGGTCTTGATCCATCGCTGATTGGGACCGTTTTTGCAGACAAAGAAATAATTGCCCGCGTGGGCGGCGCGCCCTCGGGCAGCTTTATCGCGGCGAGCCCGATTGATGGCATCGAACGCATCTATTCCTGGCGAAGGCTAAATGACTTCCCGCTCATTGCCCTTGTGGGCTTGGGAAAGGGTGAGGCTCTCGCGGGCGCGAACCGGCAAGCAATCCTCATGTCGGGGCTCGGCCTTCTTTCAATTGGCTTGCTTCTCGGACTGACAACCATGCTCCTCCGCGAGATTCGGCGCCGCGTTAGGCAGGCGCTCGCTCTGGAGGTTCACAGGCGCAATTTGAAGCAAGCGAATGCAGAGCTTGCGGACGCCAAGCGGCAGGCGGAACTAGCCAATCAAAGCAAGTCGCTTTTCCTTGCCAATATCGGCCATGATCTGCTCACGCCGTTGACTGCCATCATCGGCTTTGCCGAACTCATCCGTGACAAGGTTTTTGGCCATGACCTCGACCGTTATGCTGCGTATGCCTCGGATATTTGTGGGTCGGCCACCCACCTCCTCGGTTTAATCAGAAATCTTCTCGACTCTTCAAAGATCGAGGCGGGTAAATTCGAGCTCCATGAAAGGGTCCTCGATTTAAACCAGATTGAGGCTGAGTGTCTTCACCTCGTGCGGGGTCAGGCTGAGAACCAGGGCATCGAGCTCACGGCGTGTCAAGAGGGAGCGGGTTTCTCGCTTTTGGCCGATGAGACAGCCCTGAAGCAAATCCTCCTCAATATTCTTTCCAATGCTATCAAATTCACCCCCAAAGCCGGTTCGGTCTGGCTCGCACACCGGCTTGACGCTGATGGCTCCGTGATACTTACCGTAACGGACACCGGAGTTGGAATGACCGAGGAGGAAATCGGCCAAGCGCTCGAGCCATTCTGCCAGGTGCAAAACGGGCTTTCGGGGCATCGCGAAGGCACTGGGCTGGGCCTTCCGCTCGTAGCTCAATTAATAGAGCTGCACGACGGCTCGCTGACCTTTGAAAGCCGTCGAGGGCAGGGCACAACCGTTTCTGTCCATTTTCCGGCCAGGCGAGTGAACCCGGATAACACTGCGGAGAGCTCGAAAGCCCCGGAGAACAAGCTTGAGCCTCCGCCCGCAAAGAAGATAATCAAGCCCACGCCAAAGCATTGATCCCCGCCGGCCAGAGCTGACGCAGATGCGCATTCGCCATCACCGGGACGCTCCTGGAATTGGCAATTTTTGTATTCGGCCATAGAGTCTGCCGCTGCGCAGGAACGGCAGTTCATCCCTCAATAGTTGCCACTCTTGGAAATCGGTCCGACTTCCGCACCCGGCCTGCTGCGGAGATTCAAACCTTTAATTAGATAGATTTATCGCGAGCATCCCTGCCGGATGCTTACATTTGCCCGAGAAGGGTCGTGAAGCGACGTTCAGGAAATTGGAACTAGGCAGCAAGCCCCTCAAGAGTGGACCTGATCGAGTCCCGTTCGAACACCCAGCATCTTCGGCGAAACTGACCCACAAGGGAAGAACAACAATTATCGAAGGTGATGCTTAAAGCCTTGGATCGATCGGTTCGCTTTCGAGCGCAAGCACAGTAAAGACCGCTTCGTGCACGCGACGTAACGGTTCACGCGCAATAAAGCGCCGAAGCGCTTCGTGTCCTAGCGCAAACTCACGTAGCGACAGCGAACGCTTTCTGGCGAGGCCACGTTTACGTAGGCGCTCCAAGTGTTCCGGCGCGTCGTATTCGGGGCCGTAGATAATGCGTAGGTATTCAGAACTTCGGCATTTTATGGCCGGTTGCGCAAGGCCTTTTTTACCGCGCACGATGAAATCCTTGGATTTCACCACCATGCCTTCGCCGCCTGAAGCCGTTAGCCCCTGCCACAACGCGGTGGCTTCGGCGACACAGACCTCATCGGTAAGGTCGACCAGCTGATGCACCGTTGCCATGATTAGGGCATCGCCCGCCTCGGCCAGGCGCGAAAGCTCCGCCATATGCCAGAGATGATCTTTGTCCATGTGCATTGCCCCTTCCGTCGCCAGAAGATGAAATGGGGCAATACGATAATCGTCGATGGAGCTAACTGGCCAGCAATACCGGCGATAGGCTTTCGCGTAAAGTTCGGCTTGCGATTTTCGTACTGAAAAGCGATTGAGCAATGGCAAGAGCGCATCATCACGAACCGCTGCTTTTTCAAGCAGGGCCGTCGCCTCGCTCAATCCCGCCGTCGCTGCGGCACCGGTTGCCGCATATTAGGACCGAATGAGTGATTGAGCTTTTGCCGACCAGGGCATGATCTCTGCGTCGAAAAGCACCCAGCTCGTTTCGTGACGCCGCCAAAAGTCGGTCTCTGTCATCACGCCACGGAAGCGGGACAGCACGGCCTCGCGTGTTTGCAAATCCGTGAAGAAAGGGCGGCCCGTGCGCGTGTAAATCATCCCGGTTTCGCCGGTAGAGACGCCGAACCGCTCTCGGGCCGCGTCCTCGTCCTTGCAAATGACCAGCAGCGCACGCGAGCCCATGTGCTTTTCCTGAGCCAGCACCTCCCGCACGCCTTCACCGCGATAATAGGCGAATGCTTCGTCGGGATGTTCAAGGAGGCCTTCCCGAGCGGTAGTTGCCGGCGGCGACATGGTAGGCGGCAAATAGATAAGCCACTTTGGATGCACAGCATACCGTGCCATCACTTCGAGGGCGGCGGCAGAGCTGCCTTCATCAACCGTGATCGTGTGGGTAAGACTTGTCTCCACGATCCGTTTCCCGCTGACAAGGGCGAGATCGGGGAGATCATCGTGCTGCTGTTGAAGATTAAGCCCTGATGAGGTGGCTACCGCGAGTGGCCGCGCCGGCTCGGCGTAAACTGCCCGTGCAGGAACCTCGACAAGCTCCTTTTCCGGCCAGCGCAAAGCCGTCAGCTTGCCGCCGAATACGCAGCCTGTATCAAGGCAAATCGTGTTGTTGAACCATTCGGCCTCCACAACTGGTGTGTGTCCATACACAACTGTGGTCTTGCCTTGGTAATCGGCCGCCCAATTATAGCGAACGGGCAAGCCGAACTCATCGCTTTCACCAGTCGTCTCGCCGTAGAGACAAAATTCGCGAACCTGGCCGGAAGAACGTCCAATCATCTCTTCCCGGATGCCCGCGTGGGCGACGACGAGCCTTCCATTGTCAAGCCATTGATGGCTCACGAGGCTATCGATAAAGCTTTTGACCTTGTGTTTGAAAGCGGTTGATGTTGGCTCCATTTGCTCGGTGGATTGCGCAAGCCCATGGGTCATTTTGACATTGCGGCCATGGAGCCAACGCAAGAATTTGACATCGTGGTTGCCGGGAATGCACAGGGCCTCTCCCGCCTCGACCATGGCCATCACAAGACGCAAGACATCAGGCGTCCGTGGCCCTCTATCGACAAGATCGCCAAGAAAAACTGCGCGCCGCCCGCTTTTGGGGAACACGCGATAATCGCGCTCGCCATCTTGCTCATGGACTTCAACACAATAGCCAAGTTTTTGAAGCAGCTCCTCCAGTTCATCAGCGCAGCCATGGATATCGCCGACGATGTCGAACGGCCCCTTCACATGGCGAGCGTCCGTCCACAGCGATTCGCGTACGATCTCGACGGCTTCAATCTCTTCCGGCGAGCGATACTCGTGCACATACCGAAATCCTTCTTTGTCGAGTGTGCGGACATTGCGCTTCAGGTTCAAAGTTTGATTGCGGATAACGTGGGGACCAAACTGACGATCAGGGCGAAGTTTATTTCGCTCGTAGCAGACGTCTTCACCGGGGTTGAGAACAATCGCGACCGCCAACGCGTGATATTTTCTGGCTATGGAAACCAGATGCGACCGATCTTCTTTACGCACATTGGTTGCATCGATGACAGAGAGTTTGCGTCGCTTCAGCCGCGTTTCGGCAATGAAATGCACCAGCTCAAAGGCGTCAGACGACGCGTCAAGGCTCCCCTCGTCGTCGTCAACGAGCCCACGGCAAAAGTCAGATGAAATCACCTCCGTCGGCTTGAAATGCCGGGCCGCGAAAGTGGATTTGCCCGAGCCCGATGTTCCGATGAGGACCACGAGGCAGAAATCAGGGATTTTAAGAATGCGCGCGCTCATGCCGGCACGACCTTCACGATCAAGCGAAACAGCGCTTCGGCTTCCTCATAGTAATTGCTGGATCGGCTCCCCGCCCCGACCTCAGCATGATTTCGCGCCCAATCGAGCTCGGACTGCACGAATGTATCAATGGTTGAGATCCGCGCACCCAGCCCAAGCTCTTTCGACTGGCCTTTGCGCTGAAGCAGCATTTCAAGCTCTGAAATCAACGAAAGGGAAAGATCAAGGCCCTTCGCCAGCGTCTGCATGTTCATGGGCGGCGCGATATCAGGATGGAGCCTGAGCCACCTCAGCGCCATCGCGGGACGCACGGCATAAAAGTACTTTTTGAGATTGATGAAATCCTTACCTTCGATGTAGGCCTTCCATTGCCGGTCGGCCAAATGCAAGTAGTGATGCGCGCATGCCCTGCCGTGAGTAATCTTGCGGGAAAGTGCTATCAATTGATCCGCAATAGCGCTATCCCAGCGGTAACGAACAGGGCTCGACAGCCACTCCAGCAAGACGGGATTGGGCTTCAAGAGCAGGTTGAGCGCTTTGTGAATATCCCATCCATTTATGTCTATGTTTTCGACAGTCGGCTTTTCGATCACGTCACGCCCCGGTTCCAGGCTCAGGTACCAGTCGACAGGATGTGCATAGACAAAGCGCACGTCGTAATCGCTATCGGGGGATGGAAAGCCCCAGGCCCTGCTGCCGCTTTCAATGGCGAAGAGAATGCGCGCGTTTTCCTCGCGCTCGATTGCTACAAGGCGAGTTTCGATCTCCTCGGCAATAACGGCAGGTATTGATGGCTCATAAATCAGCTTACTCATGCAGCCCCCGCTCAAACACAGCCATTTGCGAGGGCGCGCCGAACTCGGCATCAATCTCACCTAAAGGCTCGATGCGAGCGCGATATCCAAACACTTCACAAACATGTCCGACCCATGTCTGAAATTCTGCGCGCGTCCATTCGAACCTGTGGTCGGCATGGCGAAACTGACCTTGCGGCAGTCCTTCAAATTTAACGTTGTAGTCGCGGTTGGGGGTGGTGACGATTATGGCGGCAGGCCGCGCGAATTCGAAGAGCGCCCGCTCTACCGAAGCCAGACGGTCTAAATCGATGTGCTCGATCACTTCGACAAGGGCGGCAGCATCGTAGCCTTCAAGGCGTTTGTCGAGATAGGTCAATGCACCCTGAATAAGCTTGATGCGGTTCTTCTGCCGTTCGGGCAAGGTCTCGAGGCGCAAACGCCAGGCGGCTCTTTCAAGATCGCGGCTGCCGATATCCATCCCAACGATTTCGGTGAATTGCTTTTCCCTCAAAAACCGCTTTAGGAGCTTCCCTGAACCACAGCCGAGATCCAACACACGCCTTGCGCCGAGCGATTTGAGCGTCTCCACGACGGTGTTTAAGCGGTGTTCGTGCAAGCGTAACGGCTTTTCGAGCCGTTCCTCAGCCGCGTCCTTCGGCTTTTCGTCGACAGCTTCGCCCTGGGGTTCAGTAGTCGCAGTTTCCGCTGCTTCCTCTTCATCAGCCTCGTCGTCAGCTTCCGCAAGGCGTGCGATCGCTTCGGCGGCAAGCGAGCGCTTTCGACGCAGATAACGCCTTGCGATCAAATCGCGATCGGGGTGGAGAGGCAGCCAGGTTCCACCCTTTGCAAGCAGTTTTTCAACCTCTCCGGCCTCAATGAAATAATGCTTTTTGAGATCGAGGACCGGGATCAGTACATAAAGGTGACAGAGCAAATCCATGACCCGGCATCGTGCTTTCAGCGTGAGACGGACGTAGGGGCTTGCTCCCCATTCCGGGAAGGCTTCGTCAAGCGCAATGGGCCGGACCTCGATTTCGTAGCCGAGCGGCGCAAACAAGCGCGAGATTAATTCTAGACCGCCACGCACCGGCAACGGCGTTATGGTCGCTTCGATGGGAAATATTTGATCGACAAGATTGGGCCGCTGTTTGCAAAGGCCGTTCAAGGCACTGCGTAGTGTCGTCGCAATGGCAACCGACAAAAATGACGAAGTCGCATAAGGCCGATCGTTGACGTATTGATCGAGCAGACCGCCATCCTTATTTTCGCCGCCGCGCACCAAGACGATCGGATCGATATCGAGCACAAGCGCAAACGTGCAACGCTCCTCTGTCGCCTCGGGATAGAACATGTGCGCCTTGCCGACGGCTAGCTCAGCCTCCTGGCAGCGGGTCGGGTTCTTATGCAGCAAAAAGCCAATGTCGGTCGCGGGGCGATGTGTGGTCGTGATGGTCAGCAACATGGGAGATGCGAACTTCTCGTTACGCTACTTCTCGCTAATCAGAGAGCCCGGCAGGAAATTTGGTTCTCCCGATCGTCGGATAGCTAAGTTCGCGTAACATGCCACAAGCACGACAGCAAATACCCGGGCTTTATCAGAGGAAAAGCCGCCACGCGGTTTGAACCTTCATCAATCTCACGGCGGCGGTCCTTCAGCGGAGATCACTAGCAATCTGGCTGGCAGCTCTTGGCCCACCTTCACCGTCTGAAGCTCAACCCATGTTGGTCCGCAAAGCGATCAGAAAGCGGGCGCATCGATCTAACAGAGTTTTTAATGCCACTTGTCGGCTTTTGATGTCGTGGACGGCTCTCCACACGAACCGCTGTATTCTTGGCGGAAGTCTGGAGGGAGGGCATCATGACATCAGTCGTAACCATAGGTCTCGATATCGCGAAGTCAGTCTTTCATGTGCATGGGATTGATGCTGCGGGGCAAGCTGTTATCCGTCAGCGTTTAACGCGACGCCGGGTGTTGGCGTTTTTCGAAAAGCTGCCCTCTTGTCTTGTCGGGATCGAGGCTTGCAGTAGCTCGCATTACTGGGCGCGCGAACTCACCGCGCGAGGGCACGAGGTGCGCTTGATGCCGGCTCAGTACGTCAAGGCCTATGTTAAACGCGGGAAGAACGATGCTGCGGATGCGGAGGCGATCTGCGAAGCGGTGACACGCCCCACAATGCGCTTTGTGCCAATCAAAACGCCGGAGCAGCAAAGCGTGATGATGCTGCATCGGGTAAGGCTCATGCTCAACCGCCAGCGCACCCAGCTCTCCAATTCGATACGCGCACATCTCACCGAGTTCGGCATCGTTGCTCCTATCGGGCGGCGCGGGCTCGATCAGCTCCTTGACATGGTTGCAGATGAGAAAGACGCGCGCATCCCTGCAGATGCGCGCCTTTGTCTGAAAATGCTGGCAGCGCAGCTCATCGTGGTGAAGCAGCAAATTCTTGAGAATGATAGGCGTGTCCGCGCAAGCGCACGCTCAACCGATACTGGCCGCCGCCTGATGGAGATCCCCGGCGTGGGGCCGCTCTTAGCTAGCGCATTTGTGGCGACAATCGCTGATCCGGCAGCATTCAAAACAGGCCGCGGCCTAGCCGCATGGATCGGCCTGGTTCCGAAGCAAAACTCAAGCGGAGGAAAGGACCGGCTTGGCAGAATCTCAAAAGCCGGCAACCGCTATTTGAGGCAAATGCTGGTGGTGGGGGCGATGGCGGTGATCCGTTATGCCGGACGGCATGGAACGCGCCGTCCCTAGCTCGTTCAGCTCATGCAGCGGCGCACAACAAAGGTCGCCGCGATTGCGCTGGCAAATAAAATGGCGCGCATCGTCTGGGCTCTGATGACAAGCGGTGAGCGCTATCGCGAACCTGTCGCTGCAGGGGTGCAAGCCGCTTAGGCATTGGCGCACTTGTAAAGCGCCTTTAGAGTTGGGAAGGGCGGACAGAAGTGAATGCATAAAGCCGGTTGAAACCGCCGGCTCAGGAAAACCCATTAGGCCGAAGCACTTCGAGTGCGAGTTTTCGATCGGGACCTGAGACGCGCGAATGGCATTATGGCCCGCGGCATATGGAAGGCCGCATGATAGGCCGGATACATGGCCGCACCAACCAGCACTGTGCAGACGCTTCAGAAAACTCTTGCCATCGGAGAGCCGTGTGATGCCCCGGTCTCACGCGCGCCTAACAAACTGGCTACTTTATTTTCGCTTGTGAAACCTCGTCGGGACGCGTCATGCCGCTTCGTCGACAACCTGTTTTGTCGTGTTATCAAGTATGATGGGAGTGTCAAAATATTGAAACTCTGGCTTGCTTCCAAAAGTGGCCTCAATTCGCTTTTGAAATTCGGGGCCATGACCTAGCTTCGCCGCATTCATGCTCTTCCAATGATACACCCCGCCGCCGCGCCGCGAGTGTTCGTCGAACAAGAACGCCTTCCGAATTAGATCCGGGTTAGCCTGCCAAGTGGGTATTGAAAGCCGGTATTTAGCGATCGCATCTTCGCGGCTCATTCCGTCGGGCAGCCTAAACAAAACAATTTCTGTGATCATCTGACAGCCTCCTAGGCACGCACCCCAATCTTACCACCAGGTGCTGATTTGAAGAAGGAAAGTCTACAACAGTTCGTGGGATAGTCCTTTGCTCCAAACCACGTCGTTTATTCGGCCGCGGCGCGGAAAAACTACCGCTTCACCGCTGCAAACGGACCCTGCCAAGTAAGCTAAAGCCTTCAACTTACGGCCTTAAGCGCCGGTTTTGGCTAGCAAAACGCGGGCCTAACAAAGTATCTATTCTGTTTCGGCAGTGACGGGTCTCTTGCGGAAATACTCAGGTTACGCGAATGGCCACTACAAAGAGGAAGGAGAAGCCAACATGATTTCTGCGGCATTTCCGTACCAAAAGCAGCGGCAGCGGGTCCTTGGCACCGAGATGGCGTACGTGGAGGTGGGAGAGGGCGACCCCATCGTGCTGCTGCACGGCAATCCCACCTCGTCGTACCTGTGGCGCAACGTGTTGCCACACCTGCAGCCGCTAGGCCGCTGCATCGCGCCCGACCTGATCGGCATGGGCGACTCCGCCAAGCTGCCCAACAGCGGCCCCGGTTCGTATCGGTTCGTCGAGCACCGCCGCTACCTCGACGCCCTGCTCGAGGCACTCGATGTGCACGAAAGAGTCACCCTCGTTGTCCATGACTGGGGCTCAGCGCTCGGCTTCGACTGGGCCAACCGTCACCGCGAGGCCGTGAAGGGGATCGCCTTCATGGAGGCGATCGTGGCGCCGCAGGGCCGGGACCACTGGGACAAGATGGGGATGGGTCCAGCCCTGGAGGCGCTGCGTTCGCAGGCCGGCGAGGCGATGGTCTTGCAAAACAACTATTTTATTGAAGAGATCCTGCCGAACGCCATCCTGCGCAAGCTCTCCGGCGAGGAGTTGGTGGAGTATCGACGGCCGTTCGCCGAACCTGGCGAGGGCCGGCGGCCAACACTGACGTGGCCTCGGCAAATACCCATCGATGGCGAGCCCGCCGATGTGCATACGATCGCGACTGAGTACGCGGACTGGCTCGCGGCGAGCAATGTGCCCAAGCTGTTCTTGAAAGCTGAGCCGGGTGCGATCCTTGCCAATGACACGTTGGTCAACCTCGTTCGCGCGTGGCCAGCGCTCACCGAGAAAACGGTGGCGGGCATCCATTTCGTTCAGGAAGACTCGCCGGACGAGATGGCAGGACATTGCCGCGTGGATGGAGGGAGTTATAGAGCGCACTTAGCCGAAGAGCGCTGGACGTCAAACGGTTACCGATGTCCCACGGATTGGTTGCCGGGCTGGTGACAGCGCTCAACAACAGGTTCGGATTGTCCATAAATGATAGGACTTAAGCTACGGACCCGCACCGATCGTCGCCCTTGCGGATAGCAACGTGCTGATCTGCTGCTCGAAGCCCGCGGTGACATCTTTATCGATCTCGGATGGATATTTCCAGTC
>JBAUNL010000528.1:0-12356 GCA_049579205.1 Rhodomicrobium sp. | reverse complement strand
CAAGCAGCTTGTTGTCTGCCGCCATTTCGCGCTCGCCCTGGAAGACCCGGATGGTGACCGCGTTTTGATTATCCTCCGCGGTCGAGAAGACTTGGCTCTTCTTGGTCGGAATTGTCGTGTTGCGGTCAATAAGGCGCGTGAACACGCCCCCGAGCGTCTCGATGCCGAGCGAAAGCGGGGTGACGTCGAGAAGCAAGACGTCTTTCACATCGCCCTGCAGCACGCCGGCCTGAATGGCGGCGCCCATGGCGACCACTTCGTCCGGGTTGACACCCTTGTGCGGTTCTTTCCCGAAGAAATTCTTGACGATCTGCACGATCTTGGGCATGCGCGTCATGCCGCCGACAAGTACTACTTCGTCGATTTCGCCTGCCTTCAGCGACGCATCGCGAAGAGCTGCATCGCAGGGGCCAATTGTCTTTTGAATGAGATCGTCCACCAGGCTCTCGAGCTTTGACCGCGTGAGCTTCATGGTGAGGTGTTTTGGACCGCTTTGGTCCGCGGTTATGAACGGCAGATTGATCTCAGTTTGCTGGGCGCTCGAAAGCTCTATTTTCGCCTTCTCGGCGGCTTCCTTCAAACGCTGAAGGGCGAGCTTGTCCCTGCGCAAGTCGATGCCGTTTTCTCTCTTGAACTCTGCCGCGAGGTAATCGACGAGCCGCATGTCGAAGTCTTCGCCGCCGAGGAACGTATCGCCATTCGTCGACTTGACCTCGAATACGCCGTCGCCGATTTCAAGAACGGAAATATCGAAGGTGCCGCCGCCAAGGTCATACACCGAGATCGTCTTCGACTCTTTCTTCTTGTCGAGGCCATAGGATAGCGCGGCAGCCGTCGGCTCGTTGATGATGCGCAGGACTTCAAGGCCCGCAATCTTGCCGGCATCCTTCGTCGCTTGGCGCTGAGCATCGTTGAAATATGCAGGTACGGTGATGACGGCCTTTTCGACCTTTTCGCCAAGATAAGCCTCGGCCGTCTCCTTCATCTTCTGAAGAATAAATGCCGAGATTTGCGAAGGCGAGTATTTCTTGCCGTGGCTCTCGACCCAAGCGTCGCCATTGTCTCCGCGTATGATCTTATAAGGGACGAGACCGATATCCTTCTTGACCATCTCATCGTCGAAGCGGCGGCCAATAAGGCGCTTGATCGCAAAAAACGTGTTCTCCGGGTTTGTGACCGCCTGGCGCTTCGCGGGCAAGCCAATCAGCCGCTCGCCGTCATTCGTGAAAGCAACCATTGAGGGCGTTGTGCGCATGCCCTCTGCGTTTTCGATAACTTTCGGATGGCTCCCTTCCATCACGGCCACGCAAGAATTGGTCGTGCCAAGGTCAATGCCGATCACTTTAGACATAGTTTAGAACCTCTGCTGCTCACTCTAGCTGCGAGACGTCAAGCTGCTTGCAGCTAGCGACCCCGTTCATTTTGGATTCAGCGACATCCATCCCCGCGGCGAGATGCCTATCTCGAACTGGTGATGATATAGGGGAGTGCAGGAAGCCGCGCAAGCGCTAGGGGCCATGCTCCGAGCCAGATGGCGCTTCTCAAACAAGATATTGTTGCTGGCGGCATAAAACCGCGAGCTTGGGCCGCTTCTGGAACCGAAATTTCAGTCTTCTTCTAAAATCTAGCCGGATTACAATTCGCCCCAGCCTCTGCTTGCCCCTCCGCTTCCACGGGCAAAGGCGCGTCGGCTGGTTCTTGCAAGCGGGCCAAAATGGAGGAAACAGGAGATTCTTCCCTGTTCACCATCAAAAAGTCTTGTCCCGCCATCGCGGACTCCAGGGGTCTTGCCTGCAAGACTGAAACAAGGATTGTTCTATGTAGTACTAAGCACTTCTTGGTCGAATCTGGGGCGGCAGACACTGTGAGGGCACGATCAAGACACGCGGAACTTTAGAGCGCTTCGCCGGCTGCGGCGGGCAGTTGTCGCAGCGGCCTGTTAGCGTCTGCCCGTGCCCCGCGCAGTCAAATGTCCGGCCAACTCGCGGGCGTGCGACGATAAACTGTCGAACTGGCGAACGCACAGAGAGTAATGGCGAGTTGCCCATGCGTCGGTCAATCCGATCAGCCGTATCGCCATCAGCTTCTGATACCTTCTCGCCGCAGTCTTCGGTATAATGCCTAAGCCCACGTTTTGCTCGACCATGCTGCAGATGCCGTGGAACGTGTTCGTATGAACCCGGAAAGAAAGGAGATGTCTCGTCCCAATCGCATGTTCCGCGAGATAGTCTTGCAACGAGCTTCCGGCCGTGTATCCGACGAATTGATGCCCGGCGACCTCTTCAAAAGCCATCTTCGGGCGCGCCGCGAGCGGACTCTCTCTAGGAACCACGACTACAAGTCTGTCGACTGCAAAAGGAAAAAGCTCCAAGGAGCCAGGATCGACAGCGTCGGAAATGATGCCGATTTCCGCGAAACCTCCCGCCACCGCCTTCGCGATTTCCGTGTTGTGACGCTCTTTCAGCTCAATATCGACACTGGGGTTAGCGGCGAGATAAGAACCAAGCGCTTTAGGCAGAAACTCGGCTATCGCCGCGGTGCCTGCCAATAGGCGGACGTGGCCCTTGAGGCCCTTGGAATATTCTCCCAGCTCGCCGCGCAACTGGTCAATTTGCCGAAGGACGATCCGGGCGTGATGGGCAAGGGCATCGCCCGCAGGAGTCGCCACAACACCTCGGGCTCCCCGTTCGAGCAAAGGCAGCCCGATAATGTCTTCCATGCCACGGACTCGGGCGCTTGCGGAAGCCAGGGACATGCCTGCTAGCGAAGCACCGTGGGTGATGCGCCCAGCTTCAACGACGGAAAGAAAGAGACGAAGATCGACTAAGTCGAAACGCATTGAACCCTATCATCCGGCTAGCCTTCGTTCAGGCCTGAGGCTGAGTAAAGATCTTCCGCATTGCGCGAACCAGTTCGACGCGTGATCCTTGGCCAGAATGGAAAGGACTGGTACCCAAATGAAGACCTCTCTAGCGAAAGCCTTATTATTCTTCTCTATGGCATTCGTCGCCGTCGGCGTGCCGTCACTACCAAATCTGGTCTTCCACGACCGCGGTGTTGCGGTCCAATTCGACATGCCAGGTGGATTCTCCGACGAATACAATCTTCGTGGTGTCGACTCGATTTGCACCGCTCCCTCCGATTTTCGGTGTGATTCGGCTCACGGAGGAGGCTAACTTCAGATAGGAATTGCCGGGCGCGGCCGGCAGTTCCGTCTCGAAAAGATGAAATCAAAGGCTAACAAAACGACTGCTACGCCCATTAAATGAGTAGCCGCTTCACAAGCTAACGTTCTGTTCTTCACTGCTATGGTGCTAAACTTTTCCTATTAATACTCAATCATCTTATTGACACAACATCATAAGAGTTGTCAGCTCCATTGCAGTGAGCACCAGCGCTACTTGCGGGCTTCGCCCAGAACTTTGCAATCGTGATCGAGCAATTCCTCGCCCCAGGCGAGGTCGCCTTTTTCGAGGCTCGCGCGGTCAGCCAGCAGATAAAACCCGTTTTTTCCGTCCTTGAACGAGGCCCCAATGACGGCGAGCGTCTGGTTGCCCATCTCGGAAGCCGCCCCCGGAACCCCGTTGGCGAGGCTCTTGAAAGGGTTCACACCGCTAAGGTCTTCGGCTTCAATCCGTGTGCCGAGGTAGTCGTGCCCCTCCAGCGGGACCTCCAGTTTGGTCCACTTATCTCCGATCTTCTGCTCGTTCTGATGCAGAATGGCTTTCACCTTTGGGCGTACGCAATCGATATGGATATGAAGCTGGTTCTGACTGCGGGAAACGGCGGAATTGATCGCCAAGGCAATATCGTTCCGCGGAATCGGCTTTTTTGCCAGGGCCTCCATGTAATGCCTAGCCAGCCATGCTTCCTGCCAGTAATTAGGTGACTCTGGCGAGAGAATTGCCGGGCTTTCGATCCCGCTTATGCGATCCGTAGGGATCAGCAGATATTGCAGCTGGCCTCTTCTATCTTTCAGGATCGCGTATTTGCCCTTGATATCGACATTGGCACATGGCTCAGGCTTGCCGGCTTTTTCTTGGTCCGGCACGCACTGATCGTGGACGATCCTCCATAGAGCGTCGGGATCGGCGCGAACGGCCGAGGCAACCGCCAAAACCGCCGCAAAGAAGAGTGTGGTTAAGAGAGCGCTGATTTTCCGGGCCATAATGCTCAACCTCTTGCTTTGCTTGCCTTATAGGCCGGGACCCGCTTTCAGTCCACATTGCTTGGCACGCCTTAGCCTCGCTGCGCCATGAGGAACCGCACTTCACCCTCGCTGTTTCCACCCCGAAAAGCCGCAAGGTTGCGGCCATCAGATGGAGACGGCCTATGAAATACTTGCTGCCCGCCATTTTGGCGGTGTTTGCGCTTGCCGGACTGGCTGGTAGTTCGGAAGCGCGCATAGGGGCGAAAGTGATGAGCCCGGAGGCCTTTGCTCAAAAGGCAATGGCGATAAACGAGTTTGAAATTCAAGCGGGCCACCTTGCCCTGGAAAAGGCTCAGAACGAGCAGATCAAGCAATTCGCGCAGCGCATGATCGACGATCACACAAGAATAGCTGATGAGATGAAGGCGAGGCTCAAGCAAGCGAACTTGCCCGAGCCCACACAGCAGTTAGACCCAAAGCATGAAGCGCTTTTGACGAAGCTAAAAAGCCTGTCAGGCCCCGCCTTTGAGCGCACCTACGTTGCCGTTAATCGCCAGGGTCACAAGGAAGCCGTGCGCCTGCTGGAAACCTATGCGCGCCGCGGCACCAATCCGGTGCTCAGGCAGATTGCGACGAATGTGCTGCCAACCATCAAGAAGCATTTGAAGCTGGCGGAGGCACTCCCCAGCGGCCGGGCCTTGACCGCGCGCAAATAGGTCGTCTCCGCTTGGCTGTGTCGCGGCTGCTCGCCTCATTAAGGCAGGGCGGCCTACGTGAAGCTATGTAAAAAAATAGCGGGTCAAGTGGAAGAATATGGGGGCCGCAAAGCAAAGACTGTCTATGCGATCGAGGATGCCGCCGTGGCCGGGCAGGATCGTGCCAAAGTCTTTGATCGGGCGATCCCGCTTGGTTGCGCTCATGATCAGGCCGCCAGCGAATCCCATTAGGCAAATGATCAAAGCCATTAGCCCTGCTTGCAGAGGATTGAAGGGCGTGACCTCGAATAGAGCAGCGCCCAATAGGCTCGCCAGGCTAACGCCGCCAATGAAGCCTTCCACGGTTTTGTTGAGGCTGAGGCTCGGTGCAATCGGATGTTTGCCAAAGAGCTTACCGGCTACGTATTGCAGCACGTCGTTCGCTTGAACAACGATCAAGAAAAAGAGCAGCAGCTTGAAATTCTGACCGGCTCCGCTGTAACCGGGAATTTGCAGTATCAAAATGGCGGGGACATAGCTGACGAAATATACCGTCGTCATCATCCCCCATTGAAGGCGTGCCGTGCGGTCGAGGAAGCCATCGATGTTGCCGGAAAGGGCGGCAAGAATTTGCAGCCAGATGAAAGCGTAAACCGGGATGAAGATAGAAAAAAGCCCGTACCATCTGATTGCGATGAGCACGTAATTGACGGCAAGATGACAAAAATCAGCCAATGCAGAACGCGTTGGTCCTGGCGTGCAGTGGGGGAAATGGCGAGATATTCTCGCATGGCGAGAACTGATATAAACGCGAAGAGCACCACGGTGCCGGCCACGCCTATCAAGATGGCAAGCAAAAAGATCGCGGACATTCCCCACCAGGCCTTGATGCGATCATTGAGATTGGCGATGTCTTCGCGGGCACTTTCGGTTTTCGCGCGCAGGGAAAGAAGCCAGCCAGCAAGGGTGGCGAGCAGGAGCACACAGAAGAGCCCAACGATTAAATATTGGAACTGAGCGTCGTGAAATAGTTGCATTCTGCGGCAAGCGCCTAAAGCGCGCCCCCCGCGCGGCACCAAATGGGCCATGTTTGACCCGAGTCGAAATGGATGCCGGCGCCGAAGGTGATCATCCATAGAACACGAATGGTGATTAGTATGCACCGGCGATCTTCGCTGGCGCAGAAAAGATTGCATCCCTGCCCATTCTCGCCCAAATCAGCGGAACAAGACACAATCGCACCGGCGCATGGCTACCCCTCTCCTCACCCTTCAGAATATCGCCTTGACCTTCGGTGGAACACCACTGCTCGAGGATGCGAACCTGTCCGTCGCGGAAGGGGACCGCATCTGCATCGTGGGGCGGAACGGCTCCGGCAAATCGACGCTTATGAAGATTGCGGCGGGGCTTGCCGAGCCCGACAGCGGCACACGCTTCGTTCACCCTGGCGTGACGGTCCGGTATCTTCCGCAAGAACCCGATTTCGGCACATATAAGACTGTTTGGGATTATGCCGAAAGCGGTCTCGGTCCCGCAGGCGATCCGCACGCACTGCGCATCATCCTTGAGGGTCTGGGCCTCACGGGCAGCGAGACGCCGGCCACCCTATCGGGCGGAGAGGCGCGCCGGGCAGCTCTCGCGAAGACATTGGCGCCAAACCCGGACATTCTGCTGCTGGACGAGCCAACGAACCACCTCGACATCAAGGCCATCGAATGGCTTGAGGCAAAACTTCGCCAGGTGCGTTCTGCCATCGTGCTTATCAGCCATGACCGGCGGTTCCTGACCAATCTGTCCCGCGGCACGGTTTGGATTGACCGGGGCGTCACGCGAGCCATTGGCATCGGGTTCGGGGCGTTTGAGGCCTGGCGCGATGAGGCACTCGCGCAAGAAGAGGCTGAGCGGCACAAGCTTGCCCGCAAGATCGAGCGAGAGGCCGATTGGATGCGCTATGGCGTGACAGCGAGGCGAAAGCGCAATGTTCGCAGGGTCGCCGAGCTTCAGGCGCTGCGCGAGCAGAAACGAACCGCGAAACGTGGTCCGGGGCAGGTCAAGCTTGAAGCGGCCGCTGGCGCACTTTCCGGCAAGCTCGTCATCGAAGCCAAAGGCATCTCAAAGAGCTTTGGCAGCTCGCCCATCGTGGAAAATTTCAACATCCGCGTTCACAGGGGCGACCGCCTTGGCATTGCCGGCCCCAATGCCTCAGGCAAGACGACACTTGTTAGTATGCTGACGGACAAGCTTCCCCCTGACCAGGGAAGCGTCCGGCTTGGCGCCAATCTCGAACTTGCTAGCCTCGAACAGACCCGCGACAGCCTCAAACCCGAATGGACTTTGGCCGATGCCCTTACAGGCGGAAGCGGCAGCCTTGTGGTGATCAATGGCGTGGCGAAACACGTTGCCTCCTACATGCAGGATTTCCTGTTTCTGCCGGAGCAAATGCGCACTCCGGTAAAGGTATTGTCCGGCGGAGAGCGGGCACGCCTGATGCTCGCCCGCGCTTTGGCGAAGCCTTCGAATTTGCTCGTGCTCGATGAGCCCACCAACGATCTCGACCTCGAAACGCTCGATGTGCTGGAAGAAATGCTGGCGAATTACGCTGGCACTCTCATTCTCATCAGCCACGACCGCGATTTTCTCGACCGGGTTGTGACTTCCCTCATCGTACCTGAAGGCAACGGCCGCTGGGTCGAATATGCTGGAGGCTGGTCCGACATGATTGCACAGGGAGGATCGGCTCCGTTCTCGCCTCGCCCCGAGATGCGGCCCGCGAAGCCGGATAAGAACGAGCCCCGCAATAACAGCTCCAGCAGTGAACCCAAGCCTAAGAGACGCCTCAGCTTCAACGAAAAGCATGCGCTCTCCACTTTGCCGGCGAAAATCGTAAGCCTCGAAAGGGAGATGGCCGAACTCCAGCAGCAGCTTGAGGATTCGTCTCTATATTCCCGTGACCAGGAGGCCTTCGAAAAGGCAAGTGCGGCGCTAGCAAGGGCGCAAAGCGAGCTGGCAGATGCGGAGCACCGCTGGCTTGAGCTGGAACTGCTGCGCGACGAGCTCTCTCCTAGCGCCTAAGTCTGTGATAATTGCTGGCGCCAATCAGTCCATGACGCGCTTGGCAAAGTACTCGCGCTGAACCACCCAGTTGTCTCCGCCGGTCGAGCGTTCAGACCGCCAGCGGAACGAGTCGGGTTGAATATCAGCGAAGATCCAGCGCACCGTCGCGCCGACGTTTTCCGGCACCCCATACGCCCTGGCGAGCTCAGGAGTTTCCTTGCCCTCGTTCACGATCTCATTGCCAAGCTTGCGTCCGGTCATGCGGAAGAAGACCGATTAAAGGGGATCAATCCAAAAAACTTGCCATGCATCGATATGCGGATCGTAAAAACGCAAACTTGTTCCATGAAACAAGCCGGGCACCGCAAAGACATCTTGAATGGCCCGCCCATCGAGGATCCACGCTGCATTGACTGTCCCGTGCAGGCTCTGCTTCGCGCCATCCGCTTTGTGAATCATGACATCCATCTCCCAGCTGCCGACGAGCCAGGCATAGAGTTGCAGTTTTTCGGTGTGGTCTGTGGCTGGCGCCTCGGCAAGGAGTGCCGCGGCGAATGGTGAAGTCAGCGCAACATTCATCGGGATAACCTTTCCGTTTGATAACACTGGCTTACTAAACAAGTCCGCTGCTCTGCTTGGGAAAAATTGCTATATCGGAGACCGGTCAGGGATGGGCTGCGTGCTAAAGTTTGGCTGGAGCTTGAACGTTGCCGCAAAGAAATTTCTGTCAATTCATAAGTCCGGATTGTCGGGGTTGGTGGAACTTCAGCGTCCTTAGAATTACCCAGGATTGCGATCAGGGTAACGGCTAGGCTACGACCGCGAGCATCAGGGAGGACAGGGATGGCGCAGACTGTGCATCTTCTTTTGGGGACGAAAAAAGGTACCTTTATTTTGGACAGCGATCGCAGCCGCCGCTCCTGGCAGCTTCGCGGGCCCTTTTGCCAAACTTGGCCGATCAACCATGTCATCGCCGACGCCGAAACGGGCACGATTTATGCCGGCGGCGGCAATGCCTGGTTCGGACCTGCAGTCTGGAAGTCCACGGACTTGGGGGCGAGCTGGACGCATTCTAGCGAGGGCCTGGCGTATGCGGAAGGAGAGACCCCCATCGCTTCGGTCTGGAGCCTGGCGCGGGGCGCGGGGCACCGGCTTTATGCGGGCGTCGAACCTGCCGGTCTGTTTCAAAGCGAGGACGGCGGGGAAAGCTGGAGCCATGTAAAAGGGCTGCGCGACCACCCTTCGCGCCCGCAATGGCAGCCGGGAGGCGGCGGTCTCATTCTGCATTCGATTGTCCCCCATCCTGACGGGAAGGCGATCTGGGTTGCGATCTCCGCGGTAGGTGTCTTCTACTCAGCAGACGGCGGCGAGACCTGGGAAACGCGAAATCGCGGTACGCGAAATGACTATCTGCCGGAGGGCCAGAAATATCCCGAGTTCGGGCAGTGCGTGCACAGCGTTGTGCTGGCCGCTGGCGAGGCTGACAGGCTCTACCAACAAAATCATTGCGGCATGTATCGCAGCGACGATGGCGGCCGGGAATGGAGGAGCATCGAGGCAGGACTGCCTTCGACATTTGGATTTCCTGCCGCGGCTCATCCCCGAGACCCGGATACGCTTTATCTGCTGCCACTGAATGGGGATAGCATCGGCCGTTATGTGCCGGATGGAAAGGCGGCCGTTTGGCGGACGCGCGATGGCGGCCGGACTTGGGAAGATTGCCGTAGCGGCCTGCCTCAAACCAATGCATTTTTCGGCGTGCTAAGACAAGCCATGGCCACCGACCGGCTCGACCCTGCCGGCGTCTATTTCGGCACCGGCACGGGCCATCTTTATGCCAGCGCCGATGAGGGCAGCGAATGGTCGTGCATCGCGGAAAACATGCCGCCCATCTATTCGGTGGAAACTTTTGTGAGCGAGTAGCGCGACGGGAGCGTGGTGATGGCAGAGGCATCCTCAACGCCAAAAGTAAAGGTGATACTGCCCAGGCCTTTGCTCGCTCTCTTTCCCGAGGCGGCGGCGGAGGTGAATGTTTCAGCCATGTCCGTGGACGGCATGATCGCTGCCTTGGATCATTTATGGCCCGGCATGCGCGCCAGGCTATGCGACGAGACCCCGCGCATCCGGCAGCATTTGAGTATTTTCTGTGATGGCCAGCGCGCCCGCCTCGATACGCCTTTGCCGGACGGTGCCACAATCTATGTCCTTACCGCGATGTCCGGGGGATAGTTGACCCCGCACGGGAACCACGATGACGGAAGGGAACTTACCTGCAGCCGGGTGTTTGCTTAGGCTTGAGAGCAAAGAATGTCCCTAGGAGAGCCTCGTGTTCATTGAACTGCACCTCAAGGGCGATAACTCGCCCGTCATCATAGGCTTGTCTCATATCCTGAAAGTCACCGAGCACGCGGGGGGAGGGACAGAGATTGAGATCGCCAATGGCGAGACCATACACGCTGCCGAATCTTACGCTGACGTGAAGCGGACCTTGGAGCCCCGCTAGACCCGCGAACCGAAAGCCAAAAGGTCATTGGCTTAACGTTGGGCTACGTTGTGGCTACACTTCCTTCCAGGACACTTGTTTGGCGTTCTCTCGAATGGGTGGGGCAAAACCTTCGAGGGAGCAAAGGGTCCCTTTTGGGCAGAGGACGGCACATGCGACTCAACACTGTCGTGCGCGCACGCATCGACGAAACAACGAAGGAGCAGGCAGAAGCCGTATTGGCAGCCATCGGCCTTACCGTCTCGGATGCGTTTCGCCTGTTGATGATAAGGATCGCGCGTGAGGGGGCGCTACCTTTCGAACCGTTGATTCCAAATGAGGAAACGGTTGAAGCTATGAAAGCGGCGAGAGCGGGCAAGACAGTAAAGGTTGGGTCTGTTGACCGGCTTTTATTTGAGTTGCACGAGGAAGATTGAACTCACGAAAAGATTCAAGCGTGATTACAAGCGTATCAGGGCGGGGAATATGAAGATCTTGACGGCTTGCTTTTTCACGCGGTGACGTTGCTCGCGCAGGATGAACCGCTCCCAAGAAGGTATTTCGACCATGCCCTTATATTATAGGGGAATGGCGGGATCACCGCGACTGCCATTTGAAGCCGGACCTCATCTTGATCTACCGGAAACCAGACGATCAAACCCTTCAGCTCGTACGCATAGGTTCGCACAGCGACTTGGGGCTATGAGGGCCTCCGCACCTATCATTGCGCTTGCGGGCTTGGTGGCAATCGCGGCCAGCCTATCGGCAGGAGAAGCCCGCTCCGCCTGCCGGACTGGAAGCAAGGCCTGCCCAGCCCTTCTTAGAATGAAGCCTGGCGCGGACGCGGTAAGCGCGACGGGAGAAGTATCCGCAACACAGCCGCGCTATTATTTCACGTTCAGGGCTCGCACCGGCCAGCAAATCACCATCAGCGCGCAGGGAGGCGGCCTGAAAACCGGCGCCGGCTTCCCAATCCGATTCCCGGACGGGAACGGTGACGCCATTTCCGAAAACATCCCCTTCGCTTTGCCGCAGACAGGCCGCTATGTAATAGAGTTCCTCGCCAATCTGATGTCGGAGGGGCCGTTCGGCCGGTTCAAGATAACTATGCAAATCAAATAGATTCTTAGTCTCGGGTAACGTAGCCCCGAGCTTCCAAGAAAAAGCCGCCCAACTCGCTCATGCCCACGACGCTATTGTTGCAGGCATGCGTCAGTGGTGCGGCGATAATGCATATTCCCCCGATTTTTATGAGTTCCCTGTGGCACTTGCTTAAGACCACTCCTATAGATGCGCTTAAGAAAAATTGAAGGCGCCATTAAGCCAACTTGAAGAATGCCATGCCAACAAGCAGATAGACAGTTGGCATAAGTGGAGGGGGAATTGAGGCCCACCGACATTTCAGATCCGAGCTATTTTCATAAGGTCGTTGACTGTCAATGGGCCTGTCCAGCGCACACGCCCGTTCCCGAATACATCCGGCTGATTGCGGCGGGCCGCTACAGCGACGCCTATATGATCAACTGGGAATCCAATGTTTTCCCGGGGATACTCGGCCGGACTTGTGACAGGCCTTGCGAGCCCGCCTGCCGCCGGGTGCGCGTCGAGAAAGAGGCGGTGGCCATCTGCAGGCTGAAGCGCGTAGCGGCGGATTATAAAGACGACATTCGCGACCGGCTACCGAAGCGCCCGTTCAAGCGAAATGGCAAGCGAATCGCCCTGGTCGGTGCTGGGCCAGCCTCGCTTACGGTGGCTCGCGACCTTGCTCCCCTTGGCTATGCGCTCACGGTTTTCGATAGCGACCCGCAAGCGGGCGGAATGATGCGGACTCAGATCCCGAAATTCCGGTTACCAGACGCCGTCATTGATGAAGAGACCAGCTATATCCTCGATCTCGGCATAGATTTTCGCGGCGGACGCCGCATTGGCAGCCTGAAAGCTCTCCTTGCTGAAGGCTATGACGCGATCTTCGTTG
>JBAUNL010000527.1:0-4816 GCA_049579205.1 Rhodomicrobium sp. | reverse complement strand
CACCTCAGCCGCCCAATCCCCCTGATGCGGGCGGCAATTTCTCATTTTAGGGAGCACAAACACCCTAAACAGTGGAGGAGCCGTGTTCGATCACCGCTGTTTTGGCCTGGTATTTTTCATTTTTTTTCATTTTGCGTTTCCGCTTTTGGCTGCTTAGCTTTGGCTTCTTCCTCGTTGGCGGGCCTAAGGGAGGTGCGCAGCAGCCGCGCGCCCGGCAGAACGTAATCCTAGAGTTGGGCTACTTTACCGGCAAACTGGGCCGGAAGAACGTTTGCGCCATTAAGCAGGGGGATCTTGAGCTGCCTTCCGACATTATCGGGGTCGTTTGGACCCCGTTTGACGCGCACGGCGCGTGGAAGAGCGCAATAGCCAGAGAGCTGGAAGATGCCGGCTACTCGATAGACTGGAAGAAGGCAATGCGCCCCTGAATTCGTTTGCTCCTCGGGCGACCGAACATAGAAATATATGGAAAAGTGAAAGCTGCCTGCTGAGTGGTTTGGAGGTGCCGCCCCAAAACGGCAGCTCATCGCCCAGCAGGAGGCATTCCAGGAAGTTGGGCCCAATGTCGGTTCCCGGCGTTGAACGGGCGCCCCGAACCGGTAAAAAGGACCAAGCCGTGACCAGATGAGATTCGAAGCTCCTCGCGCACCCTTTCGGGTATTTTCACGGCTCCTTTGCACGGTGGCGGTTAAGCGCAACCACGTTGCCGCCGCCGTTGCAGGCCGCCTATAGCCTAGTAACGAACTTTTTCCGCTACCAGGCACCGGGCGAAAGTTCTGGCCGTGTGGGGCCATTAAGCTGGGGAAAATACCGGACCCCCTATCGTGAAGGCGCGGGTGATACACTAAGTTGTAGACACGTTTGCTTTCCCCCAACAATTCGACAGGAGCATGCCCGGCTTCGCGGATGCGAAAACTGCCGCGCTTCCTTACGAGCTAGGATATGAGCGATCTTCATGAAAGCCGGATAGGTCCGGTCCAGCCCATCCGCGATAGCGGCGGCAACCTTGGCTATGGTTTCGTCGTCTATGGAAAGAGAGACCTAAAGCTCTGCTTTTCTATAAGTTTCGAAACGCCGGAAGAGGCGGAGGAGGCAAGAACGGCCATGCTTCCGATTGTCGGCAGGCCATGTCCTATGACGGGCATCTTTGAATGCGTGCACCCAATATGAGCAGCCCTATGCCAGCATCAGCACCGTTACCGAGGAACCACCCAGCAGAGTGGAAGGACCTCCTTTGGGACACCGCAAAGATCGTGGTTGATACCATCCGCACCATACAGATACACCGCGCCTTAACTCAAGCTTGGCCATCTCCACACCTTGATTTTTGGCGCATGATCATCGGCAATATGTTCGACGCGGGTGCCATCCATTGGTGCAAACTTTTCGGATCGCCGGGTGACGACGACGCGGGAAATCCTACCCATTGGAAGAATATCGTCGCCGACGAAGATCAATTCCGCAATGACCTTCTCCGGTATCTCAATATCACGCGCCGGGATTGGGATGCATACGGCAAAAAGTTACGGGACTTCCGGAACTGGGACGCGGCACATTATGACGAGCGGCGGCGGGATTTGAAAACTTACCCGAACTTCGATATCGCGCTGAAAGCAACCTATTTCTATTATGATTATTTGACCATGGAATTGGCTAGGTACGGTATTGACACCAGGCCGCTTGATCTACGGGACTTCAGCGAAAGGTTTATAGATCAGGCAAGGCTTATCGCTAATGCCGCCTGCGGCGCGACTAAGCACATGGAGGAGAAGGTCACGATTTCCGGCTAAGGACCTCATTGCAGGATGCCCATGAGGGTGCGCTTATAGCGATACCCCCCTTTTTGGCACTGACGAAACACTGACGAAGATTTACGCGCTCTTCGGTTCTCGCCTTATGTCTTTGATTTTAATGGAGGCCACGCCCGGAATCGAACCGGGGTACGCGGATTTGCAGTCCGATGCGTCACCACTCCGCCACGTGGCCCTGCCGTTTCGTATCATGATCGATGCCATATGAAAAGCCGCTTAGGTGCATCTACCACCTTTGCGAAGGCGCTGGTAATGCCCCTGAATTTTTGTTAGGCGTCTCTCATTCCATTCTTCTGGGGCAGAAAGACTCGCGATGCAGTTTCAAACAGCGCGCACGGCAATGGTGGAATCTCAGATAAGGCCGAATGGCGTCCGTGATGTACGCATCCTGGATGCATTTGCCAGTCTGCCGAGGGAAAAATTCGTTCCCGAGCACCAGAAAGCATTGGCCTATATCGATGAGGCGCTGCCGCTCGTGCCGGCTGTGACCGGTGCGCCCGCGCGCTACCTTTTGCCGCCAATGACGCTCGCTCGCATGCTGCAGTTCGCGGCGCCGCTTCCCTTGGACCATGTCCTCGATATTGGCGGCGTTACCGGATATTCCGCCGCGATTCTTTCGCATCTTTGCAAAAAGGTAGATGCCTTGGAAGCGTCCGAATCGCTTGCGAATGGGATGCGCAAGTGCCTTGCGGGCGCCGCAGTAGCGGGGGTCCAAGTCCACGCCGGGCCGTTGCAGCGCGGTCTGGATGCGTCAAAGCCTTTCGATCTTATCTTGATGAGTGGAGCTGTTTCAAAAGAACCGAAAGAACTTTTAAGCCAGCTTTCGGAGGGTGGCCGTCTTGTTACAATAGTGCGGAAGGGTTGGCTCGGGCATGCCACGCTCTATACGAAGGCCGCCGGAGCCATATCGGGCCGTGCCATCTTCGATGCTGGCGCCGAATACCTTCCTGGTTTCGAACCCAAGCCTCAATTTGTCTTTTAAGGTAACCGGAACCGCTGCAATTCGGCAACGCATCCGGTAGAAAAACCTTATTATTGCAGCGATTGAGCTTTTGTTAGCTCGCGGTGATCGCTACTTTGCGTGCGGCGCACTTCGTGCCAGCGTTTGAGCGTGTGGTCTGTGCGAGTTGTGCGAACCTCTCGAAACAACGGGTACATGTCATGCAGTTCGACCGTTCTTCCCGTTGCCGCTTTGCGCGCAAGCGACGAGCTTGGACTCTACTGGCGGCACTTTTTGTTCCGTTTGTTTTGACGTTTCCAGTGCATGGCGAAACGCTGAAGGAGGCGCTGGCAGCAGCCTACCTTTATAATCCCACCCTGAAAGCTGCGCGGGCGCAATTGCGCGCGACGGACAATGGCGTGTCCATTGCGAAGTCGGGATATCGTCCTACGATCAGCGCTACGTTGCAGGACGGTTACGAGAACCTCCATGCGAAGGTGCCTGCAGGCCCAATGGGTACTCTGCCGTTCTGCTTAGGAACAGCGGGTGGGACGGTTGCCACTTGCAGTAGCGGCCCGTTCTCACCTTTGCCATTGAGTTCCCTCAGTGGCAGCAGCCTCACACAGGGTACGTCCAATCCACGCTCCGCCCAGGTAGCCCTCACTCAGAACGTTTTCGACGGCTTCCGCACCTATAACAACGTCAAGGGCTCAGAGGCGCTCGTGGAGGCCGGGCGGGAGGACCTCCGCGCTTCCGAGATCTCGGTGCTGCTGAGCGCAACGACCGCCTATGCCAATGTTTTCCGCGATCAGGCGATCGTAAATTTAAGGCGGAGCAATGTCAGGGTACTGGCCGAGCAGCTCCGCGCGACACAGGACCGCTTCAAGGTTGGCGAGGTGACGCGGACGGACGTCGCTCTGGCGGAGTCGGGTCTGGCTTCGGCCCAAGCCGATCTCAGCATTGCGCAAGGCACGCTCTATGGCGACCAGGCTCTCTTCGCCCAATATATCGGGCATCCGCCAGGGTCTTTGAAAGATCCAGGCGCGCCCACGAGGATGATGCCGAAATCACTCCAAGGCGCGATCGAAATCGCGCAATCGGAGAACCCGGGAGTAATAAGTGCCATTTTTCACGAGCGCGCGCAGGAGCACCAAGTCAAGCTGCTGAAAGGGCAGCTTCTCCCGACGCTGTCGCTGAATGCCCAGTACTCCGTAACGTCTCAGCCATTCGGATTTTCGAGCATCCAGCAGGAGGAAGATGCCCGTGTGTATGGACAACTTACGATCCCGCTTTATCAGGCAGGCAGCGTATCGGCGCAGATCCGACAGGCGATAGAAACCCTATCGCAGGCGCGGCAGAATATCGACGCTCAGCGCGAGCTGGCTCGCTACAATGTGAGCGCGCAATGGGGGCTGGTCATTGCCGCGAAAGGCAACATTGCGGCCGGGAAATCTGCGGTAGAGTCTTCGAGAATCGCATTGCAAGGAACGAGGGAGGAGGAGAAGGTCGGACAGCGGACTATCCTCGATGTGTTGAGTGCCGAGCAAACCTTTCTCAATGCCGGGGTCAACCTCATTTCATTCCAGCATGACCTCGTCGTATCCTCCTATGGCGTACTCGCCTACGAAGGGCGGCTCACAGCCTACGACATCGCTTTGGAGGCAGAGCTCTACGATCCCACCCGCTATTATGGGGAGGTGAAAGACGCATGGTTCGGCTGGGGTGCCTCCGTAGAAAGTCGCGAAGACCCGCGCGTCGCACCGGTGGACCAGCCTGGCCGCACTCCAGGCCAGAAATCAACCGATGGGCCGGCCTATACCCAAAGACTCCCTCAGATACCTTAGAGCCGCGGCCCCAACTTTGCATCCGCGTCCTCGCTCTGAGTCTATGCGTGCGCGGGGGCGCTTTGCTCATCGCTCGCCAATTTCTGAGGGAGGGAAGATCGAGGAACCCCGGCCAGCACTGCTGCTCTGCTCATCTATTGTAGAGAGTGGAGCAACGTACACATTGAAATAGCCGATTCGCAATCTCTGATTGCAGTTCTTATGCCTTTCCCGGCAATTAT
>JBAUNL010000526.1:0-5618 GCA_049579205.1 Rhodomicrobium sp. | reverse complement strand
AAACACCGCAAACATCGCCGGGATGATGGCGAAGTACTTTGCCACGTCGTTCGCGATGGAGAAGGTAGTCAAGGCGCCACGGGTAATTAAAAGCTGCTTTCCGATCTCGACGATCTCGATGAGTTTGGTTGGATCGCTATCGAGATCGATCATGTTGCCGGCTTCCCGCGCGGCCATGGTGCCCGTATTCATGGCGACACCCACATCCGCTTGGGCAAGAGCCGGTGCGTCGTTTGTGCCATCGCCGCACATGGCAACAAGCTTCCCCTTGGCCTGCTCGTCACGGATGAGCTGCAGCTTGTTTTCGGGTGTGGCCTGGGCCAGAAAATCGTCGACGCCGGCTTCGGCTGCAATTGCAGCAGCAGTAAGGGGGTTGTCGCCGGTAATCATGACCGTGCGTATGCCCATGCGCCTGAGCTCGGCGAAACGCTCTTTGATGCCGCCTTTGACAATGTCTTTCAAATGGACAAGGCCGAGGATGCGTCCCTGGCGCGCAACCGCAAGCGGGGTGCCGCCGGTGGTCGCTATCGACTCAGCGGCGCGTTCAAGCTCGCGAGGCGTTGGCATATTCGGGTTCCCGGTGTTCTGCCGGACATAGTTGAGCACGGCATCGACGGCGCCCTTGCGGATTGGGTCACCTTCCAGGTCAATGCCGCTAAGCCGGGTCTGCGCCGAAAACGGAATAAAGTGTGCGCCGAGTGGCGCCATTTCCCGGCCCCTGATGCGATAGCGCTCCTTCGCAAGTACCACGATGGACCGGCCTTCCGGGGTTTCGTCCGGCAGCGAGGCGAGCTGGGCGGCATCGGCCAGCTCATATTCAGAGACGCCGGGCAGAGGTACAAACTCGGTGGCCTGCCGGTTTCCGAGCGTGATCGTCCCGGTCTTGTCGAGAAGCAGGGTGTCCACGTCGCCTGCGGCCTCGACGGCCCGTCCGGACATGGCCAGCACATTGAAGCGAACCAGGCGATCCATGCCCGCGATGCCAATGGCGGAGAGAAGTGCTCCAATGGTCGTTGGGATCAGCGTTACAAAAAGCGCCACCAGCACGATGACCGGGATTGCCCCGCCGGCATAATTTGCGAAGCTCGGGATGCTTGCGACTGCAAAGACGAAGATGATCGTCATGCCGGCAAGAAGGATGTTGAGCGCGATCTCGTTCGGGGTCTTCTGCCGCTCCGCGCCTTCAACAAGGCTGATCATGCGGTCGAGGAAGGTTGAGCCCTGAGCCGCGGTAATTTTGACTACAATCCAGTCGGAAATCACCTGCGTGCCGCCGGTAACCGCAGAACGATCACCGCCTGATTCACGGATCACCGGCGCAGACTCCCCCGTAATGGCCGCCTCGTTCACCGAGGCGACACCTTCGATCACTTCGCCATCCGAGGGAATGAGATCACCCGCCTCGACATAGACGACGTCACCCGGTTTGAGTTCAAATGCAGGGGTTAGCGTGAATTCGCTATGCTTTCGCGCATCGGCAAGCTTCTTGGCCATCACGTCGGTCTTCACCGCCCGAAGCGTTGCGGCTTGTGCTTTCCCGCGCCCCTCGGCGACAGCTTCAGCGAAATTCGCGAAAAGGACCGTGAACCAGAGCCACAGGATAATTTGGAGCGGGAAGCCGTAATTTCCGGTTCCGGCGATAATGTCGCGGATGAAAAGTACCGTCGTTAAGGCTGCTACAACCTCGACCACGAACATGACCGGGTTTTTGGCGAGCTTTCTGGGATCGAGCTTTTTAAATGAATCGCCAATGGCCGGGACCAGGATCTTCGGATCGGTGATCGTCGCCGTCACCATCCGCTTATTGGTTTTATGAGAAACGGGCATGGTTTGGTTCCTCAGAACTCAAAAGGTCATTCCAGCAGTCATCGCGAGCTGCTCAACAGCCGGACCAAGTGAAAGCGCAGGGAAGTAGGTGAGCCCGCCAACGATCAAGATTACGCCGGCGACGAGCAGAACAAACTGCAGGCCATGGGTAGGGAAAGTCCCTGCCGAAGGTGGAAGGGTCTTTTTCCTGCCGAGCGAACCGGCGATGGCGATCGTGGGCACGATCATGAGGAACCGGCCGATCAGCATCGCCATGGCGAGCGTGGTGTTATAGAATATCGTGTTGGCGGAAAGCCCCGCAAACGCGCTGCCATTGTTGCCGGTCGCCGAGGTGTAGGCGTAAAGAGCCTCGCTGAATCCGTGGGGACCCGCATTGGCCATGCCCGCAAGACCATCCTTTGCTACAACCGCAATGGCCGTAAAGCCAAGGATCGAAAGCGGCAGGATAAGAATGGCGAGCATGGCCATCTTCACTTCCTTTGCCTCGATCTTCTTGCCGAGATATTCAGGCGTGCGCCCGACCATGAGGCCTGCGATAAAGACGGACAGGATTGCGAACAGCAGCATGCCGTAAAGGCCGGAACCCACACCGCCGAAGATGATCTCGCCCAGCATAATGTTGATCAGGGGGACCATGCCGCCGAGCGGGGTCAAACTATCGTGCATGTTGTTGACCGCGCCGCAGGACGCATCAGTGGTAACGGTGGTGAAGAGCGACGAGTTGGCGATGCCGAAGCGGACATCCTTGCCTTCCATATTGCCGCCGGCTTGAAGCTCACCCGGAGCCTGATCGACGCCAAGCGCTGCAAAAGCAGGATTGCCCTTGCCTTCGGCCCAATAGCACAGCGTAACACCGCCGAGGAACAGCAGCCCCATAACCGCAAAAATAGCCCAGCCTTGCCGCTGGTCCCCCACCATGCGTCCGAAGACGTTGGTTAGTGCAGCGCCAATCGAGAAGATCAGCACGATCTGGATAAAGTTGGTGAGCGCGTTCGGGTTTTCGAATGGATGGGCGGAGTTGGCGTTGAAGAATCCGCCGCCATTGGTTCCC
The DNA here is from genome assembly GCA_049579205.1 of Rhodomicrobium sp. Lineage (GTDB taxonomy): Bacteria > Pseudomonadota > Alphaproteobacteria > Rhizobiales > Rhodomicrobiaceae > Rhodomicrobium. The sequence goes on along the minus strand of JBAUNL010000526.1, from coordinate 2,740 downwards.
AGCATCTTGATGACTTCCTGGGAGGCCACTGGGCCTTGCGCAATCAATTGCTTGCCGCCGTCAAGTGTGGTGACTTCCGTATAGGCATTGAGGTTCTGCGGCATGCCCTGCCAGACAAAAAACAGCCCCACCACGATCGACACCGGCAGCAGCACGTAAAGGGTGCAGCGCGTGAGGTCGACCCAGAAGTTTCCGATGGTGTTCGCGGAACGGCGCGCGAAGCCGCGTATGAGTGCTACGGCAAGCGCGATGCCGGTGGCGGCCGAGACGAAATTATGGACGGTCAGCCCAGCCATCTGCACCAGATAGCTCATCGTGCTTTCGGGCGTGTAGGACTGCCAGTTGGTGTTGGTTATAAAGCTGACCGACGTGTTGAATGCGAGATCGGGCGAGACGGCGGCCTGGCCTTGCGGATTGAAAGGAAGAACTGCTTGCAGACGTTGCAAGGCATAGAGCGTCACAAAGCCGGCGATGCTGAAGAAGAGCATGGCAATGGTGTAGGTCACCCAGCTCTGCTCGCGGCTCTCATCGATGCCGCTCACCCGGTAAAGCCCGCGCTCGATTGGGCGCAGCAAAGGCGAAAACAAGGTTCTCTCGCCATTGAAAACGCGGGTCATGTAGCCGCCGAAGGGCTTTGCAATCAGTGCGATAATGGCGGCATAAAGCGCAATTTGCGTCCAGCCTAAGACCGTCATGGGCGATGCTCCCTAAAACCGCTCGGGCCGCAGAAGTGCATAAACGAGATATGCCAGCAAAAGCGCAGTCACCGCGCCTGCCAGAATGTAATCCAGAGCCATGGAAGCCTCACAGTCTATCGCAGGTGTTTACATAGGCTAGGGCGGCAAGGAAAAAGCCAAGCCCGATGGCGATCATCATCAGATCAAGCATCAGAATCTCTCCGATCTAAAAAACTATGAGCGCCAAATGCCGGGGTGGTTGAAAACATCAACCACAGTTAATAAAGGGCTACGTGACCCCGCCACATTCAGCTTTTGGTCTTGCTTCTGACTCCAGATTCCCGCTCAAGATCTTCTCATTAGCATATAAAAGCGATGGCTGAGCGCCTGGAACTTTATAGGGATCTTATATATCCAGTTCCAGCACTGGGGTTGGGGTAGAGGCCCGTAACGAAACTGGCGGGTTCTGATGCGCGCGCAGTAGCAAACAAAATCAAGCCCTGCACCAAGAGTGCGACCACAACAAGCAACGCAAGAACAGGCAAGATGGGTTTTTTCGGCATGACTTTCACCTTGATTGCTGAGGAATCTGGCGCGAATTGCCCATGCAATGACGTTGAGTTGCCCGCGGCTACCGGAGCACAATCAGGGCATGGGATAAGTCATTTCGAATGCGGGGGTCTTCACCGTTCCGGACCCGAAATAAAGAAAGACACCTTTCATCATATGAACTGCTTCCAAAGCAAAATTCTTCATTGTAGGTATCTGCCTTGTCATAGGAATTCGAGACTGGTTCTATCAGGGCGATATATAAATGTTATATAAGTAATGAAATGCTCCAAATCTGTACTTGAATACCGGTGGCGCCGCGCGCGGCGCAATCCGTCTCTCGCTATGGTCCTTTCTGAAGGGTGCGAAACTTTCCGCATGTTTTTCCTTCCTGCTTTGACGAACACAGGCGCAAGGCGGCTGTGTTATTTAGCAGGAGCACAATTTTTAAACATCTCATGAAAATAGTGATACAAGTGAAGCAAGCAAGGCATTCCCCCCCAACATAGATTAGGAGAATGGGATATGATATGGGGGGAAACGCTGTACTTGTGTCACTTGCGTCACTTGTCCCGGTTTGTAGCAGAACCTCATCTCCTCATTTCTCAGCTTCTGCTCCCGTTTTCGATGGGGTGTGGGGTCAGTGGAAGGAGAACCATAAAGTCCCAATAATAATTTTTCTTCGGGGAGTTTACGTATTTGCCCCCACTGCCTCCACCTGAAATCAAGGGCGCAGCTACGCAACATGATTCATGACACCCTCGCTGTCTGCGTCTCCGGCATGGTCTTTGCTGTGTGTTTCGGACGTATTGGGCGTTTGGTTCAAGTGCAAGGTCAGGCCCTCTCTCCACCTATAATGCCAGTCAGAGCACTCCACAAACCGAGGCAGCGCTTTCGCCAATGGGCGGTGGCAATGACGGCCTTGGCCTGTTCCAGCATTTCCGGAGCCTTCAGTTCTCCTTCCCGTGCCGAGAATGTCGATGTGGCCGCCCGGCGGAGTTCCGAGCGGTTGAGCTTCTCTGACAGCGAGATTGCCGAAGGCTTCTTCGCGGTGGCGTTTGGAGCCGAGCTACAGTTCGGTAAGCGCGTAGAGCGCATCCGTAAGTTCGATGAGCCTGTCCGGGTGTTTGTCGATAACCGCACCGCGAGCGGCCGTAGCGCTGAAATTGGGGCGGCCATCGCCGATATAAGGGCGCATGTGCAACACCTTGATATTGCGATAACGGAAGACAGAAATGCGGCAAACGTGATCGTTAGGATTGTTCACGAACGGGACTTCAGCCGCACGCTCTCCGCACGCTTCGGCTCGGAGAAAGCGAGGAAAATCTCACGCTCCCTCAAGCCGGTTTGCTTGTCGGGCATTGGCAAGGACGAAACCTTTCGCATCCGACATGCCGAAGTCTTCCTGCCGGGGTTTTACGCACGTTCTTTCCGCCACGGCCGAATCCGTGGACCTGAATGAGGCTCCTCAAACGCGAGGGCCTATATCGGGAACCGGCGCAAACTTGTGAACC
>JBAUNL010000525.1:0-9285 GCA_049579205.1 Rhodomicrobium sp. | reverse complement strand
GATGTTCTTCGCCAAATCCAAACCGATAATCGCAATCTCTCTCATGAACGGCCCTCCTCGTTTACGGCTCACCCACGCCACTATGGCAGGTCAATGCCGCACGGGGCCGTCCACCCCATCATTCGCGACAGACCTCAAGGCGGCGGTATATCGCTCAGGTGGCAGCCTTGTGCGAGTTCTGCTTAGCGATTGCCGGACTCTCTAGGCTGGCCCTTCGCGCGTACTGAGATGGCTCAAGCAAAGTGGCTCTTTTCGAGAATCTCTCCCGCTGGGCACTGAAGTTTCCAGACGAGCCCCGTAGAGGCGTAGTCAAGCTCGACTTCGGCATCGAGGCTTTCCTTTGCGACGCGGCAAAGGACAGTCGAACCAAATCCGGCTCCGGACGGTGCAGTGATAGCTGGACTATCACACTCGCGCCAAGTGACCACGAAGCTCCCCCTGCTTCGCTCGCCGGGTTTGGCGTCCCAGCTGATTTCAATGCGTCCATAAGTGTTCGAAAGCGCGCCATATTTTCCGGCATTTGTAGCGAGTTCGTGTAGAGCCATGCCGATAGCTTGGGCCGCGTTCGGAGAGATGACGAGTGGTGGTCCTTTCACCTCGATCCTGGAGCCGATCAAATCTTCGAAATGCCCAAGCTGGGACCGGACCAATTCATCGAGGCTCACGCCCTTCCATTCGCTCTTGACAAGCAAATCCTGGCTCGCGCTCAAGGCTCGAATGCGCTCTCCGAAACGCTCAATAAACTCTTCAGGCTTCGCCGCGAGGGTTTGGCGAGCCACGGCCTGCACGAGGCTCAACATGTTTTTGGACCGGTGGTTCACCTCGCGCATGAGAAGATTGATCTGATCCTCATTACGCTTCCGATCGGTCATGTCCATAACAAGCGCCAAGATGTGCGTGGGCTTGCCGGATGCATCTCTTAACGAGGACACATGTTTGTGCACCCATACCGGTGCACCATCCTTTGCGACATACCGGTTTAAGATCTCGAAAGATGGCACCTCCTGCGCAAGCAGGCGCTGGATTTCAATCATGTTTTCCTCGTGATCCGCGGGATGCAGGAGATCCGCAAAATTACGCCCTTGAAGCTCATCCTGCCGATAGCCCAGCGTAGAGGAATAGGCGAAATTGCAGCATTCGATCCGGCCTTGTAGATCGGTAATCGCGATGCCGGTCCCGGCGTGTTCAAAAATGCCCCGAAACCGCTCTTCACTCTCCCGCACCGATTCTTGGGCCCGCATGCGCTCGGTAATATCCATGACTGCGCCGGCCACCCGGATTGGCACTCGTGCCTGAGCTATCCCACGAAAATCCACCTGCCCGGCCCAGGTCATCCACCTGACCTCGCCACCTGAACAAACAAAGCGGAGATCGATTTTAAACCGGCCATCGTTCTCGCCGCGAAGTGCTGCGCCGTATTGAGCACGGACGCGTATCACATCATCCCGGTGAACTCGGGCGAAGACGGCTTCTAGTTTCACTGTTCCGGCACCCCGATGTCCGAGCCTGGAAGCGAGTTCAGAAGTGTAAAAGCTTTCTCCGCTTTCCGCATCAATGATAAAGGTGCCGATGCCGCCGGCTTCGTTCGACAACCGTAGACGCTCCTCGCCTTCACGCAGCGTCTCCTGGGTCCGCCGGTGGAGCGACACCTCCGCGCTAAGCACGAGGCAGGGAAGCGCCGCGCCGATCACGAACATTGACACGAACAGAAACGCTTCGTTGATGATTGTGCGTTCAGGCGGCTCAACCGTCGCGGCGCTCCATATCGCAAAACAGGCGAGCAGCAAAGCGGCTGTTGAAGTATCACGCTGACCCCAGCGCAGCCCCGCCCAAACAAGCGGGACGATGGCGATAAATCCCAATGGAGCCAGGGTCACTGCTGGCGCCGCAAGCGGTACAAATGCGATCACGCCCACCGCCAATGTCAAGGCAAGAAGCATCGCGGTGTTCACCAATGCCCTTCGATCAAGAGAACCAAGGGGAGGCACGGCCCAAAGAAGGATGACGGGGGTGAGCAGCAGCGCAGTTGCGAGATCTCCCATCCACCAGGTTATCCAAACCGGGGCCAGCTGGCGAGGCTCGGCAAATCCGCCTGCATACAACGCTGCAACCCCAATCGTGGCACTTAGGATCGTCGCGGGTCCCGCGCAGATCAATGCGAATTTAACCACATTCGCGGGCGTGTCGAAGGCTCGAGTTCCGCCGCTATATTTCTGAATCAGAAATCCGCCCACCGCTGCCTCAAGCGTATTTCCCGAGGCGATTGCCGCCGATGTTAAGAGGGTACCAACCGTCGTCGCATTGGCGATCAGCGCAGCAATGAATATTGCAGGCCAGACCCTCTGACCCCGCAATAAAACCATAGAAAGAGCAAAGCCAGTCGCTGGCCACACCGGGCTTGCACTCGGATTGATGAGCGCCAGCTTCAAGCCGAGCTTAGCCAGCACGAAGTAAGTTGTGGAGATGCCAGCAAGCTCAACCAGATATCGTGCTGGGAGCTGAGCCAATCTCCAGGATGTCATATCCTTAACCGGTCACAAAAGGTTGCGCGGGATTTAGCGGCAACGCCAAAACAAATGGTGGGCTACGGTACTCGCTCGTGACCGGGCCGGCCATCCGTGAGGGACAGAGGCGGCAGCTGTTTGCCAGCCTTTAGTATGTATTCCGTGTTGGAACGCAGCAAAAACTTAAATAAATTAAGCGAGCCCCTCGCCGGCAAGCCGAGCATTTGAAAACCTACCCACACGGCGTTTCGATGTGATTTCAACTGGTTGCGACAGCTCTTGCACAGGCGCGAAGCGGAAATCGGCGGGACGGAGGCCTATATGCAGCGTTGTAAGATATGGGACCGTTGTTAGGGAACATTGCGGATGGCGAAAGACAAGCAAAAAAAGCAGGAGGCAGCCGAGGTCACAGCCGCGTCCGGCAAGATAAGCCGGAAGGAATTTGAGAAGGAACTCGCAAAGCTCCAGGTCGAGCTTACCCGTCTGCAGACTTGGGTCCAAGCCACGGGGGCACGCATCATCGTCGTCTTTGAGGGCCGTGACACGGCAGGCAAGGGCGGCGTGATCAACCGGATCACCGCTCGTACGAGTCCGCGTTTACCGGCATGTGGCATTACCCGCACCCTCCGACCGCGAGAAAACCCAAGTCTTCTTCCAGCGCTATATCGCGCATTTCCCGGCGGCGGGGGAGATCATCCTCTTCGATCGCTCTTGGTACAACCGGGCCTGGGTCGAGCGAGTGATGGGCTTCTGTAGCGACGAGGAGTGCGAACGCTTCCTGGAGCTGACCCCCCCGGTCGAGCGGGAGATGATTGTCCATAACGGCATCATCTTGCGCAAGTACTTTCTCGATGTCAGCCAGGACGAGCAGCAGCGCCGGTTCGCGGCCAGGATCAACGACCCGGTCAAGCACTGGAAGCTGAGCCCAATGGATACCGAATCGGTGCGGCGGTGGTGGGACTACACGGCGGCCTACCAGCGCATGATCGAGGCCACCCACACGCCAGATGCACCCTGGTACATCGTCCCAGCCGACGACAAGCGCCGCGCCCGGTTGAATCTGATTCGGCATCTGCTTGATAGCATCCCCTACAAGGAGGTCGAAATAGACCTCCGAAGATCCCCAAGGTGCAGCCGCGGCCGAAGCGTGCCACCGAGGCTATGGGCGCAGGCCTTCCGATCGTCGGCTACTACTGAGGGCGGCAGCGGCAGTGATCAGGAGCGCAGCGGTGCCTGGCGCCCACTCTCATAGCACAGATTTGGATCCAACCTCGCTTGACTCGATCACAGCCAGGCGAGTAGCCAGTGCCCCCACCGGCGAGGGGTCAATGTTTCCTAAGGGTCAAAATTCACCGTCGTCAGCTTGCAACCGAGGCCGAACACTCAAAGGGTGCGCGCAGCAATCTATTCACTTTGATACCGCGATGGGCACCCGTGACAGGCATCGGCAAGTTTATCCAATTAGGGGTAAATTTGCGGCCAAGCTCGAAACATCATAAGTTCGGGTCCGTTACCCTTATAGAGGGTGGAATCTTAATGGTTATTTTGATCGTGGAATACGAACCGCTTGTGCGGGCGTTTGCGTCTTCTCGTCTGCACCCGCCGCATTGAGGACTTGTGCAATTTCCATTGCCACAATGGGTTCGTCTTCAACAACAAGAACACAGCGCCGCGTGCCCGGCCGTATGGAGGTATTGCCGGTAGACTTTGCGCTCTCAGCGTTCCCTGCAGAGCGGCTCCCCTCCAAAACTTCTTCGGCCCTGCACGACAGCTGCCAAATGAGCCCAGTGAAAGCGAAGCTTAGATGGATGTTACCATCGAGGCTCTTCTCGGCCAGGTCACAAATGACGGTCGAGCCAAAGCCGGAATGGGACGGCACCGTGACGGGAGGGCCGCCCACTTCGGACCAGCTCATGGCAAAGGTCTCTTCCCCCGCGCCGGTCCGTGCAAGGCGCCATTCGATTTTCACCTGGCCATCACCATTGATGAGCGCTCCGTATTTGCCCGCATTGGTGGCGAGCTCATGCAGGGCCATGCCAATGGTCTGTGCCGCGGACGCTGAAATCAGCAGAGACGGGCCCTTAAGTTCGATGCGCGTGCCGATTAGGTCTTTGAAATGGGCGAGCTGGGATCGCGCTAACTCGCCGAGTTCCACACCCTTCCATTCGCTTTTGACGAGTAGGTCCTGGCTCGCGGCGAGCGCCTGAATTCGTTCCGCGAACAGACCCATGAAATCTTCGGGTTTCGTCGAAAGGGTTTGGCGGGCCACCGCCTGCACCAGCGCGAGCATGTTCTTGGAGCGGTGGTTCACCTCGCGCAGCAACAGGCGAATATGCTCCTCATGGCGCTTCTGCCCAGTCATGTTGGTCACAAGCGCGATGACATTCGTGGCAGTGCCCGTAGCGTCTTTCAAGAGCGAAATATGCCGATGGCCCCATAGAACCCTGCCCTCTTTGCTGTAATATCTGGTGAGAAATTCGAACGAAGGGATCTCACCGGCAATGAGCTGCCTTAAGAGTGCGGTGTTCGCGCCGCGATCTTCGGGATGTATGACTTCTTCGCAAATGAACCCGCGGAGCTCCTCCTCGCTGTAGCCGAGCATCGCGGCATAGGCCGGATTGCAAGACTGGAATCGCCCTTCAAGATCTTTAATCACGATGCCAGTGCCCGCATGCTCAAAAATACCGCGCAGCCGCTGTTCGCTCTCGCGCAGAGCCGCCTCAGCCTGCTTGCGCTCAGTGATGTCCACGCAGGCACCGGCGATACGGAACGGGATGCGGCCCAATGCCCCCTCGCGAAACTCAACGCGGCCGTTCCAGGACATCCAGCGAACTTCTCCGCCTGGACGCACGAAGCGGAAATCCCCCTTTATCTGACCGCCGCCCGCGCCGCTGAGACCCGCCTCGAACTTTGCCCTTGCGCCTGCAACATCGTCCCGGTGCACGCGCGCGAAGGCATCCTCGATCTTCGTTTTTCTCACCCCGGGGAACCCAAGCATGGCGGCGAGCTCCCGCGAATTGTGGACGCGACCGGTTTCCGCATCGATGGTAAAGGTGCCGATCCCGGCCGCCTCATTCGACAGACGCAGACGCTCTTCGCTCTCACGCAGAGCTTCGTCACTATGATCGCGGGCGGCCGCAGATTGCTTCATTGCTTCCCAAAGGTCGTTGACCTCGGGCGGACCGTGAGGTGCCTTTGCTGACTCGGGGTCGGCCAATAGTGCACTCGCGTTATCTCTAAGCATGGCAATAGGGCCTGTAATGCGGCGGGATATAAGGCCGGCAAAAAGCAGGCTTAGGAAAGACAGGCTCCCAGCGAGGATTGCTGCCCATCGGACGGTGCTCCAGGCTGCCGCTTGCATTGAGGCCTTCTTGACGGCAATGGCGATCGGCCATCCGCTCACTGCGGAGTGGGCATTGGCCGTCACGATCGGCTCACCGTCGAAGGAGAGAAATTCGAAAATGCCTTCCTGATCCTTAACCTTGCGGAAGCCCTCGGCAGCAAGCTGGCCCACGCTCCGTTCGTAGCCAGGCACCCGCGCGACGAAGCGGCCCTCATGGTCTGTAATGCAGGCAAGCCAGTTTTCGGGCATGTGCTGAGCATCGAGCAGGCGAAGGAAGGAATGCGCTTTAAGGGCCACGGCAAGTGCCCGGAAAGGCTGCCCATTCTTGAAAATTGGAACCTCGATATTGATGATCCATTCTTGGGAGACGTTTCCCACTCGCACATCAGTGATAAGGGGCGAGCCTGTTTCGAAAGCGTGCTTCTGCGCCACGAGGCCAACGGGATCGCGGACCGGAAGGGGCTGGCCGGGCTGTCGCGCCGTGTTGATGAGCTGCCGGCCTTCGAGGTCTGCGACCATGATTTGGGCGTCCGGCATAGTCGCGAAGGCGCGCCGCGCCTCGGGCTCGAACCCGCTCAGTTGATCCTCAAGGAGGGCCGGGGAGCGGACCAGAGCTTGCGCCACGGCCATATACTCGGCAAGCTTGGCGTCAACTGCAGCAGCGACCGAGCGAGCTGTGTAAAGCAAGCTCGTCCGCTGCGTCTCGCTCGCTGTTTTTGACAAATGCCAAACGACGCCCGCGATGACCAGGTTGAGGGGGACTGCCAGCGTCAGGACTACTAGGCTTATACGCGCCCCAATGCTCCAACGCGAAAATCGCGGCAAGGCGGGCCCGTGTTTAAAAAGTCTGCCAAATGCACTGTCAGAACTGCTTGGCGCAAACTCCACGGCTTGGGTGGAACGGTGCTCTGCCAGATACCGACTCATCGCGACGCCTCATTGCAAAGCTACGGCCCTGAGCCAACTGCATGAAAGTCCCGGTTATCGCTGCTAACTCAAGGGACCTCGAGCAACCCTACGGATTGCCGGCCGCGCGTCGCTTTAAAAAACCCCGCACTTGTCCGTCGCCACAGGGCACTCTTTTTAAACGTTAGGTTGAACACCGTCGCAATTTTTAGTTGGTATAGTTAATTGAACGCTCGTGCTAAAGTTGTCCGTCCGGCCCTTCAGCCGCCTCATACGTTCCGCTGCGCGCCGGATTACGGTGCGGAGTTACTTCTGGAGAGCAGCGATTGAACGTGGCGCGTCATTGCGGGGCCAAGGGGTGTCCAGTTCGAGTTCAACCTCGCCGCGATCGCGCAGAACCTCAGGCGGCTTCACGACGCTCGGCTATGGCGATGCCGTTCTCGAAAAGCCATGGCAGAATATCGGGCCCATCATTGCGCTTTCCCGGACGTTCTGCTTTGCTTGGACCACGGCGATAATACCGTTTCACAGGGTCTTCTCCTCACCGGCGCTACACCGATCCCGTAGCGTTCGATGTCTCAAATGGGTCAAGGGCAGGCTTCGCAAGTATCTAATTAGCGGTGAACGCCGATCTTGGCGGTGTCTGCACCTCTGATGCTAAGTCCGGTTCCGGGGGTTCAGCCGCCTATATATGCTCAACTTGAGACTTACCGCTTTCGACCCTTTTGAGACCACCGTTGCAATCCGTTGCGAACGCTTGCAACGAAACTACGTAGTTGGATGTGCAGCCGATGGGAGCGCTGCACTCGTTACGAAACGACTTTCAATTTTTCTTTAACCCAGGACCAATTGCCAGCACCAGGCCTCCCCTCTCTCAGCTGCGTTGGGGAGGGGCAACTTAGCCCCACATAATTTGCTCTGCTGTTAGCGGCGGACCACGGTACGGCGATGCGCAACTGCGCCCGGCCGGCGGACGACCACGCCACGTCTGGCAACGGCGCCACGCGTCGAAACGCATCCGGCGCCATGAACGCCCTTAGCACAGACGATGGCGGAAGCTTCGGTCGTATATAGCGAAAGCCAGGCCGCACCGACGATCCCTAACAGGATAATCTTGCTCATCTACAACTCCTTGATCTTCTGAGAGCGGTCTAAGCTTAAACGAAGTTCGCTGGGGCATAAGAAATTATGGGTGAAAATGTGAATATTACATTGCTCTATTACAGCGCATTGCCCTCAAAACCGAGGATCTAGAATACGTACCAGTCATCGACAATGCTCGAGGCCATTTATACGGCCGAAATCGACCCATCCTGAAACTTCGAAGGCTTCGAGTGGGGCTTTTCGCGACCGAAGGCCGAGGTGTGGAGGTTTATGACTTCGGCAACGATCCCTGACGGAGGGAGTTAAATATTAATGACACTTCGAATCGAAGATTATGCACTGATCGGCAACTGTAAGACGGCTGCTTTGGTGGGCCGCGACGGCTCGATCGATTGGCTATGCTGGCCACATTTTGACTCGGCTGCTTGCTTTGCCGCTCTGCTCGGGGACGCCGATAACGGGCGCTGGCTTATTGCCCCAAAAGAGGCACCGGCGGGAACGAGACGGCAATATCGTCCCGGCACCCTCGTCCTCGAAACCGAATTCGAGACTGAAAGCGGCCGCGCAGCGGTGATCGATTTCATGCCTCCGGCCGACGGCACTCACCTCATACGGATCGTAAAGGGCCGATCGGCGCGAATGGCTTTTCAGACTGAGCTTGTGCTGCGCTTCAATTACGGGGCGACCGTGCGGTGGGTGAACCGGCTCGATGATGGCTCACTTAGCGCGATTGCCGGCCCTGAGCGCGTTCTCCTTCGAACCCACGCCGCACTTCGCGGCGAAGATCTTAGAACGGTGGGCGAGTTCGAGGTCGAGGCCGGCCAGTCCGTTCCCTTTGTTCTCTCCTACGGCCGCTCTTTTGAAGATCCGCTGCCGTCTGTCGATCCGTTCGACGCGCTGACGGGTACGGAGGTTTTCTGGCGGCAATGGAGCGATCGCTGTCCCGAGGTCGGACCTTGGACGGAAGCGGTGAAACGCTCACTCATCACATTGAAAGCTTTGACCTACGCTCCCACCGGCGGGATCGTCGCCGCCCCCACAACCTCGCTTCCCGAGCGCCTCGGCGGCGTGAGGAACTGGGATTATCGCTATTGCTGGCTGCGAGATGCAACCTTCACGCTCCTGGCCCTTATGAATCTTGGTTATTACGACGAGGCGCGGGCATGGCGCGATTGGCTTATCCGGGCAGTGGCCGGCAGCCCCAGCGAGATCCAGATCATGTATGGCATAGGCGGAGAGCGCTGGTTGCCCGAGCTTATTGTCCCTTGGCTGCCAGGATACGAAAACTCGGCGCCGGTCCGGATCGGCAATGACGCATCGAAGCAAATGCAGCTCGACGTCTTCGGTGAGATCTTCGATGCGATGCTTCAGGCGCGGAAAGCTGGCATGGCGCCATCCGAACGTGGCCGGGCACTGCGGCCGGTCATT
>JBAUNL010000524.1:0-20540 GCA_049579205.1 Rhodomicrobium sp. | reverse complement strand
TTTCTCGCCGCGATTGCCACAACACCGGCTGCCCGGAAAGCGGGAGTTAACAAGGTCGGCAGGAACGTTGAAAATTGGAAAACCCGCTAGCGCTTTTTCGAGGAGAAATTCCGTTCAATGAGCATCGAAATTCGCAAATTGATCACCGTTATTGAGGAGACACGCCTGGAACAAGAGCAATCCATTTCTCCGCCTGTCCGCCGTGCCGCGGCCATTGCCGTGATCGAGAATCCCTTCGCGGGCCGCTATGTGGAGGATTTATCCGAATTGATCGAATTCGGCGCGGAGCTTGGTGCGATCCTCGTTGATAAGGCCGTCGCAGCACTCGGCATCGAAGGCAATCGCGTTCACAGCTACGGCAAGGCTGCTGCCGTTGGCGAGGATGGTGAGCTTGAACATGCCGCAGCCCTTTTGCATCCGAAATTCGGCGCGCCGGTGCGCGAAGTGCTCGGCGGGGGCGCGGCCCTCATTCCTTCCTCGAAAAAGCGCGGCGGACCAGGTGTCGCGATCGACATACCACTCGGCCACAAGGATGCGGCGTTTGTGCGGTCGCATTTCGATGGCATGGAAGTGCGTGTAACCGATGCGCCACGCGCGCGAGAAATTGTCGTTGCATTGGCGCTGACCGACGCTGGAAGGCCATTGCCACGTGTCGGCGGATTGACTGTGGACGGGATCAAAGGCGAGGATGGCCTTCGATAAACTGCGCGTGCGTCAGTGTTTCGAAAGAGGGAAGACTGTAATGGGTAAGGGGCATGAAATTTTCGCCGTCGTGCTTGGTCTGCTGTTTGCGGCCCCGGCTTTCGCCCAAAGCGAAATCAAAATCGGGGAGATCAACAGCTATTCGGCTTTGCCGGCGTTCACGGAACCCTACCGGAAGGGATGGCAACTCGCCCTGGAACAGATCAACGCGGCGGGCGGTGTGAATGGCAAAAAGCTCGTCATCGTCTCGAAAGACGATGGGGGCAAGCCCGCGGATGCCATTACAGCCGCTAACGAGCTTGTGTCGAACGAGAATGTGGCCTTCCTGCTGGGAACTTTCTTCTCGCATATCGGGCTCGCGGTGTCGGACTTTGCGAACCAAAAGAAGGTCATGTTCCTGGCCGCGGAACCCCTGACTGACGCAATCGTCTGGTCCAAGGGCGACCGCTACACCTTCCGCCTGCGTCCCTCGAATTACATGCAGGCCGCGATGCTTGCGGAGCTTGCTGCGAAATTGCCGGCCAAGCGCTGGGCAACGATCGCGCCGAATTATGAATATGGCCAGTCAGCCGTAGCGATTTTCAAGAAGCTGCTCGCCGCCAAGCGGCCGGATATCGAATGGGTTGGCGAACAGTGGCCACCGCAAGGAAAAATTGATGCGGGTGCGGTTGCGGAAGCGATAGCGTCAACGAACCCCGAGGCGATCCTGAATGTGACCTTCGGTGGAGATTTGACCAAGCTCGTTCGCGAAGGCAATACACGGGGGCTATTCAAGGGCCGCTCCGTCGTCAGCTTCTTGACTGGAGAACCGGAATATCTCGACCCGCTCAAGGATGAGGCGCCGGAGGGCTGGATTGTCACTGGCTACCCCTGGTACGGCATCAAGACCCCGGAACATGAGGCATTCCTGAAGGCGTACCAGGCCAAATACAATGATCATCCGAGGCTTGGTTCGATTGTGGGCTATACGACCGTGAAAGCGGCCGCGGCGATCCTCGCGAAAGCGAATAGTACCGATACCGATAAGCTGATTTCGGCCGCCGAGGGCGCGGAAGTGGCTTCACCTTTCGGGAAAATCGTGTTTCGCCCAATCGATCATCAATCCACGCTTGGCGCCTTCGTTGGAAAGACGGCGTTGCAGAACGGCAAGGGCGTGATGGTCGATTTCGAATACCGGGATGGGGCAAAATATCTCCCAGCCGATGCGGAGGTGAAGGCTCTTAGGCCTGCAAACTGAAGTGCAATTTCTTGCGGTTCAGTTCCTGACTGGCCTCGCAAGCGCTTCTTCGCTTTTTCTCACGGCGGCCGGTCTTTCCATCATCTTCGGCGTAGCGCGTGTCGTGAATTTCGCTCATGGCGCGCTTTACATGCTCGGCGCATACATCGCTTACAGCCTTACGGAAGCCCTATCCGGCGCATTCGGGTTCTGGGGTGGAATTATCCTCGCTGCTGCGATTGTGGGTTTGCTTGGCGCACTGCTGGAAGCCGGACTCCTGCGCCGCATTTATAATGCCCCGGAGCTGTTTCAATTGCTGGGCACATTCGGCGTCACCCTTATCGTCGAAGACGCAGTGATCTGGATTTGGGGTCCATCCGACCTCCTGGGCCGGCGGGCACCCGGCTTTCGCGGCGCCGCCAGCCTATTCGGTCAGCAGGTCCCAACATACGACCTCTTTCTCATCTGCCTCGGCCCACTCGTTCTTGCTTCGCTATGGCTGCTGTTCCGCAAGACGCGCTGGGGAATTCTCGTTCGCGCGGCGACACAGGATCGCGACATGGCCGCGGCGCTTGGCATCAACCAGAAATGGCTGTTCACGAGCGTTTTTGCCCTTGGCAGTTTTCTCGCAGGACTCGGCGGCGCGCTGCAAATCCCGCGCGATGCCGTCAACCATGGAATGGACCTTGCCATTATCGTCGAGGTCTTCGTGGTCGTCGTGATCGGCGGGCTCGGCAGCATTCTCGGTGCCTTCATTGCGGCGGTGATAGTTTCGGAATTGAACGCCTTCGGGATCCTGATTTTCCCTAAGATTTCCCTGGTGTTGGTCTTTCTTGTGATGGCCGCGGTTTTGGTCGTAAGGCCTTATGGGCTATTGGGCCGTCACGAAGGGGCGGTCAGGGGCGCAATCGGACTTAGCCTCCAACCGTGGCGTGCCTTCACCGCTCCAGAAAAATTGGCGTGGGCCGTGCTCATTTTTATCGCCGCGCTGCTGCCCTTCGCAGCGGGCAATTACGCACTCACCGTAGGAGCTGAAATCCTGATCTTCATCCTGTTCGCGGCAAGCCTCCATTTCTTGATGGGTGTCGGCGGACTCAACTCATTTGGCCATGCCGCTTTCTTCGGGCTTGGCGCCTATGGCGCCGCGCTTGCCACGAAGACACTCGGCCTGCCCATGCCGGCTGCGATGCTTGCGGGCGCGCTGCTCGGATTGCTGGGTGCGGCGTTTTTCGGCTGGTTCGGTGTGCGCATATCCGGTGTCTATCTTGCCATGCTGACGCTGGCATTCGCGCAGATCACCTGGTCGATCGCCTTCCAATGGGTCGAGGTCACGGGCGGCGACAACGGCATTCTCGGCGTATGGCCCGCGGCATGGGCAGGCTCGCCCGCGAGCTTTTATTGGCTGGCCCTTGCGGTCGCGGTGCTGGGTGTCTTCGGCCTGCGCAGGGTGATCTTTTCGCCCTTCGGTTATGCTTTGCGCGCCACCCGCGATTCAACCATGCGCGCTGAAGCCATCGGCGTAAGCCGGACACAAACGCAGTGGCTGGCCTTTATCGTCGCAGGGCTTGCAGCAAGTGCGGCCGGCGCGCTTTTTGCCTTTCTGAAGGGCAGCGTATTCCCGGACTATCTTTCGGTCTCTTATTCGATTGACGCTTTGGTGATGGTACTGCTTGGCGGCGTCGAGACCACCATGGGCGCCGTGGCGGGAGCCATCGCCTATAAAGCTCTCTCGATCTGGCTCGTCAGCGTGACGGATTATTCCAAGTTTGCGCTTGGAGCTGCCATCGTCGCCATGGTTGTCCTGTTTCCCAAGGGAATTGTGGGTTCAATCGCAGTCCTTCGTCAGTCCAGGCAGCAGCGTGACATCTCCGCGACTGATCGCGCAGCTTCTTCGCTTGGAGCCCATGTAAGAGCGCGAGAATGACTTCGCTGCTGTCTGCCGAGGGTCTGTCGAAGTCTTATGGTGGCGTGCACGCGGTCAAAGACGTTTCCTTCTTTGTTCAACCCGGTGAAATCGTCGCGATGATTGGGCCGAATGGGGCAGGGAAGACAACCTGCTTCAAGATCCTCAGCGGCCAGATCGAACCCGATAGCGGCCACGTCTTCATTGCCGGGAAGGAAACGACTGGCATGAGGCCCGAGAAGGTCTACCGGCTCGGTGCGGGCCGCACCTTCCAGATCACAGAAACTTTCGCATCGATGACCGTGCGCGAGAACATTCAGACGGCACTTCTCTCCCGTCATGGCGAGCTTATGAATATCTATGGCTTCGCCCCTGGTGCTCACCGCAATGAAGCGGAGCGCATTCTTGGTTTTGCGGGAATTGCCGATAAAGCGGACGAACCCAGCGCGGAACTTGCCTATGGCGATCTGAAGAGACTTGAACTCGCCATC
Source organism: Rhodomicrobium sp. (assembly GCA_049579205.1). GTDB lineage: Bacteria > Pseudomonadota > Alphaproteobacteria > Rhizobiales > Rhodomicrobiaceae > Rhodomicrobium. The sequence goes on along the minus strand of JBAUNL010000524.1, from coordinate 16,228 downwards.
GCGCTTGCTGGGGAGCCGCGCCTGCTTCTGATGGATGAACCCACGGCCGGCATGGCACCAGCGGAACGAATAGGCCTGATGCGGCTGGTGGCGCAGCTTGCTCGCGATCGCTCCCTCGGCATTCTCTTCACCGAGCACGACATGGATATCGTCTTCGAACATGCGGACCGCATTCTGGTCTTGGACCGGGGAGCCCTTATCGCCTCGGGTCTGCCGGAGGAAGTCCGGCGGGATGAGCATGTGCGTTCGATCTACTTGGGGAGCGCCGCAAGGTGAGCCTTCAGGTTTCCGGACTCGATAGCTGGTACGGCAAGGCGCAGATTCTTTCCGGCGTCAGTCTTTGCGCGGAAATTGGCGAAGCGGTCGTTGTCCTTGGCCGCAACGGCGCGGGCAAATCCACTCTTTTCCGTTCCCTGCTGCGGCTCATTCCGAAGGTAATTGGCAGGGTCACTTTCAATGGCCGCGACATCTCCGCTCTACCAACTTATGAAATCGTCCGCGTTGGCCTTGGTTATGTTCCCGAGGACCGGCGCATCTTCACCGAACTCACCATCGAGGAAAATCTTGCCGCTGGGTTACAACCGCCGCGCGCCGGGGCACCCCTTTGGAAGCCAGACGCGCTTTACGCGCTGTTTCCAAATCTCGCTCATGCGCGGAAGCGTCTTGCTGGCCGGCTAAGTGGCGGAGAGCAGCAAATGCTGACCATTGCGCGTACGCTCATGGGCAACCCGTCGCTGGTTCTTCTCGATGAACCTTCGGAAGGGCTTGCGCCGAAAATCGTTGAGGACATGGCGGCGGCGATCCTGGCGATGAAACGGCAAGGCCTTGGCATTCTGCTCGCCGAGCAAAACCTGCACTTCTCGCGCGCAATTGCCGACCGCGCTTACATCATCGAGAAGGGCACCATCAGGTTTGAAGGCACGCTCGCGGAGCTTGATGCGAAACCCGAGGCCGTAGGCGCTTATCTCGCCCTTTAGCCAAACGCTGGTTTGCAGATCGCCCCAGCATGCCCGGGGCCTCCTACCTGACTTTGAGAAGGTTGCGCAAAGCCAGCAGGAACAAGAAAATGAGCGCGGCGCTTATCACGGCCTCGAACAGCGATAGTGCCGACACGCCGAGCGGCACTACCGGATTGCCGCCCGCGTCCAGCCCGTAGAGGCACCCCAGAACTCTTCGCGAAGTAGACAAATCGGCCCAGTCCAGCTTCCAGAAGGCGTTACTGAAGGAGAGGTAGAGCGCCTCTCCGATCGGATGGGACGAACCGGCTATGCAAGACACTCTTTCAATTGTCAGCATCCCGCTGAGTTGCGGCTGGAGCCTCAAAGCGGATGGGGCAGGGGCCAGTCCGCTTGGTCCGCGTTGGATAAGAAAGATCAGCGCGAAGACCGCGATCCATGCCAGCCAGATAATGAGCGGACGCACCATCGAACGCCCGAAATTTGCCACGCCGCCATAAATCCATCCGAGCCAGAAACGGCCCATGCCGGGACCAATCGGAGTGTCGTGCCAAAACCGCCGGCAGCGGAGTTCCTGAGCGAAGAATTCCTGCTCACGCGGAAGATCCTGTGCCTCCGACGCAAGTTTCTTCAGTCGCCTGAATTTAGCGGAAGCGTCGGGATCGGCACTAACCTTCATAAATCTGAAGAATCCGCGGCGCGGGTCTTCCGAAGACAAGAGCTTCCAGCGCTGGAACCGCTTCAGGGGATCCGCGACCACCATATGATCAACACGCGGGGGCTCATTGAAACTTGCTTCGAGGAAGCTTGGAACCTGTTTGAAGTCCGCGCTCGCCAGCACGAATGCGACGGTGCTTTGGATTGCCGAGAAGTCTGCAGAAGAATTGAAGCGGCTCGACGCGAATGAGACGGGTGCATTGAACCGAGCCTCGTCGAAAGCCGCCGGACCTTCAAATCGACAGGACTCGAAGCTGGAGGTTTTGTGGAGCGTCACGCCCGAGAACGTGGCGGTATCGGCGAAATGACACCCTGCCCAGGAACCACCCTGCTCGAAATTTGTGGAATTAAATAGGGAGGGACCCGCAAATGTGGCCGTGGAAAAGTCGGCGTGGCCTTTGAACTTGCTGTCCGCGAAGTTCGCCTTCGTGGCAAATTTCGCGCCGGTAAAGCGGCTCGTTCCCTCGACTCTGGCGGCGGTAAAGGAAACGTCCTTTTCGAAACTTGCCCCGCGAAACGAGGCGTCGCCCCAGAATTGGCTCTGATCGAGATAGCACTCGCCCTTGAAAACAGCCTCGGCGAAACGCGCTTCCCCGGTGAACTGAGCGTCCTTGAACACTGCGTTTTCAAGGAAATGGCAAGCGTGGAAGCCAGCAGGAGCGGAAAAGACAGCGCTCTCGAAGAGCGCATCGGCGTTCAAGCGCGCTTCATCGAACCGCGACGTGCCCGCAAATTGCACTTTCGAAAAATCGGCGCTCGCGGTGAAAACTGTGGAGCGGAAATCAGCCTTGCCTAGAAAGCGCGTCCGCTGGAATTTGGCGCCGTGGCTGAGCGGGCCGTTCTTCTCCTTGAGAAATTGCGCACGCTCGAAATCGGCTGCGCCGTCGAAGACAGCGTCGTCGAAAACGGCTTGACCCAAAAACTTGGTTTCTTTGAAACTGGCATCTCCGTGGAATTGCGTGTGAGCGAATTTCGAGGCCAGTTGGAACTCCGCGCCCACAAAGGAAGCGGACCCGTCGAAGACCGCGCCGGCAAAAGTTACTGGGCCGGGAAATATAAATCCCTCAAAGTCAGTCTTTTCCTCGAAACGGGTATTGGAAAAGCCGGCGCTCGCGAACTTCAGCCACAGTTCAGTCTGTTCGCTGCCGGCCTCGCCGAACCAATTCAAGACGAAGACGCCGGCCTCCTCGAAGTTGGCCTTCGACTTCAGGACCTGCGACGCCCATTCGTTCCAGGCTTCGCGGCCCATACCATGAAGTGCCCGCGTCTCTTGCTCGTTCATGCGGCACCAGTCCCTCTGCTGTCGCGCGGCTTTCTTTTAGACCAACGCAACAGTCTGACAACGAGTAAATTCCGGCGCTTGCGCGGCATTCTTCGCTAGTCCCGCCGCTGTCCCGTTTTTCCTCGCCTCACCCTTGACGCGGTTATCAAGTTGAAGAGGATGTCATCGCCGATTGGATCGCTGTTCTTATCGTCTGCCCAGCCAGGAGGTGAGGCCGTTGTCGCCCCCGACCGCCCTTCCGGCTGCCGGCCAGTCTGGGGCACGGCACAGCTCGGTAAGCTTTGAATCTTCGGCGCCGTCTATTCCTTCAATTCCACGACGAGCAGCACATGTGCCTGAAGGCTTTCCTCTCCGGCCTCGATTGGAACCGCCGCCAAGGATTTGGCGAACCCGGCCGAGCGCACACCGTAGGTTGGGACGGATGCACCTTCCTCGGCAATTTCCAGAATAGAGCCCAGTTTCAGCCCGGCTGCGCTCGCATAGGTGTTTGCCTTCGCCATGGCGTTTTCAAACGCCTTTTTGCGGGCCTCGCTGAGATATTTTTCAGGTTGTGAGACCTGGAGGTTGGGGCCGCGGATCTGGTTCGAACCCGCCCCAACGGCCTTGGCGAGTATGGCTCCCAGTTTATCGAGATCGTGTACCGTGACCGTCACGGTATTCGAAACCCGGTAGCTCTGAAACTGCTGCTCGTTCTTCCCTTCTGGCCGGTACTGGGGATAAACCGAGAAATTCGATGTGCGGATGTCTTTCTTCTCGACCGTTGCGGCCTCAAGCTCTGAAATCACCTTCGCCGTGGCGGCATTGTTGTTCGAAACGGCGGTCTTGGCGTTCGCATCCTCGGTGGTGATGCCGACGCTTATGGTGGCCATATCCGGTTTGGCCTGGACGCTTCCGGTTCCTGTCACTTGGATCATCGGAACATTGCTATTTCGACCATTCGAACCAGGCAATTGCGCCTGCGCTGCGCCCGGCAGAATTAAAAGTGTAGCCAATGCGGCCAGAATAACGTCTTTTCCCATTGTCAGTGTCTCGCCAAATATTGCAATCTGCGTCGATTGTGACGCCGATTTCCGGCGTTATGGCGGCGGATAGGTTGCATAATTCGGGGCGCGTAGCTCAATGGTCAGAGCCGGCGGCTCATAACCGTCTGGTTGCAGGTTCGAGTCCTGCCGCGCCCACCAATAATCTGTCACTGACATCCATCAAAGAGCAAGAATACACCTTAATCGGGAAGGCAAAAGAAGTGTCGAAAGGGTAGACCATTAATCCAGGGGCGAAAAGGTTGCTGGAGGAAGCGCGTAGGTAGTTGCTAGGGCCCAAGACGGCAGTGAATTATAATGCAGTGAAGCATGCCAATGACCAGCTTGCCTACGCTGGGCCAGGCCTCCTACAGTCCAATGACAATGCACTTTACCACAGAAAACGTCAGCACCATGAAAGCCACCACTAAGCCGTTGCAAGGAGCTAAGGTCCTGGTTGCTGAAGACGATCCAATACTAGCTTTCGAGATTATGAGAGAGCTTATGGAGGCTGGTGCTGATGTTGTGGGACCAGCACTAAGCGTAGCGCGTGCGCTTGAGCTGGCTGAGCAAGAAAACTTGAGTTGTGGCGTGCTTGATGTGCGGCTCCGGGATGGGTTGGTTTTTGCCGCTGCTGAGGTGCTGAGGAAAAAGGGCGTGGGTATTGTCTTCCACACAGGTCAGATAGACATTGAGGAGCTGAAACGGGATTGGCCCGCCGGCAAGGTTCTTCGGAAGCCCACCCGTTCTTCAGAGATAACGAAGGCAGTGGCCGAAATGTGCCGCTAGTCCCCCGCACGGTCGTATGCGGCCTAAGGCTATGGTCACTGCACGGCTCTGTTCCGGGATTGGGCGCCGCAAGTGAGCACCAAGGTCCTGTATTAGCTCCTTGACCGAAGAAGGCTTGGCGCGTTTTCTTGAACTCGGTGTCTCATTCATGCCGGTTCAGTATAAGCTGCTTCCGATGTTCCAGGCGCATCTTTCATGAATATCAAGCCAGCGATATTCAACAGTCCTCGTGAAGAGGCAAGGAGCGCAGGCCATGATACGGCGGAAGAGCCTCTGCCCCATGGGTGAGAAGTTGCTGGTAGGGGTTGCCAATGGGTTTGAACTCCCTGCTAGGATGGAGCCTCAAGCGGATAGAGCCCTTGGTTAATTAAGTTGCTACAGGCTATCATTGGCTCGGCTCAGCTGAGGCCGACGCCGCTTTACAAATTGCCACGATTACCGGCCCTAGCTTCATCCTGAACCGCGACCCTATTGGGCAATCATAACCACCACCGCTGGCTTCGGCATCACCAGGTGAAGTTGCGTCTAACGAGCTTTCAGGAAAAAGCTTGCACTCGCGAGCCCAAAAAGCGCGACAAAACAAGAAACTCGAGGCGCATTTGGCGACTCGAAGATCGCCGAATGTGTTCTAAGGGGCACACCAGTGAATCCAAGGCCAAAGGTTGCGTCGAAAACTCCGAAAGTTGGGTTTGGGCCGAAAGCAGCCCTCAAGTGATCGGAATCGATAAAGCTCGTTCCTTGCTAACGGAAATGAGACTTGCGATCACGATGGGATTCAAGCGCTACTTACCGCGCAGCCAGGGTGCTAACTTTTGAACCCTAGCTGCCCTCCTATCTATCAGCGTTAAGTCAGTCGCAGACGGTTTGTCTTGCCCTTGAAGCGGCAGGCATCACTACCAACCGCTGTTACCGGGCCGGGGCACCTGCTGTTTCTCTCGCCTTGCTCCACTCTAGAAAAGACTTGAACAAGCGTTCCACATCCGCTTGAGAAAGGGGGGGTTGATTGCGAGATGATGAGGTGGTCGCCAAGAATTGCGTAAACTGCGACCGTAGGGCCGGTGGCGCCTTGGCTCGATCGGCGGCTAACCACGCCGCCGCTGGCTCAAACCGGGTCCAGCCCGGAAGTGAGCTAGCTAAGTTGACCTCCTGCCATTTGACGTGGCGCGGAGCTTTTTGAAATTCGGCGATCCTAGGGAAAAGCGCTTCTACGAATTTTTGTACCCGGCGGTACCGGTCATGGGTTTTCGGCCAATTAAAAGAGATGAGAACCACGCCGTCCGCAATCGTTGGCACGGCATGATCGGGCGGTATCATATCTGGATAGTCTTCGTGAGTGAGCTTTGCAGGGAGGTAATCTGAGTTCAGTTCTTTGGAATAAGGAATGGGCACGAACCGCATCTCGCCACTAAGCCTCAGGGTCTTGATGAGCTTGGAGGGCTTGCCAGCGACCAATGCCGTCGCCGCGATCTCACCGCTTTTCAGCATCTCGATGGCGTCGGGTTGCGTTACGTTGACTTCAACGACTTTTATTCCAAGCCGCTTGAAGATGTCGCGCAGAACATAATTCGTGCCGCTGCCCTTTTCGTTCATGTTGACTTTTTTGCCCTGAAGATCCTGCAGGTTTCCAATCTCAGGACGAGCAATAATATGAACTTCTTCGTTAAATAGTTTTGCAATGTAAACGATCTTGTTCTCGTTGACACCGAGCGTCTCATCGGAGCTGCGGAAATTGTTGAGGATGCTTTCCTCAACAAGCCCAATATCGATTCCTTTCAGCTTGATAACGTCGCGAATGTTCTGAGGCCCGCCCAAGCCCACCACAGGAAGAATACGAAGATTATCACCGTCATTTAATACCGTCGCGAGATCGCAAGCCACTTCAAGATATGTACTGTCAGAACTACCGGAAATAATCGCGATCGTATTGTCATTGATTTGATCGGTTCGATAGACACCAACACCAACAAAGTAGTCGCCCATCTTTTCGACATATGCCGATTTATCTTCAATTCTTTTCGTGGTCGGATTGGACCATCGATAATCAACCCATCCGCTACCTGGGTTTCGCGCAACCTCGACCATCTCGCGTATGAGGAACTTGCCATTCTGATCCTTGAAGTCGATCAGATTTTTGCCCACCAAATCGGGCCGCGCGCCGTGAGCCACATTCACGCCTTCAAGATTGTAGACGAAGGGATAAAGGTCGCGATCGTGAAACTCCCTGGCTTTTGAAGTTATCGCTTTGAAGGTGAGCTCGGCGCCGTTTCTCTGAAACTTGTCCTGGACGCGTTTCACCATTGCCACAGCTTCGTCCCTGTTCCCAAAGTCGGCGGCGAGAAGAGCTCTAGAATTAGTGGTCACGAGCAGGATAATTAAAAAGAAAGCTCCAAACATGATACCCTCCCGGCTACTGTATGTCCCAAGAAACTACAGAAGCTATATTGACTCAATAAGAATCTTGGAGATAACTAACACAGGTTGTTTTTCATTGCAGGACAATGAGTTACTCATTTGATTGCCGGGGAAGTAGAGCAGCGATGGTCTTGCTTCCGTGCTAGATGTTCACAGAGTAGACTCAACTTTCGATAGTTTTCCATCTCTCTTTGCACGCCAAACGTCTTCGGTTCCAGCTTGGAAATCTCCAGACTGAAAAATTGACCTCGGCGTTCGCTAATTGCACATTAATCTATACAGTCTAAAGAATAATATTATAGTAGTGCATTGCCAGCTATGCTGAAGCATGCAGCTGAAGGCACATCGTGCAGTTTAATTGGGCGTTGGGCCGTAATTATGTCGTCACGATGCATTCTCGGGACACCTAGGGTGCGCGGGGTTCGGGGTCCGCGAAGGTTGGCTAGGCTAATGCCGGTGGCGCTCGGGTGCATGGCAGCAGGAGTCTCAACAAGTCAATCCTTCGATACTGTGCGCGAAAATGATCGGGTCCTCACTAGGGAAATGATCCCAGGCGGACCTCCGCAATCTCTGAGGATCCGGATTGCGGACCGCAAGCCGGCGGAAATCGATGTCACGGATGCATATGGGGAGCCTGGTAAACCATTGGCTCTTCAGATCGAGTTACCTCAAAAGAGCTTCAGCGGGCCGCTTTTTATAAACGTAACCGGGATCCCTCTGCAATTTGCCGCATCGGGTGGGGTCCGCTCAGGAAACGATTTGCTGGTTACTGCCAATGAACTCAGAGCACTGACAATCACGGCGCCCACATCGTTTAGCGGACGCTTCGCTGTCGGCGTTAAGCTGTTCGACACTGAGCATAAGCTTGTGGCAGCCGGGACGGCGTTCGTAACGATTCGGGAGCGAAAAGCGGCGCCGGCCGGCGCTGGCACTATGGCAGTAGAGCATAATGTGCAGGCAGGCACTCAACCCGGAAGTGCAAATTCAGCATCTCCCGAAGAAGAAAGCTCGCAGCTCAAGCGGGCGGAGAGCCTTCTGAAGTCTGGAGATATTTCGGCGGCTCGCCTTATACTTGAGACGCTCAGCGATCAAGGCAGCGGTCAGGCAGCGTACGCTCTCGGCATGACTTACGACCCGCTGTTTTTTAGATCCAATTTTATCAGAGGTATGGAACCTGAACCCTCAAAAGCGATGGTCTGGTACAAAAGAGCCTTTGAACTTGGGCATAAAGAAGCAAGCACCGCGATGTTAAGGCTTGAAACCAACAATTGACGGCCCATGAGTTGTGCCTCAAGAACGTTGGCTCGAAATTCTGTCTAATGAGAGCTGCGGCTGAGAGTCTGCACCCCCAAGCTGCGCCTATCGAGCGCCTATGAGGCAAAATGCAATTGCAGAAAAATTCGCATTTTTCTTTTTTCCGTGGCGTAAAGTTGAGCCGCTCCGATTTCTTAATTCCCTACGATAGGCAAATCGCCTTGCTAAAGCTTTAACTCACGTAAGCGCATGAAACGACGAAGGAATTTCCGTCGCTGCCCGAATGTGCGCGAGCAGCCTCGGCGACAGCATGGTTAATTCGCAGGGTAAACAAGCAATTTCTTTACATTCGAGCACGAAATTCGTAGGCGAAAATGCGTGTTTTTGGCGTGATTTTCGCGAAACACGGGGCCTACGCGTCCCCTATTAACCACTCCATATGCGCACCATAGCGCCTTTGTAAGGAAGCTCCTTGGTTAATTAAGTTGCCACAGGCTTATCATAGGCGCGGCTAAGCTGTGACCGGCACCGGCTTGATCCTGAACCACGATCCGATTGCGCACGCCATCGCGTTAGCGAGTGGCGGTAATCACGAACGCCCGGATGCGGCCCTCGATGGCGCCAGTTCCAAATCGCCGCGCCAAAGCTTCAGCCGCCTTCTGTGTGGCCTCTTCCAGCCTAGACGCATCGCGCGCCTCGATTTCATTCCTCAGCGGAGTACCCTGGCAGTAGGCCATTGCCGGATCACGTGGCGAGGAGGCCTTGCTTTTACGATCCCCGGGCTCGAGCGAAACATTCCCAAACCCTGCAGCATTCAGTTCCCGGCGAATTTGGCCGGCATCATGATAGCCATGTGGGGTGCGGGCCATGAAGCGAGGTGGATCATGCGGAAACAGCACTGCCAACGCTTCGGTTATAACATCGGCAAACTCGTTTTCTGAAATTCGGTCCCAGACGTTGAAAAAGAAATGACCGCCCGGCTTGAGAACCCGGCGCGCCTCCCTGTAACCCTGAATCTTGTCAGGAAAGAACATCGCACCGAACTGGCAGGCCACGGCATCAAAGCTTCGATCGGCAAACGGGAGAGCCAGCGCATCGGCTTGTCTCCACTCGATCCGGCCGTCATGAGACAGCCGCGCCTTTGCATGATCAAGCATCGGCTGATTGAGATCGGTCGCTACGATGCGCGCTTGCACGGGAATTCGCGACGCTATCGCTCGCGTCAGAACTCCAGTTCCCGCGGCCGTTTCCAACACATCTTGCGGCTTGGTCTCAGCCAGTCGCTCAGCCAAATCGAGCGCATAGGATTCGAAGATGAGCGGAACAAATAATCGGTCGTAGATTTCAGGAATTGACCCTCGAAGACCTTATCCGTCGCCACCATCGTGCCGCTCCGCTACATGATCCCCAGCGATGATATCTGGGGGTTGGCTCCTGGCAAAGTTCGCTATTTGGCCCAATCCGCCCGAAGCTGGCGATCCGGCGAAATCGCCCACTATCAGCCTGGAGCCCGAAACGTTGCAGAACAAACACGATACTTATACTACAACTCACGAGCATCAACTTCGATTCGAAAACGATAAAAAGCCGTGAGCCTCCCGGACATAAGTTTCGAGAATATTCGCCCGCATGAGGGAAGCCGCCATACAGGCTTTGAGGAGCTTTGCGCCCAGCTTGCATCGTTGGAGCCTTATCCCCGTGAAGCGATCTTTGTTCGAAAGGGGCGCGGTGCGGACGCAGGCATAGAATGTTATTTCCGGCTAGCGAACGGGCAGGAAATCGGCTGGCAGGCAAAGTTTCTTTTCGCATGGGATACCAACCTCGTATCACAACTTGATAAGTCTCTTCGCACGGCACTCGATAAGCACCCGAAGCTTACAAATTACATCGTCTGCCTTCCATTCAACCTGCCAGATGCACGGCCAGCCAAGGGACAGAGTGCTCAACAAAAGTGGGAGGCGTGGAAGGCCAAATGGGAGCAGACCGCTTCAGCGGAAAACCGCACCCTAACCATCACACTATGGGACAAGACTGCGATCGGTCTCAGGCTCACGAACCAGGACGCCGCGAACGCTGGGCGCTTGCTTTACTGGTTTGGCGAAGAGGCGCTGACCCCCGCCTGGTTTGAAAGGCAGTTTGAAAAAGCCCGATTAGCCCTCGGATCGCGTTACACGCCAGACACCAACGTCGAACTTCCCATCCGAAAGACTTTCCTTGCAGTGGCGCGGGAACCCCATTTGCAGGTCCAAGTCGACCATTGGTACGTCCAAGTCCATGACCGCGGGCTCGCGGCGGTTCGAGCTATTCGGCAAGCGGTGGCTCAACCCGCAGAGGATCCATACTCATCGCTTCTGGAAGACGCGATCGACGCGTTTGTGACATTACTGGGATGTGATCCGACCGGACCCGAACGTGCTTTTACGATCACGGAATGGCTCACAAGTGTGACCCGGTGCATCGAGCTGACGCGAAGCGCATTTCATTGGGCGTTTGACCTACCCCCTGGCAAGACCAGCACCATTGGTATCTCGCCAGAACGCTGGGCGCAGGAGAACCTCCGCAAATTCCTAAATCTGCTTACCGACATCCGCGAGTCATTGCTTTCCGATCCCTGGCAACTCGTAAATGCACCAGCCGTCCTGCTAACCGGCCCGGCTGGCGTTGGAAAATCTCATCTGCTAGCCGATGTGGTTGAGCATCAGATTCACAAAGGGCGTCCAGCCATTATGGTGCTTGGCAGTTTGCTGATCGATGGCGAGCCTTGGCGTCAAATCATGGCGGAGTTGGACCTCCCGGCAACCCAGCAAGTTAAGCATTTTCTTGCAAGTTTGGACGCCGCCGCGCAAGCCTCTGGCTCTCGCGCCCTGATTTGCGTCGACGCCTTAAATGAGCGGTATGGGACCGATATTTGGCCGTCGCGCCTGGCTGCCTTTCTAAAGGCTGCGGAACCGTTCCGGCGTATTTGTGTCGTTCTGTCCTGCCGATCAACCTACCTATCGCACGTCACCCTCCGGAGATCGAAGGACCGCATCTTCAGTACATCGAGCACTATGGATTCGGGACCAAAAGTGGTGAAGCCTCAAGATACTATCTGGATAAGCGCGGCATTGTTCGGCCGGGAGCTCCCAATCTTGTTCCCGAGTTTCAAAATCCGCTCTTTCTAAAAACCTGTTGCGACTTTCTGGAGAAGGAAGGAAAGACGGAGTTACCGCGTGGTTTGCATGGCGTTACAGCAATATACGGTTTTTACCACCTTGCTATCGTACGGGCGCTCAACCGGCGCATGGGACTCGATCCCAAGTTGGATATTGTTGAAAGAGCGCTTCATGGCTTCGTGAACCAGCTAGTGTGCAGGGGCGAGGGCTATTTGCCCAAAGCACAGGCGATCACTTTTTTTGAGACGATCCTGCCGTGCAACGGCAACCTGAATCGTAGCCTCTTATCGCAGTTAGAGAGCGAGGGCCTGCTTGCCGTTGAACCAGTACGGCAATATGACGGCTGTGTTGAAGCCATGGTGCGCTTCACGTTTGAGCGCTTCAGCGACCACGCAATCGCCGCCCGCCTTCTTGATGATCATCTTAGCAAGGAAGATATTGAGGGGTCCTTTAAGGCTGGCGAGCGCCTCGGAGAACTTGTTTTTGGCGAAGAAAGTCATCGCTACGCCGGGATCATTGAGGCCATTGCTATCCAGCTTCCGGAGCGCACCGGACACGAGATTTTGGAACTTCGAGGCACTTCATCGTGGATCGTCCGCGACGCGTTCTTTGAAAGCTTCCTCTGGCGTGATCAGAAGTGCTTTTCGGATCGCACGTTTGAGCTGTTGGAAGTCCATGGTGACAGTCACAGCGTGAATAAGGTGCTGATATCCATCGCCACCGAACCAGCCAACAAGTTCAACGCGAAGTGCATACATCAGAATCTCATCGGCATGGTAATGCCTGAGCGCGATCGTGTCTGGTCCGCCTATGTGGCCAGGAGCGGAGAAGACGAAGGAGGCCCGATTGAGACTTTAATCAACTGGGCTTTGCTGAACGGCTTAGAAAACATCGAGGATGAGCGCGCGGAACTGGCGGCGTTGACGCTCGCGTGGTTGCTTTCGACTTCTAACCGGGCGGTGCGCGACAAGGCGACAAAATCGCTGGCCGCTCTTTTTGCCAACAGACTGCAGCTGGCTGCCTCTGTGTTGCACCAATTCGCAAAAACCGACGACCTCTATGTCTTAGAGCGATTATTTGCCGCCGCCTATGGCGCAGCGCTGCAGGGGACTGCGACTTCTGGCTTGGCGAACCTCGCAGAAACCACATTCTCTTTGGTCTTTGCAAGCGGCATACCGCCGTAGAACGGCCTCCTACGTGATCATGCGTTTGGTATCATTAAGTACGCGATGTGGCGAGGGGAGGTAACGAGCGGGGTAAATATGGCGATCGTTGACCCGCCGTATCGAAGCCCTTGGCCAATCGAGCACGTTCCCGACAACCAGATTGAGAACTACAAAATGGACTTCGGCAATGGGGAGATGTTCTGGGACGCAATTGTAAGTTCCACAATCAACGATGGTGATTTTGCCCGTTACGTTATCGATTCCCGCTTAAACGGCTGGAGTCCTGCGCCGATCGGGACCACCGCATATCCCACCGACAAGGATATCTATGAGGCTTGGCGGATTGAATTTGAGAAAGCCGCATCTAAAGAGCAGATATTGGCGTTCAAGAATGTTCTCGCCGCGGCGCGCGCGGCAAAAAGCCAGATGGGCTACGCAAATACTCCGGAAAAAAAGGCCTTGGACGAGGCGCAAGCTGCCTTTCGAGACAGCTTGACAGACGAGGCATGGGAGGACTATCGCGTCCGCGCAAAACACTATGTAGCCTCATTTCTGTTTTCGGATTGGTCGTGCGAAGATCGGCCGGCGCGATTCAATCGCGGGTGGGCACGGCGATGGGTTTGCAAACGCGCCCATGATTTCGGATGGACTCCCGAGCAGTTCGGAAAAATAGACCATCGTCGTGGCTACGATCGCCATGACCATCACATCGAGCGCATAGGGAAGAAATATCAATGGCTCGCGCTGTACGACTTAGCGGCGCGCATGTCGGATAACCTGGCTTACCTCGGGGGGTATGGAGCGTTTCGTGACGGGGCAGGCCGAAGATATGGTGACGCACGCGAAATCGGCTTACGCAACATTGACCCATCGCTCCTTGTCACACAGACACATTACGACGGGTGGGAACAGCGCCCGCGAACATGGTGGGTGCCAGCAGAGCCAGTGCTGCGGGAACTCGGACCCGCTGAACGCCTTGCATGGCTGGAGAGTGACCAAGATATCATCAACGACGCGTCCTTAATCGATGTGAGGAATCCCAAGACGAAGCAGCGATGGCTTTGTCTTCATAGTTTCTCGGATTGGCGCCAACACGGCATCGAAACGGAAAGGCAAGAGCTGCAACGGGATACGTGGTTCAGATTGAGCTCGCTGGTCGTTCGGAAGGAGCACGAAGCGAAGTTAATAGAAGGGTTGAGTGGCAAAATGCTGACTGACCCGCACTCACTTCCCAACATCGAATTCCATGGAGATCACTACCTCGGCGAATATCCGTGGCATCCATCTCTAAGCGAGATTGATAATTGGACACGGGAGGGTGATTGGCAAGCTCCGCCGGTTCCAACGCGCGCCACGGTGGCACGTTATCTATGCGAGCGCGGAAATTATGACTATTCGATCGACAAATCCGTAAGCGTTAAGTTACCCGCGCCGTGGCTCGCGCGAGCCCTGGGTATGCGTTTGTCGAATGGGAAGCACTTGGCCTATATAAGCACGATCGGCGAGGTAATGTTCTTTGATCCTTCCGTGACCGACGAAGGCCCTCAGGCTGCCCTGGTGGATCGGGACGCATTTTTAGCGATGTTGGAACGAGAAGATTTGTCGGTTCTCTGGGTCATTGCAGGAGAGAAAGGGGCATACGGGGGCCGAGACCCGGGCCGTGGTTTTGGAGGGCGACTGCTCCACACGGCTATTTATACAATCAGCGGTCAGGGCTTTAGACGTGAATTTTACTCACAACGGGAATACCCCAGCGAAGAGCAGCTTCGCGCGTTCTTTGGTAACAAAGCCCTTCCACCAGGAGTCATCACACGCTAGGTGTTTAGCCGCGCTACAGCAGCGCTTCATAGAGCACACTCCGTACGATGCAAGGCGGACTCGGATTGGGAGGTGAACAACCTCGCCTCCTCCTGCGGCACCATCGCTTGCCTAAAAGAAAGCCTGAATCCCGGTCTGCGCGCGGCCTAAAATAAGGGCGTGAATGTCGTGAGTGCCTTCGTAGGTGTTCACGGTCTCCAAATTAGCCGCGTGGCGCATGACATGGTATTCGATCTGAATGCCATTGCCGCCATGCATGTCTCGCGCCTGCCGGGCAATATCGAGCGCCTTGCCGCAATTATTCCTCTTGATCAGCGAGATCATCTCCGGCGCCATTTGGCCTTCGTCGAAAAGCCGGCCAACACGCAGCGCAGCCTGAAGGCCAAGCGCGATTTCGGTCTGCATATCCGCGAGTTTCTTCTGGAACAGCTGCGTGGCCGCAAGCGGTTTGCCGAACTGTTTCCGGTCGAGCCCATATTGGCGGGCCCGCATCCAGCAATCTTCTGCCGCCCCCATGACACCCCAAGCAATGCCGTATCGCGCCCGGGTGAGGCAGCCAAAGGGGCCTTTGAGCCCGGAAACGTTGGGCAACAAATTCTCCTCGGGCACGATCACGCCATCCATGGCGATTTGGCCGGTCACCGAAGCGCGAAGGCTCAGCTTTCCGCCGATCTTGGGCGTGGAAAGCCCGGCCATGCCTCTTTCCAGGATAAAGCCGCGGATCTCGTTTCCATGCGCCTCGGACTTCGCCCAGACCACGAAGACATCCGCGATAGGAGCGTTCGAGATCCAGGTCTTTGTGCCGCTGAGGCGATAGCCATCGGCAACTTTTTCGGCTCGCGTCTTCATACCCGCCGGGTCTGATCCGGCATCAGGTTCGGTCAAACCGAAGCAGCCTACCCATTCTCCCGCCGCAAGCTTTGGCAAATATTTGCGTTTTTGCTCCTCCGAGCCGTACGCCTCGATCGGGTACATCACCAGCGACGACTGCACGCTCATTACGGAGCGGTAGCCGGAGTCAACGCGCTCGATTTCGCGCGCGACAAGTCCATAGGAGACATAGTTTGCGCCGGCGCCGCCGTAATCGTTTGAAATCGTCATGCCGAGCAGGCCAAGCTCGCCCATTTCGTTGAAAATAGCGCGGTTCGTTTTCTCTTCGAGGTAGGCTTCGATGACCCTTGGAGCGAGCTTTCCTTGTGCGAAGTCGCGGGCTGTCTTCTCGATCAGCCGCTCATCCTCGCTAAGCTGGCCGCTGAGAAGCAGCGGATCGTCCCATTGGAATGCACTTGCTCGATTGTTTGCCATGAGGCCTCCCAGGCTGAATTATTTATTCTACGGCCGCTATTGCCAAGCGCAAGGCAGGAAGCCCTCTAGCTGGCGCCGCCGGCCTCGGTCTTCAGCCAAGCCGCACAGCAGGCTTTGGCAAGCTCGCGCACGCGCAGAATATAGCTCTGCCGCTCGGTGACGGAGATCACCCCGCGCGCGTCAAGCAGGTTGAAGATGTGACTTGCCTTGATGCATTGGTCATAGGCCGGAAGCACCTGCAGATGGCGTTGACTGTTTGCGCCCGGCTTCGGCTCGCCGGCCGCTAGGAGTGCCTTGCATTCCTTCTCGGCGTCGCGAAAGCGCTGCAAAAGCATCGCCGTGTCCGCAAATTCGA
>JBAUNL010000523.1:0-7977 GCA_049579205.1 Rhodomicrobium sp. | reverse complement strand
CGTCTCTCGCCTGCGTTCCAGTGTGGGCTCGCCGCGATATAGCGCATATCACAGTCGAACAACGCGATAGCGATTGGCGCCTGTTCAATCAACGAGATCAGCTGCTCCGATATCCCGGAAGACCCGATGGAATTTTCATCGGCGCCGCTTCCCATTTTTAAGTTGTCGCTTACTCCGCTCACGCCCAACAGCTCCTCATCCAGACCAACTCCTGCGAGGTCTAGCGGTAACCCCCTACTTTTCTTGTTGCTCTATGGCAACACCGGCACAGCAAGATGATTAACAATTAACCAGTTCAAGCCCCAAAAGAGCAATCATTCGATTCGCCTAATGAGCACCACTTTTCGCTACTTCCGGAAGTGGCCCGGAACGCCATTTCTCGCGGTTGCAACAAATCTTTCTGCTTCCTGGGGATGAGCGGACTCATTGATTTCATTTAGGAAACCGCCGTTCGTGACCCATCTCGGACATGGGACTTGCTAAGCCTAGTCCAATCCAGCCAGGCGGAATCCTTCCAAATAGTGTTCCCGGTCGCTCTCCTGCTTGATCGGCATTTGGTTCGCGATCCAGATGAGTGAAATATTGGGCTGCACGCGACGCAGTTCGCCAAGCGCGGCCTTGGCGATCTCCGCTTGTCCGGCCATGGCGGCGGCCGCGGTCAGCACGCGGTGGGCGCCGACAAAGTCATTGCGCTGCCGGATGCCTTCACGCGCAAGCCGCATCGCCTCGTCATAGTTGCGCCCTAGGAACTGGGCGTAGGCGGCGATGCCGCAATAAATCGCTGAAAAAGGATCGCGCGGGCTCAGTCGCAACGCCCGGCGCGCGGCCAAGTCGCCTTCCTCCCAGCATCCGCAATAGGATAGCGCGAGACCATAATAGCCCTGTGCCAGCGAGAAGTTCGGATTGAGCCGAAGCGCTAACTCTAACTCAGCGAGCGAATCGTCCAAGCGCCGCGCGAATAGATAAACGCCGCCCAGCGCCAGGTGTGCCCAGGAGTCTTCGCTGTCGGCCAGGATCGCCGCCCGCGCCGCACGCTCGGCAATGGGGGCCACAGACGCTCCATCCTCCCAACCCATATGGGCGCAGAACATATGGCTGGTGGCAAGAACGCCGAGCGCCTGGCCGTAATTCGGGTCGAGGGCAATCGCCTTCTCCAGAAGCGCCTGTGCGACGATATTATCTTGCCTTGTCACGCGCCAGTAATACGACAGCGCCCGCATCACGAGGTCCCAAGCATCCATGCTGTCCGGCGGCTTGCGCCTGGTGCGGAAATTTTCCGCGGCGTAGACATGCGGTTCGATTGAGGCGACGATCGCCTCGGTTATCTCGTCCTGCACGGCGAACACGTCGGCAAGGCCGCGGTCGTAGCGCTCCGCCCAGATGTGGCTGCCGGTGGCGACGTCGTTGAGCTGGGCCGTAATGCGCAAGCGGTCGCCACCCTTGCGCACGCTGCCCTCGACAAGGTAGCCGATGCCGAGTTCCTCGGCGATATGCTTTATGTGCACAGCCCTGCCCTTGTAGGCGAACGAAGAGTTGCGCGCGATCACGGAGAACCAGCGCAGCTTGGAGAGCGCCGTGATGATATCCTCGCTAATACCGTCCGAAAAATACTCCTGCTCGGGATCGCCGCTCATGTTGATGAAGGGAAGCACAGCGATGGCGGGCCGGTCCGTCGGTGGCACGGCCGGGCGCAGTTGCTCATGAGCTTGATGCCGGGGTAGCGGGTTCTCGGATGCCGGGCCGCCGTTCTGCTCTGTGCGCACGGCGCCGACAAAGCGAAGACCCTTGCGCGCGATGGTACGAATGAGCTTTTGGTTTTTGCCGCTGTCGCCGACCGCCTTCCGCGCAGCGTTGATCCGGCTGGTGAACGTCGAATCCGATACAATGCGGCCGCCCCAGATCGACCCGATGAGATCGTCCTTGCTAACGACGCGGTCGCGGTTCTGCACCAAATAGACCAACAGGTCGAAAACCTGGGGCTCAACGGCAACCGGCTCGAAACCGCAGCGTAGTTCGCGCCGTTCGATATCAAGTGCGTGGTCGCCAAAAAGAAACTTCACGGTGATGGCCCGAGCAGCATCGACCTGGTTCTCAAGGAATAATCAGGCCCATCTCAGGCACAAATCAAGCGTTGGACAAAGTCTTTCCTTCGCGCTCCCGTTATGTTCGCTCATCTCGATCGCGCTCGCCGCGACCAATGGACAGGAGGAGACCATGAGCCAGGCGCAAGCATTTACGCGGGACACACCCGGGCATCAAAGCGCAGCCACCGCGCTACCCGACCTCGCGGCATTAAAGAACCGCCAGCAGATGACCTGGTCTTCAGGCGACTATGCGGTTGTTGGCACGACGCTGCAGATCGTTGGCGAGCAACTCTGCGAGGCCCTTGATCTTCGGGCAGGGCAGAAAGTGCTCGACGTGGCCGCCGGCAACGGGAATGCCAGTCTGGCCGCCGCGCATCGCTGGTGCGATGTGGTTTCCACGGATTATGTGCCTAGCTTGCTGGAGCGCGGCCGCGCGAGGGCGGTGGCGGAGGGGCTAACCATCGAATTCAAAGAGGCCGACGCCGAGGCTTTGCCGTTCGCCGATGGAACCTTCGATGCTGTCGTCTCAACCTTCGGCGTGATGTTCACGCCCAATCAGAGCCAGGCTGCCGCCGAACTCCTTCGCGTCTGCAAATCCGGCGGGAAGATTGGCCTCGCAAACTGGACACCAGACGGGTTCGTCGGCCAAATGTTCAAGACCATAGGAAAGTACACGCCGCCACCAGCCGGTGTAAAATCACCTGCGCTCTGGGGAACGCGTGAGCGTCTTATCGAAATGTTCGGTGCCGCCGCCCTCTCAATCGAGACCCAGCCACGCAACTTCAACTTCCGCTATCGTTCCGCGGAACACTGCCTTGAGGTCTTCAAAACCTACTATGGCCCGATGCTCAAGGCGTTCGCAGCTCTCGATGAAACCAAGCAGACCAACCTGAAGGACGATCTGCAAGCCCTCATCGCGCGGATGAACCAGGCCAAGGACGGTACAATGGTGGTGCCGAGCGAGTACCTGGAGGTCGTCATTACAAAGCAATGAGCTGCGAACCAGCACAAGATGATAGATGTGCAATTCTGCGTAGGCGTTGAGGGAGTGGAGAAAGTTCTTCACTCCCTTAGCTAGCATCGCTCTAGGATGATAGAGATTTAGGATGCAAGACTGGGAGGGGTCTCCCCACTGGAAGGGTTACTGGGCAGACGCCTTTGCCGCCCGTTCGATCAAACGCGCCACTTCATTTGGCGTGGAAAGGTAGACCGCGTGGCTGGCGGCAACCTCAATCGTTTCGCTGCCGGCCCGCTTGGCCATGCTGCGCTCGAGATCGGGATTGATGTTGCGGTCGCGAGTCGCGACCAGCGCCCAGCTCTTCTTCTGGTGCCAGGCGGCCGCCGTCACTGGCGCGCCGCCGGCGGCCTTGGCCAGCATCGGTTGGGAATGTCCCATGAAGTTCGCCTGGGCGGGCAGGACGTCTGCGGCGAAATCGGCGGGGAAGGCAGCCGGATCGAGGTACAGGAAATCGTCCTTAGTGGCGCGCATGTCCTCGTTGGCGGCGGGGGCCTGCGAGAGCAGGCCGACTGCACTCTCGCCTTGGTCGGGGATGAAAGCGGCGATGTAGACGAGGCCGACGACATTCGACGCATTGCCAGCTTCGGTGATTACCACCCCGCCATAGCTGTGGCCGACCAGAAGGGTGGGGCCCTGTTGCAGATCCAGCACCCTTTTGGTCGCCGCGACGTCGTCGGCGAGTGATGTCAGCGGCTCCTGCACCACACTGACCGTATAGCCGTCTTTAACAAGAATGTCGGCGACGTCCCGCCATCCGGAACCGTCAGCGAAGGCCCCGTGGACGATGACGACGTTCTTGACCGGCTCGGCCCGTGCCGGGGCGACGGTAGCTGCCAGAAGTGCGACCGCAGCGGCCGCAGCGGCAATGGGTTTACTTAGCATCGCGCTCTCCTTCATTATCAAGCCGATTCAACCGGCAGGTTGAATAAAGCGCCGACTTGACAAATTGTCAACCTTTGGGTTGAATATCATTAGAATTGGGAATCGAGCGGGCAGGCAGATCGCCATGATTGAGATCGAAGCCCGGAAGGAAGCCGCGGCGCGCACCGCGCGCCTCGACGCGGTATTCGCCGCGTTAGCCGATCCGACGCGGCGGGCCATTATCGAACGGCTCTCATGCGGCGAGGCGCGCGTGACCGAGGTCGCCGAACCCTTCCATATGTCCTTGAACGCGGTGTCGAAACACATCCGCGTGCTGGAAGCGAGCGGCGTGGTCGAGCGGCGCAGGAAAGGGCGCGACCACATTCTCTCCATCAATACCCGTTCGCTGGACGAGGTCGATGGCTGGATCGAGCGGACGCGCCGCTATTGGGAGGAGCGGCTAGACGCCATGGAGCGCCTGCTGGGCGAGCTCAATAAGGACCACAAGTTGAAGTCAAAGGATCGCAAGCATGGTTCGCGGTGACACGACGGGCCCGATCGTGCAGATACGCCGGCGCGTGAGGGCCAGGGCGGAGCAGATATTCGACCTGTGGACCAAACCCGATTTGATGGTTCGGTGGATGAGCCCCTATCCGGGCGCGGTCGATTGCAAGGCGAGCTGTGACCTCCGCCCTGGCGGAGCCTTCAGCCTTGTCATGTCATCAGAGGAATCAAGCCGCGACGTATCCGGCACCTATGTGCAAGTCGACCGGCCGCGCAAACTTGTGTTCACGTGGATTGGCCCGCTGACGAACAATGTGAATACGTTGGTAACCGTCGAACTCCATCCGCGCGGCGATGAAACCGACCTCGTGCTAACCCACGAGCGTCTACCGACGCCGGCAATTTGTGAAGGTCATACGAGGGGCTGGGGAAATATGTTGGACCATCTGGCGGACACGGTTTCAAAAGACTTTTAGGGCGAAATTTCACATTCGAAGCACCGGATAACTTCTTGCGGCAAGTACCTCGAGGATCGGGCCCCCTGCCTGGGCCCCGCGGTTTTCGGTGACATCGGCATTCCGCGCGAACGCATCTTTCGCCTGACTGACGAGGTCAAAGCTCTGCGCGACGCCCTCAACGCCAAGTTTGCTGCGAAGGGGAGATAACGGCCTTATCTATCCTACTTCTGATTGACGCGCCCTGGCGTAATGCGGAACGGGCTGATTTCGCCGATGACCGCAGTTGGCCCATTTGGTCATTTCTCGCGGTTGCAGCAATTCCTTCGGCTATCTGCGGATGAGCGGACTCGTTGATTTCGTTTAAGAAACCGCCATTCGTGACCCTTTTAGGACGTTGGCCATTCCGGTGCGGTCGCGAATTGGCCGCCATTGCACCGAGGTCATGGTCTGTGGCTCAAACCCGGCGAATCACCTAGCTTGATCTTATCATGCGAACGATGGGTTCAGGACTATGGCAGAGCGAGCGCCTATAGCCGAAATAGTCAATAGCTTCAGCATCAGCAATGCGATGCTGATACATGCTCTTGAGCAGTCGGGTGCGATTGCCGATTTCGATTTCGATTTCGATTTCGATTTCGCAAAGCAGCTAAGAGAGATTGCCGAAGCTGAAGAGAGAGAGGCTCCGAAACGCGGGAAGAAGCGTCAAAAACCAGAGTTCCATATCCTCCGGCACGTCGCCTTGCTCATCGAGATGCGTCGCGAACAGCCACCCAGGCGGCGTCAAACCCCGGCTAAGACCCGGCGTCAACTACTCATGGCTCCATCGCCGTAGATACCCACCTGCTCGCTTTGAAACGGCGAGGCCCTTAACAACACCGGCTAAGACGGGTCCATGCTGTCTGGTGGCGGCGAGCATGCCGGCCACCACTTCACGACACCGCACGCGGATCTCATGATGGGCGATTGCACCCGTGGCGCAAGCATCAAGGGTGCGGGCGGCAACCTGTTCATTCGCATTCTCCGGAGTAAGATTTGCCACGCTGTCTTGCTGGCATTCCTAGATGCCGGCGCCGTGCACAAAATCCCCCGCCGGATTGTTCATTCTCCGAAATACTTTAGCGCGATCTGGATGCCCTCATCATACATCTTCTGATAGTCGGGTTGACCCGATTCATCACGCTTTGTACTGCGATGGAAGAACTGTATGACGTTTGCAATCACGTCATGCCGGTCGAGCGGATCGATACGTGTCGTTGATCCGACGTCGACGAGCCCATCCAGATCAAAATCAACTATGTAGTAGTACATGGCGCCGACATACGTGCTGCGCGAAGGTTCATTGCGGATACGAAGCATTTCGGCCCGGTTGCCCTGCGACGGCAAGGGAAGGAGATCATTCAGGCATCTGAATGGCGCTTGTTGTCCAAGGCGGGCTTCCGTCCCCGGTGGAAAGCCTTATGCTCTTTGAGATACTGCCAGGAAACGGGCGCAGAGAGGGGATTGCATGAACCGGGAACAAGCCATGATCGAGGCTGCGATCGCCGAGGCGGCGGCAAACCCAGCACTGGCGCCGAAGGTGCTTCCGGATTGGTATGTGGCCGATATTATTGAGGCCATAGCGCGTTTGCCGCGCCAGACCGCAATCGCGATCTTGCAGGAGCTTCCAGAGGAAACAGCGATCCGCATTTTCAACACGCCCGGACTCGACCGGCCGTCGCATCTACTCGAAGCGCTTCCCGAGGCGCGTGCGGTGCGCATCCTGAACAGCGCTCATCCCGACCGGCGCGCCGAGCTTCTGCGCGGCTTACCTGCCAAACTGCGGGACGGGCTGTTGCAGCGGCTCGAAGAGCGCGCCAAAGCGCCAGTTGAAAAGATCCTCGCCTATCCGGCCGATAAGGCAGGGGGCATCATGACCACCGACTTCATCAGCGTTCTGGAGGGGGTGCGCGTCAAAGACGTGATCGAGCGCATTCGCACCGCCGAGCCGGCCCCGCAGCAGATTTATGCGGTCTATGTGGTGGAGGCGAAGTCCCTGCGGCTGCTCCAAGCCGTTTCTGTGCGCGAGCTTTTGATTGCAGACCCCGAGGCGATGATCGGCTCCGCGTCTCCGCGCAGAAGGCCGGTGGCGGTCAGTCCCGGAACGGACCGGGAAGAGGTCGCCCGCCTCATCTCCAAGTACGATTTGCTGGCGGTGCCGGTCGTTAACGGCGAGGACCAGATTCTCGGCATCGTCACCGTGGACGACGTGATCGATGCCATCGTGGCGGAATCGGCCGAGGACGTGCAAAAGTTCGGCGGCATGGAGGCCATCGGCGGCCCCTACTTGAAGACAAGCTTCCTGACCATGATTAAGAAGCGGGCCGGTTGGCTTGCCGCCCTGTTCCTTAGCGAGATGCTCACTGCAAGCGCCATGCAACATTATTCGAGCGAGCTGGAGAAGGCGGTGGTGCTCACACTGTTCATCCCGCTGATCATGAGCTCGGGAGGAAACTCCGGCTCGCAGGCGACCTCGCTCATGATCCGCTCGTTGGCCTTACGCGAGCTTAAGCTCGGGGATTGGTGGCGGGTCGCGCGGCGGGAAATTCCGGCGGGCCTGGCGCTGGGGGCCATCCTTGCCGCCATTGGAATGACCCGGATCTTGCTTTGGCAAAAATTCGGCTTCTACAACTACGGCGATCATTGGGGGCTGGTGGCAGCCACGGTGGGCGCGGCGCTCATCGGCATCGTGACCTTCGGCTCGCTCGTCGGATCCATGCTTCCCTTCATCCTGCAAAGGCTGCGCCTCGACCCGGCCAGTGCCTCGGCGCCGTTCGTGGCCACGCTCGTAGATGTGACGGGGCTGATTATCTACTTCAGTATCGCAATGCTGATCCTGAGAGGGACGCTGCTTTGAGCGGCGGACTCCTCTGCCTTTACGCACGTTCTTTCCGCCACGGCCGAATCCGTGGACCTGAATGACGCTCCTTAAACGCGAGGGCCTATATCGGGAACCGGCGCAAACTTGTGAACCATCACTGGGAACAGTAGCGAAAGTTCTGAGGAAGAAGCCAAA